>JAJYDK010000104.1 GCA_021777555.1 Pseudomonadota bacterium | reverse complement strand
TCATGCTGCAGGCGGTAACCGCCGCTTGAGAGTCGCGACAGGTCGAACAGCTCGCCCAGAATCTCCCCGAGCGAGCGCACCAGCGTGTCGATGTTGTGCCCGGCCTCACGCAGCGTCTGAGCACTCGGGTTCGCCAGCAGCACCGCGCTGTAGGCCGACAGCGCGTGCAGCGGCTGGCGCAGATCGTGGCTGACGGCGGCCAGCACGCGGGCTCGCGTGAGCGCCGCGCGCTCAGCGCGCCCGGCCACCTCTTGAAACTCCTGATTGCGCTGCTCGAGCGCGCGCAGCGCCGCATCGCGCTGACAGCGAATGTCGAGCGAACGGCGCAGTAGCCGCTCGCTGTCCGCCGACACGCCGATGAGGAACAGCCAGTACGCGGCGGTAAGGGCGATTACCACCAGCGCTTTACCCGAGTGGGCCATGCTCCAAGCCGCGGCGGCGCAGAGCAAAACCAGCCCAGAGTACGCGCCCAGCAAACGCTTGGAAGACACCGCGACGGCGACACCGGCGCCGGCAACGGTATACAGCGTCGTTTCCAGAATCGCCTGTGAGAGGATCGGGATGTGCGCGAGGAACAGCACGGCCGCCGAACCGGTCGCGAGCCCGGCGGCCGCATCGAGCGCCATGAACACCCTATGGATGTGCGGCGGCGGGTTCGCAGCGAATCTCGGCAGTGCCCAGCGCGCCGTTGCGGCGCGCACGCACTCGACACCGAGCGCGAATCCAGCCCACACGAGGAACACGGATAACGCGACGTCGGGCAGTACGATCCAAGCGACCGCTCCGATCAGCGCCAGCTCGAAAAAAGGCATGCGCAGCAGAATGCGGGCGTGCAGCGTGAGCAGCTCGTCACGCAATTCCGCGCGCTGTCTGCGATCGAGGTGGGCGTCCTCAAGCATGCGGGTGCAGGCGCAGAAGGCTCGCCTTGATGACCGCCTCGGTGCGATTGTGCACCTCGAGGAGGCGGAAGATTTCAGAGAGGTATTCCTTGACCGTGTGCTCGGAGAGCGCCAGTTCCCGGGCAATTGACTTGGTCGAAAGGCCCCGGTTGAGACCGGCGAGCACATGCTGCTGGCGCGGGCTCAGGGTGGGCGCGCAGGTCGCAGACCCGCCGATCTCGGCTTGCAGGCTGCGCGGCAGGAACACCTCCCCATCGAGCACGCGCCGCAGGGCGAGCGTCAATACTTGCGGCGAGGCGCTCTTGGTGATGTAGCTCATGGCGCCCGCATCGATGCATGCGCGAATCGTGACCGGATCATCTGCCGCCGAAACGATCACGACGGCGGCATTGGGCGCGCACTGTCTGATCTGGCCAATGGCCGGCAGTCCGTGATCTTGTTTCAGGTCTAGATCGAGCAGACAGAGCCGCAGGTCTTGATGCTCGCGCGCCTGCGCCAGGGCCTCCTCGATGTTCGCGGCTTCGAGGAAACGCACCTCCGGACGGAGCGAGGCGAGCAGTAGCCGCAAGCCACCGCGGAACAAGGCGTGATCATCCACCAGCAGGACGTGCATGCGATTCTTCTTTGTCGACGTGATCGGGGCGCCTCCGGCTCGGTTAGTGGTCCGCCGCCTCCCCGGACGAAGAACCCGCCCCGATGCGCTCTGCGCTCGAATGTACTGAAGCGGTGCGCCGATGACAAATGCGCATGCGCGATATCGGAATGCCGCCCCTACTGCCGAAAGACGATCGTCATCTGATTGCAGGACCGGACGCGGTAGAGGAAGGAGTGCAAGATCCCGACCAGCGTGACGGTGTAGTTTTCGGGGTCGGCCGCGTACGGAAAGGTCGGGAAGACCATCTCCTGGCCGGGCGCGAGGAATTCGTTCACGCCGAACAGCGGCGAGGGGCTGCCGTCGATGTCGACCTCGGTGATTCGCTTCGCATCTGGAGATTCGTCGATCACCGTGAGCTGCCGCGGCCCGCTCTGGCTGGTGCAGCCGTTCGAGGGCGGCACTGCCCGTGCCTCGGCGCGCTCCCGGCGCTGGCGCTGCCAGACCTGCAGCACACCACCGAGCTCCGCAGTGTGCAGACCGCGGGCTGCGGCCCGCTGGAGCCAATAGAGCGCACGCGGCCAGTTTTTCGGCCCGCCGCGGCCGTAGTACTCATCCCGCCCCAGCGACCACTCGGCCCATTTGTAGCCCTGGCGGGCAGCGACTCTGAACCATACGTTGGCTTTGGCGTAGTTTTGCGGCACACCGCGTCCGGAGTAGTAGTCGCTCGCGAGGTTGTACTGCGCTTTGGCGTACCCGAGGCGCGCGGCCTGGTCGAACCAGTAGGCGCCCAGGGCGGCGCTTTGCGGCTCGCCGATACCCTTATCGTACTCGACGCCGAGGTGGTTCTCGCGGATCGCCTGCCGCCGCGCCGCTGCGGTTGAGAGCCCCGCCCCCGCCGGCGCACCGGCCGGCGGCGAGTGGGCGAGGGCGATGACGGCCGGCGGCGCTTGGGCGAGAGCTGCGGCCATGGCTTGCGGCATGTGGGGCGCTGGCAGCGTCACACCGAGCAGCGCGCTGAGCCCCCCCGGAGACTGCGTGGCACGCGCGACCTGGCCGCTGAATGGATCGCTCGGCTGCTGCGCTCTGACCGCAGGGATCATCGCCAGCAGCACGAGCATTGCGGATACCCAACGCTTGCCCACGGGGGTCCCCCGGCTATCGATCACTTACGGTGTTCGATACTTGCATCCCGCAGCGCAACGTGGATCCCCCCGTTTGGGGGGGTTGCCCGCGAAGCCACTGTCCGCAAGCATACGAGGGTATGTATCGGCAGGGACGCGCCAAAAGCAGAACAACGCGAGGTGCCGGGTAATGCCGACGTTGCGAACGCAGAGCGCAATCGATGCAGTCAGTTCGATCGGTCGCAGCCGGGGGGAGCGATGAGAGCGCGGATGCGGGCCTTCCTCTGCGGCGCCGTGCTGCTCGTCCTGAGCGGCTGCGTGACGAGTTCGGGGGTACACGAGCCGCAGTTTCTCGCCACGATGCAGCACCAAGTCACCGATCTCTTCGACAATCCCAGTCCCTGCTCGAACAACGCCGGTGACATCGGAATTGTGACCGGCGCGCTGGTCGGCGCCTTCGTCGGCCATCGCGTCGAGAAGAACGACAAGGGCGCGCTGGTCGGGGCGGCCGTCGGCGCAACCGTCGGGGGACTGATCGGCCACAGCATGGACGTGCGTCGCTGCACGCTGTACCGGATCGCACAGAAGGATCACCTCGAACTCGCCAGCGCCACCATCACGCCGGCGAAGCTCGGGGTGAGCGGCAAGCACACGCTAGGGCTCGACGTGCAGATCCAGGATCAGAGCGTGATCTTCGCGCCGCATTCGGCGCGCCTGGTACCCGGGGCCCGCGGCCATCTCGAGCAGATCGCCGCTCAATACACCCCCCGTGAACTGGTCGCCTCGCTCGGCCCCAAGGCGCCGCCCCAGGCCATCGCCGCCGCCGAGCACCGCAAGGTGCTGATCGTGGCGCACGCGGCCCAAACGTCGGACCCGCTCTGGGCGAAGCGCTTGTCCGAAGCGCGCGCCCGGGTGGTCGCCGCGATCTTCGCCGCCCGCGGCGTGCCGGGCTACGACATCTATTATCAGGGCGCGGGAGATGCGCTGCCCATCGCGAGCAACTCGACGGCGCGCGGCCGGCAGGAGAATCGTCGCGTGCAGATCGTGGACGTCGCCTCTCAGACCCAACTGACGCGCTACCTGAGCCTGAGAACGGCGAATCCGGCCGACTTTACCGGTGTGACCTACCGCGCAAGTCA
>JAJYDK010000020.1 GCA_021777555.1 Pseudomonadota bacterium | reverse complement strand
ATGGGACGGGTCACGGGGTGCCGCGTCATCGCCGAAGGCATCGAGAATCGCGCGCAGTGCGCCATAGTGCTCGATCAGGGCGTCGACTATCTCCAAGGGTATTACCTCAGCCGGCCGCGCCGCGTGCCCGAATTCAATCCCGAAGTGTTGAGCGGCCTGGAGGCGGGTCGCGCGGCTCCCGCGGCCGGCAGCGCCGAGGATCTGCTGCTGCCGGTTCCCCCGATCCCCGCCGACACTCCGGTGGCGGCCGTGACGGAGCTGTTCCGCGAGCATCCCGGGTGGAGCGCGCTCGCGGTGATCGAGGCGAGCGGAACGCCGCGACCCATCGGCATCGTCTATCGCGACCAGCTGCTCATTTTTCTGAGCCGCCCGCTGCGCCCCGAGATCTTCAACCGCAGGCCCGTGACCAGCGTCATGACGCCCGACCCGATGCTGATCGAGTCCCGCGCGCGCCTGGAGCAGGTCGGCCGCATGGTCACCGCGCGCCCCGCGGAGCAGCAGCGGGAAGAGTTCATCATCACGCGGGGCGGCCGGTATCTCGGCCTCGGCAGGGCCATGGATCTGTTGCGCCAGCTGACGGCCCAGCAGATCCAGATGGCCATGCACTGCAACCCGCTGACGGGCTTGCCGGGCAATCTGCAGATCCAGACACAGCTCTCCCAGTGGGTGCAGCGGCGCCGCTTTTTCGTCGCCTGCCACGTGGACATCGATCACTTCAAGCCGTACAACGATCAATACGGCTATGCGCGCGGCGACCAGGTGCTGCTGCACGTCTCACAGGTGATCGCGCGCTCGGTGCGCCAGCCGGTGGACTTCGTCGGTCACGTGGGCGGAGATGACTTCGTGTGCCTGCTGCGCAGCCAGGACTGGCAACCGCGGCTCACGGCGATGATCGAGGAGCTCGCGGCGTCGCTGCTCAACTTCCATCTCACCGAGCATCGTCTCGACGGCGGATTCGAGGGGCACGACCGCGAAGGCGGCCGGCGGCGCTTCCCGCTGCTCGCAGTGTCGATCGGCGCGGTCGAGGTGGACGGGCTCGAGCCGGTGAGCGCCGAGGCGGTGCTCGAGAGCCTGCGGGAGATGAAGATCCTGGCCAAATCACGCAGCGGGTCGAGCTGTCTGCTCTTGCGCCGCGGGCGGATCGTCGATCTGGCGGGAGCCGCGGCGATCGAGGCGGCCGTGCCGCAGACCGAGCACCGCGAGGCGCAGCCGCTCCTCCTGTCAGCCTGAGCGGTGCCCGGGATCCGATGGGCCTTTCCCCTGCCGTGGGATAGACTTGCCGCCTTCGCCTCGATCCCGGGCGTGCGTGTCAACGCGGTGAACTTCCGGGCGTTGTGCCGGTCAGAGAGTATTGGAGACAACCATGATAGCCTCGAAGTCCACACGCGGGACGCACAAAAAGATCGGGCTCGTCGTCCTGGGCGCAATGGCCGCTCTGCTCGCCGGCTGCGCCACCGGACCGGTGGTGCGCACGCGCACCGCGCTGGGCGCCAATCTGGTCGGCGCGCACACGTTCGCCTACGTCAAGCGCCCGGGCACGGATACCGGCCCGTACAGCTCGTTGACCACGCAGCGGCTCGAGCGGGACGTGACCCAACAGATGCAGGCGCGTGGTTATTCGCTGGCGCCAGCCGGCGAGAGGCCCGACCTGCTGGTGGACTTCCGCATCACCCGCCACGACCACCTCGAGGGCGGGGGCATCGCGCCGATGTACGCGGCGGGTTACTGGGGACCCTATGGCTGGGGCTGGGGTTGGCCCTACGGTGCGGGGTGGGGCTGGGGAGGGGGCTGCTGCTGGGGCGGTTACAATGACGTGCGCACGGTCACCACCGCGGCGCTGACCATCACCGTCATCAATGCGCCTGATCGGATGGCCATCTGGAGCGGCACCACGGCCGCGGAGGTCACCTCGCGCGTCATGGATCATCCGGATGTGGCGCTCGACCGGGCCGTGACCGAGATCTTCGCCCACTACCCGGTCCCCCGGGCGCAGTGAGCACGAAGCCGCCGGACCTCTCGCCTCGGGGCCCGGACAGGCTCAGCCGCCGGCGCGCTTGACCTCGTAGCCCAGGCTCGAGAGCTCGGCGACCAGGCGGTCGCGGTGATCACCTTGAATCTCGATCACCCCATCGCGCACCGCGCCGCCCGCGCCGCAGAGCTTCTTCAGCTGACGGGCGAGCGCCTCGAGCTCCGCGCCCGCCAGCGGCAGGCCGGTGATGACCGAGACCCCCTTGCCGCCGCGCCCCGCGACCTCGCGCCCCACCCGTACGCGTGCCGGAGAGCCCGGATGGGGGGCCGGGGGCTGTGGTGTGGATCGCTCCGGCGCCCTGCGGAGCACGACGCCACGGGCGGTATGAAGGGGCTTCATGCGTTCATTATGGGGGGCGGAACGCGAGAGCGTCGAGTGCGGGGACCCCGGGGGCTTGGGGGGTCTGCGGGCTTCCATGAGATGCCCGTTGCGCCACCTGGCCCGATGACGAATCGATTGGAACGTGCATTGCACGTTTAGGGCGGTAAGATTTGCACCGCGCCAAACCTTGGCGGTGACGAGGTCCCTTCATCATGAGGCAATCGCGCCTGCATGTTCCCCATCCTCCGGCCCGCCCTGGGGAGAAGCCGGATTTCAGCTATGTGCGGATATCCGCACCCGGCGCCGTGGCCCGCCCCGATACCCGGGTGCCGGCGGTCGAGATCGAGGCCCTGGGGACCGAGATGGTGCGGGTGCTCGATGAGCAGGGGCAGGCCGTGGGGCCCTGGAACCCGCACCTCGAGCCCGAGGACCTGCAGGTGGCGCTGCGTCACATGCTGCTGACGCGCCTGTTCGATGACCGCATGCAGCGCATGCAGCGCCAGGGGCGCATCTCCTTCTACATGAAATCCACCGGCGAGGAGGCCGTGGCGGTGGCGCAGGCCATGGCGCTGCAGCCCGGGGACATGCTCTTCCCGTCCTATCGCACCCAGGGATTGTTCATCGTGCGCGGCAAGAGCCTCGTGGACCTGATGTGCCAGTGCCTGTCCAACACGCATGACATGTGCCGCGGGCGGCAGATGCCCATCATGTATCACTCGGCGGCGAGCAACATCTTCTCGATCTCCGGCAACCTCGCCACGCAGTTTCCCCAGGCCGTGGGCTGGGCGATGGCCGCGGCCATCAAGGGCGAGGACCATATCGCCGCCGCCTGGATCGGCGAGGGCTCGAGCGCCGAGGCTGATTTCCACCATGCCTTGACCTTCGCCGCGGTCTATCAGGCGCCGGTGATCCTCAACGTGGTCAATAATCAGTGGGCGATCTCGAGCTTTCAGGGCTTCGCCGGCGGCGAGCGGCGCACCTTCGCCCAGCGCGGACCGGGCTACGGCATCCCCGGGGTGCGCGTCGATGGGAACGATTTCCTTGCTGTGTACGCAGTGACCCAGTGGGCCGCGGAGCGCGCGCGCGCAAGCGGCGGTCCGACCTTGATCGAACTCGTCACCTACCGCGCCGCGGCGCACTCCACCAGCGACGACCCCTCGCGCTACCGGCCGAAGGAGGAATGGCAGGCCTGGCCGCTCGGGGACCCGATCCAGCGGCTGAAAGAGCATCTGATCCATCTGGGGGAGTGGTCGCAGGAGCGCCACCAGGGGCTCGAGAAGGAGCTCGAGGCGCACGTGACGGCCTGTTGGAAGGAAGCGGTGACCTACGGCACCCTGACCGAAGGTCCCTCGCTCGACCCGCTCAGCATGTTCGAGGACGTCTTCCACGAGATGCCGCCCAATCTCCAGCATCAGCGCGAGGAGCTGCGGCGGCTCATGCAGGAGCGCGCCGGGGCCACCGCAGCGGCCTCCGGCGGCCTCGATGTGGCGGGGGAGGGTTGAGCCATGGCCCGGATGAACATGGTACAGGCGATCAACTCGGGCCTCGACGTGATGTTGGGGCGTGATCAGCGCGTGGTGGTGTTCGGGGAGGATGTCGGATATTTCGGCGGCGTGTTCCGCTGCACCGATGGGCTGCAAAGAAAGCACGGCGAGCACCGCGTGCTCGATACCCCGATTTCCGAGGGCGGCATCGTCGCAGCGGCGATCGGCATGGGCGTGAATGGCCTCAGGCCGGTGGCCGAGATCCAATTCGCCGACTACATCTACCCGGCCTTCGACCAGATCGTGAGCGAGCTGGCGCGCCTGCGCTACCGGACGGCGGGGGAGTTTTCCGCCCCGGTGACGATCCGCACGCCGTGCGGCGGGGGTATCCGCGGCGGACAGACCCATTCCCAGAGCCCGGAAGGCGTATTCACCCATGTCTGCGGCATCAAGGTGGTGATGCCCTCCAACCCTTACGATGCCAAGGGCCTGCTCATCAGTTCCATCGAAGACGAGGACCCGGTGGTGTTCTTCGAGCCGAAACGGCTGTACAACGGACCCTTCGACGGGGATCCGCACAAGCCGGCCGTGCCCTGGAGCACGCATCCCAAGGGAGAGGTGCCGGACGGCCACTACACCGTGCCGATCGGCAAAGCCGAGATCGTTCGCCCGGGCAGTGAAGTCACCGTGCTGACCTATGGCACCATGGTGCATGTGGTGGAGGCCGCCGTGAGACTCGCGCAAGCCGATGCCGAAATCATCGACGTGCGGTCGATGGTGCCGCTCGATACCGATACGCTCTGCACGTCCGTCTGCAAGACGGGGCGTTGTGTCATCGTGCACGAGGCGACGCGCTTCAGCGGCTTCGGCGCGGAGTTGTCGGCCACGGTCCAGGAGGAATGCTTCTGGCACCTCGAGGCGCCGATCGCCCGGGTCACCGGCTGGGACACTCCCTACCCGCATGCCTTCGAGTGGGACTACTTCCCGGGACCTCAGCGTATTATCGCGGCGATCCAGAGCGTGATGGAGGCGCGATGAGCCGTTATGTATTCAAGCTGCCGGATCTCGGCGAAGGCACGGTCTCGGCCGAGATCGTCGGCTGGCGCGTCCAGCCGGGAGACGTGGTCGCCGAGGAGCAGGTGCTGGTCGAGGTCATGACCGAGAAGGCGGCCGTCGAAGTGCCGTCCCCGGTCACGGGCAAGGTGGTGTCGACCACCGGACAGCCGGGCGATCTGGTCCCGGTGGGCTCGGAACTGATCGTGTTCGAGACCGGCGAAGGCGCCGCGGCGGCGGACACCGCGGCCGCGAGGGATCGCGATGCCGAGGCGCCGCCCAGCAGCCGGGCCGCGGCGCCGGCGAGAGCATCGGGCAATGGAGTGGAGCATTCCGCGAGTGTGTCCGCGGGGGCGGCCGCCCTCCGCGGCCGCGTCATGACTTCCCCGGCCATCCGCCGCAAGGCGCGCGAGGCCGGCATCGACCTGAGGACGATCCAGGGCAGCGGTCCCCAGGGACGCATCCTGCGCCAGGACCTCGAGGCCCATGCCGCCCGCTCGGGCGCCATCGCCTTCCCGGTGAGGGCGTTGCACGCCCCGTCCGCTCAGGGCGCTTCCGCGGCCATCCGCCCGACTCGCTCCACTGAGCGCCCGGGCGCGACCGGTGCCACGGAGGAGATCAAGGTCATCGGCGTGCGGCGTCTCATCGCCCAGCGCATGAGCGAGAGCAAGCGCAACATCCCGCATTTCGCGTACGTCGAGGAAGTCGATGTCACGGAGCTCGAGTCGCTGCGCCGTCACCTGAACGGCAGGCTCGAGCCGGATGTCCCGCCGCTCACCTATCTGCCGTTCCTGGCGCTGGCGCTGGTGCGGGTGATCGCGGACTTCCCGCAATGCAACGCCCATTACGACGCCGAAAGAGGCGTGATCATCCGCCATCGCGCCGTGCACATCGGTGTGGCGACGCAGACCCCCGAGGGGCTCAAGGTGCCGGTCGTGCGCGATGCGCAGAGCCGCTCGCTGTGGGGGCTCGCGGCGGAGATGCGCCGGGTGACCGAGGCCGCACGAACCAACAGAGCGTCCCGCGAAGAGTTGACCGGCTCGACCCTCACCATGACGAGTCTCGGCAAGCTCGGCGGCATCGCCAGCACGCCGATCATCAACGCGCCGGAAGTCGCCATCATCGGAGTCAATCGGGCGGTCGAGCGCCCGGTGGTCGTCCAGGGCGCCATCGCCGTACGGCGCATGATGAACCTTTCATCCTCCTTCGATCACCGTTTCGTCGACGGCTACGATGCGGCGGCGATGATCCAGGCGCTGAAGGAGCTCCTGGAGCACCCCGCCACGATATTCATGGGGTAGACGTCCGAATCGCGGGTGCGGGCGCTGCTCGGCGGCGCCTAGGGGCTCTCGAGTATTTCCGCCTTGACGTCATCGATCTCCCGCGCCCGCGACGGACGGCTCTTCGCCCCGTCGCACCGCTCGGGGCGCGGGCAGCGGGAGCTGCGCGGGCAGATGATGCGCGCGGGCCTCTCCAGCGCATCCTCTATCCATGCGATGTCGAGCACGTTGGCGACCGCCTGAAGCGCAGCGTGCGCCGCTTTGGGCGCGCGCGCCTCACCACGTCCGCGCAGGCATTCCGCCAGGATCGCCCCGATGGTCTCCTGACTGGCCACCCCGTTGGCATCCAACGCCGGCGCCAGATCCACCCCCACCGACAGCACGTGCGGGTTGCCCGCCATGTCGCGCACGCGGCGCGAGTGGCAGCAGTAGAGAAACGATCGCTCGCCATCGCGCAGCACGGAAATCTGCGAGCCGATGTCCCGCTGACTGTCGATCATTCGGAACACCGCCCAGTTGGGGCACGGATCGCTCACCTGCGCCATGTTGCCCCAGGGCAGGGGGATGCCGTTGCCGCGATACACGGCGCGCAGGTAACCCGGGGGGTAGGCGTCGAAGAAATGCCAGTAGGGATAGGGTGAGACCTTGGTCATGCGCCGCATGATGACCGCCGGCGTGAGCTCGAGGCGTGTCCCCGGCTCCACGCGGTAGCGCTCGCGGGCGAGAAAGCGCCGGAACGGCACCCGCGGGGCGAGCAGCGCACCGGCGAAAAAGCTGCATTCGAAATCCCGCCAGGCATGCAGCACGTCCTGGGCATTCATGCCGCCGCTCGGATTGCCCTCGGGACTGCCGCCCATCTCCCCGCCGGTGGCGTGCGCGGACTTCAACCCATCGCCTCCATGCAACACCTTGTGGGCGATGTGCGCCGCCAGGTCGAACTTCAGGCGGGCCGGGTCCGACTGCAGCGCGCGGTTGGCGTAGATGTGGCGTGGTGGCTCGAAGAACGAGCGCACCATGCTGCGCACGTCCCGGTCCTTGTCGCGGGCGAGCAGCGGCTTGCGGTCGAACCAGCGGATCTCGAGTCCATGGCGGCGCGTCAGGCGCATCAGGTCCTCGACGGCGAGCGGGAACTTGCGCTCACCCACCGCCTCGGCCGCGCGCTCGAGGTCCGGGAAGTCGTTGCGCGACATCTCCTGGTGGGAGCGGATGAGCAGGTGGGCGAATTGCCGGCCGCTCGTGCCGGTCTGCTGCAGCAGCTCGGGGATGGCCGCCTGCAGCACCTCCTTGGAGAAGAGGAAGGACGGCTCGAGCGGTATCTTCACCGCCCCTCCGGCAGGGGCCGACACGGCCGGCAGCTCCGAGTCGCCGCCTTCATCGAGAAACCAGCCGGGATGACGCTGAAAGACCTGTGCGAGAAGCCCGAGGAGCTCGGCCGAGGGGACGCGTTTGCCGCTTTCGATCATGCTGAGGTAAGAGACCGAAGGGGCGCGCTCGGCGTCGCGCTGGATGCAGCGCGAGGACAGCTCCTCGAGGGTAAGACCATTGCGTTTGCGCAGGTCGCGGAGCTTGGCTCCGAGAAAGTGACCTTTGCGCAGCAGGGGTGTCATGGCGGACCTCGGCCTGGTGAGAGAGGATATATGTGTGAAATTAACAGTGTGAAGTTTCTATAGTCAAATTCTTCTGCGGATCCGGACTATGCTCCCTTCACAGTCAGCCAGCGCCGGGGCATCGCCAATGAACGCCAGAGCCGAAGTACTCGAGAGGACTCGCGAGCTGTATTCCCGGGAGCCGGCCGGCTCCCCGGTGGAGCTTCTCGGCCATCCCGTGGAGCGCTCGGAGGAAGTGCTGACGCCGCTCGCGCTACAGCTGCTGGCCCATCTTCACCGGCGCTTCAATCCGCAAAGGCTCGAGCTGCTCGCCGCCCGCGAGCAGCGTCAACGGGAAATCGACGAGGGCGCGCTGCCGGCGTTTCTCCCGCAGACCACCGAGGTGAGAGAGGGCCAGTGGCGGATCGCTCCCGTGCCGGCGGACCTCCTCGACCGGCGCGTGGAGATCACCGGTCCCGTCGATCGCAAGATGATCATCAATGCGCTCAATGCCCCGGTGCGCTGCTTCATGGCGGACTTCGAGGACTCGTGCACCCCGAGCTGGGCGAATCTCGTGCGGGGACAGGTCAATCTCGCCGACGCCGTCCGCCGCACTATCAGCTACACGGACCCCTTGACCGGCAAACCCTACCGGCTGGGAGCGAGCACCGCGACGCTCATCGTCCGGCCCCGCGGCTGGCACCTGCCCGAGAAGCACGTGCTCGTGAATGGCGAGCCGGTGTCAGGGAGCCTGTTCGACTTCGCGGTGTACCTCGCGAACAACCACGAGGCGCTGGCGCGCGCGGGCACGGGGCCGTATTTCTACCTGCCGAAGATGGAGAGCCACCTCGAGGCGCGGCTGTGGAACGAGGTGTTTATCGCGGCGCAGGACGCGCTCGGCATGCCCCGCGGCACGATCAAGGCCACGGTGCTGATCGAGACCATCCTCGCGGCCTTCGAGATGGATGAGATCCTCTACGAGCTGCGCGAGCACTCCGCGGGGCTCAATTGCGGGCGCTGGGACTACATTTTCAGTTTCATCAAGAAGTTCCGCAATCGCCGCGACTTTCTGCTGCCGGACCGCGCCGTGGTGACCATGGACCGGCACTTCCTCAAGTCCTACGTGGATCTGCTCATCCAGACCTGCCACAAGCGCGGCGCGCACGCCATGGGCGGCATGGCCGCGCAGATCCCGGTTCGCGACAAGGAGGCCAATGAGGCCGCGATGGATCGCGTGCGCGCCGACAAGCTGCGCGAGGCCCGCGCCGGACACGACGGGACCTGGATCGCGCACCCCGGGCTCGCCACGGTGGCGCGCGAGGCGTTCGACTCGGTCATGCGGGGACCCAATCAACTGCACGTGACGCGCGCCGAAGTGAGCGTCACCCGGGATGACCTGCTGACCGTTCCCGACGGCGGGATCACCGAGGACGGGTTGCGCACCAACATCCGCGTCGGCGTGCAGTATCTCGAGTCCTGGCTGCGCGGCAACGGCTGCGTGCCGCTCTACAACTTGATGGAGGACGCCGCTACGGCCGAGATCTCGCGCGCGCAACTGTGGCAGTGGCTGCATCACGGCGCCCGCACCAGTGACGGAGCGGCGGTGACGGTGGAGCGGTTCGACCGGCTGCTGTCCGAGGAACTCGACCGAATCCACGGCGAGGTGGGCGCGCAAAGACTGCTGAACGGGGTGTTCCCGAGCGCCGCACGCCTGTTCGAACGCATGATCAAGCAGGACGCATTCGATGAATTCCTGACCCTTCCCGCTTATGAACTGATCGACTGACGGCCGGAGTACCCCACCATGACACCGATCAAATCCTTACCGACCGCCGATGAGCTGCGCCACACCTGGCGCGACAGCCCGCGCTGGCGCGGCATCGAGCGCGGCTACCAGCCCGAGGACGTGGCGCGCCTGCGTGGCACGATTCCCGTTGAGCACACGCTGGCCCGACTGACCTCGGAGAAGCTGTGGCGGTATCTGAACGAAAAGCCCTTCGTCAACGCCCTCGGCGCCCTCACCGGCAATCAGGCCATGCAACAGGTGAAGGCCGGGCTCGATGCGATCTATCTTTCCGGGTGGCAGGTCGCCGCGGATGCCAACCTGAGCGGGCAGATGTATCCGGACCAATCGCTGTACCCGGCCGACTCGGTGCCCGCCGTGGTGCGGCGGATCAACGCCACGCTGCGCAGGTGCGATGAGATTCATCACGCCGAGGGCGATGACAGCATCGATTGGCTCAAGCCCATCGTCGCGGACGCGGAAGCCGGTTTCGGTGGCGTGCTGAACGCCTTCGAGCTGATGAAGCAGCTGATCGAGGCGGGCGCCGCCGGAGTGCATTTCGAGGACCAGCTCTCCTCGGCCAAGAAGTGCGGCCACATGGGCGGCAAGGTCCTGGTGCCCACCCAGGAGGCGGTCAACAAGCTGATCGCCGCGCGGCTCGCGGCCGATGTCTGCAATGCGCCCACGGTACTGGTGGCGCGCACGGATGCGGAGTCGGCAAGCCTGCTCACCGCCGATGTGGACGAGCGTGACCGGCCGTTCATCGATGCCGGCAAGGGGCGCACCGCGGAAGGCTTCTTCCATCTCAGGGCGGGGCTCGAGCAGGCGATCGCGCGGGGCTGCGCCTATGCGCCCTATGCCGATCTCATCTGGTGCGAGACCGCGAAACCCGATCTCGAGGAGGCGCGCCGCTTTGCCGAGGGGGTGCACCGGCGCTTCCCCGGCAAGCTGCTGGCCTACAACTGCTCGCCGTCCTTCAATTGGAAGCGCAAGCTCGACGATGCGACCATCGGCAAGTTCCAGCGCGAGCTCGGCGCCATGGGGTATCGCTTCCAGTTCATCACCCTGGCGGGCTTCCACTCACTCAACTTCTCGATGTTCGATCTGGCTCGCGGGTACAAGCAACAGCAGATGTCGGCCTACGTCGCGCTGCAGCAAGCGGAATTCGCCGCTGAAAAGGACGGCTACAGCGCCACGCGGCACCAGCGGGAGGTCGGTGCCGGCTATTTCGATGAGCTGACGCAGGCCATCACCGGAGGCACCTCGTCCATCACGGCTCTGACGGGGAGCACGGAGGCGCAGCAGTTCGAGCGCGCCTCGTAAGCGCGCCTCCCCGCCAGCTGCAGAGCGGTCGGGGCGTGCACGGGGCAAGGGCCATTGCGGTCCGCGGCCGGAAAGGGAGATTCCGGCCGCGGACCGTTATACTGGGCGGATGCCCGTCGAGCGACTCTTCCCCACGCTGGTCTACTCCGCGCGCCTCGCCGGCGCCGCGCACCTCAACGAGCGGCTGTTGCGCGAGTGCCGGCAATTGCGCCTGGATGATCGGGCGGGCCGGCGCTGGTCGGTGAAGAACTATCCGGGAGGGTATACATCCTACGGCTCAGTGTGCCGCATGCATCAGCTGTCGCCGACCTTCGCGCAGCTGCAACGGGCGCTCGATGGACACATTGGCGCCTTCGCCCGAGCCCTCGACCTGGATCTCACGGACCGCGAGCTCACCATGACCGACTGCTGGGTCAACATCATGCCGAGGGGAACGGCGCATGGGCTGCACATCCACCCCCTGTCGACGATCAGCGGAACGTATTACGTCAAGACACCCCGGGGTTGCCCGGGCCTGAAAGTCGAGGACCCGAGACTGTCACGGATGATGGCGGCGCCGCCGCGCCGCACGGGCGCGAGACGGGCCAACCAGCCCTGGATCATGCTCCCCGCGCAAGCCGGCGGCGCGCTCCTCTTCGAGAGCTGGCTGCGTCACGAGGTGCCAGCCAACCCGCTTGCCGCCGAGCGCATCAGCATCAGCTTCAATTACGGCTGGTTTTGAGCACTGCCGGAGGCGGCGGGTCCTCACGATCAGGGAGCGAGGGATTCGGCGCTGCGATCGGCCAGGAGCCCTCGCGGGCGGGTCGAGCCTTGAGCGTGGGCGGCCGATCCCGATCCATCGGGACCGGCGCGGGGGCTCGATCAGTGGTGATGTCCGTGCGCACCGTGTACGTGCCCGTGCGACAGCTCCTCCTCCGTGGCCGGCCGGACATCCTCGATGCGCACATCGAAGTGCAGGCTCTTGCCGGCCAGAGGGTGGTTGCCGTCCAGGGTCACCATGTCGCCGAGCACCTTGGTGACGGTCACGGTGCGCGGGCCGTCCTCGGTCTGTGCGTGCAGGTGCATTCCGGGCTTGATGTCCTTGATGCCACGCAGCGAGCGACGGGGCACGCTTTGCACCAGGCGCTCGTCGTACTCGCCATAGCCGTCGGCGGGGGCGACCGTCACGGTGAGCGCGTCCCCGGCATTCTTCCCTTCGAGCTCCTTCTCGAGTCCGGGGATGAGATTGCCATGGCCATGCAGGTAAGCGAGCGGCTCCTGCGGCGAGGAGCTGTCGAGAACCGTGCCCGCATCGTCCTTGAGCGTGTAGTGGAGGGTGACGACGGAATCTTGGGCGACGGGCATCGGGGAACTCCGGTGATCAGGGTGTGCGGCAAGGGGTTGCCGTCAGGACGGCCCGCGATTCTACCCGGGGTCGGGCGGGCCGTCACGCCAGGGGCCTCCGCACCGCAGAAGGCGCGCTTTGGGTGCGGAAAACGGCTATCCCGAAATGAGTACCCCGGATGCCCCCGTGCAGGCTATGCCGCGCACCCTCGCGATGGTCATGTCACGGAGGAGGCGGAACCCTAGACTGCGCGCGTTGGTTGAATGAACGAAAGAAGGAAGGAAACATCATGATCATCGTCGTTTCGCAGCTCCTGCTCACCGCTCTCGTGCTGGTGGGCTTCTCGGTAGAGACGCTGAGCTCGGTCCGCACGCGCTCCAAGTGAGCGCGTTCAGGGAAGCACTGTCTTCACGATCGAGGCATCGAGCGCCTCGTAGTCCGCATAGGAGATGGTCTCGTAGAGCTCCTGGCGGGTCTGCATCTCCCCAACGAGGCTGCGCGGACCGCCCTCGCGCGCGATGACGGAGTAGAGACGCTCCTGGGCCCGGGCGGCGATCCGCAGGCTGCTCACCGGCCAGATCACCATCGAAAAGCCGAGCGCGGCGAACTGCTCCGCGCTGAAGTAGGGTGTGCGGCCAAACTCAGTCATATTGGCGAGCAGCGGCGCCGGCACCCGGCGCGCGAACTCCCGGAACATCTCCTCGCTGGTGAGCGCTTCGGGGAAGATGGCATCCGCGCCCGCATCGAGGTAACGGCGCGCCCGCGCCACCGCCCCATCGAGACCCTCGCTCGCCGCCGCGTCGGTGCGCGCGATGATGTACAGATGGCGCCGGGCACGCCTCGCCGCGGCGATCTTGGCCGCCATGTCCTCGGGGGCCGCGAGCTTCTTGTCGTTCAGGTGGCCGCACTTCTTCGGCAGCAGCTGATCCTCGATGTGCACCGCCGCCGCGCCGGCATCCTCGAAGGCGCGCACCATGTGCATGACGTTCAACGCCTCGCCGTATCCGGTATCTCCGTCCACCAGCACCGGCAGGCCCGTTGCGCGGCTCACCTGCCGGATGAAGAAGCACACATCCTCGATGGTGAGGATGCCCAGATCGGGCAGACCCATCGACGCGCTGATCGCCGCGCCCGACAGATAAAGCGCCTCGAATCCCGCGCGCTTCGCCTGCAGCGCCGCGAGGCCGTTGTGCGCGCCGGGGATGCGCAGGATCGGGCCGCGCCCGATCAGAGCGGCGAAACGGCGGCCTGCGGGCTCGGCGGGAACGTTCTCTGCGAGGAGATAGGTGCTCATGACCGCCTCCGTCTCAGATCACGTACAGATCGACGTACTCGTGGACGGGGGTCTGCTCGAGACGTGCTGCGTCGAGCGAGAGCTCCGTGATGAGCCGCTGCTGCTTCTCGGGGAAGCGGCGAGCGAGATTGCGCCGGAATTTCTCGATGAGCAGGGGAATTCCCTCGCCGCGGCGGCGCTTGTGCCCGACCGGGTACTCGACCACCACCTCGGGCAGCGTACGCCCGTCCTTGAGGCGGATGGTCACGGCGTTCGCAATGGAGCGCTTGTCCGGGTCGTGGTAATCGCGCGTGAACTGCGGGTCTTCCACGCACTGGATCCGGGCGCGGAGCGCATCGATGCGAGGGTCCACCGCCACGCGATCCTCATAGTCCGCCGCCGTGAGCCGCCCGAAGATGAGCGGTACGGCCATCATGTACTGGATGCAGTGATCGCGGTCGGCGGGGTTGGCGAGCGGGCCCTGCTTGTCGATGATGCGTACGCAGGCCTCGTGCGTACGCACGGTGATCTGCTCGATGGCCTCGGAAGTCAGGTTCATTTCGGCGAGCCGGTGGTGCAGCTGCATCGAGGCCTCCACCGCGGTCTGTGCGTGGAACTCCGCCGGGTAGGAGATCTTGAACAGCACGTTTTCCATGACGTACGAGCCGAAGCCGCGCTGGAATTTGAACGGCTGACCCTTGAACAGCACGTCGTAGAACCCCCAGGTCTTCGCCGTGAGCACCGATGGGTAGCCCATCTCGCCCGTGCGCGCGATCAGGGCGAGCCGCACGGCGCGGCTCGTGGCATCGCCCGCGGCCCAGCTCTTGCGCGAGCCGGCATTGGGCGCATGGCGATAGGTACGCAGGCTCTGCCCATCCACCCAGGCGAGCGAGAGGGCGTTGATGATCTCCTCGCGGCTCAGGCCGAGCAGCCGTCCGATCACCGCGGTGGAGGCCACTTTGACGAGCACCACGTGATCGAGGCCGACGCGGTTGAAGCTGTTCTCGAGCGCGATCACTCCCTGGATCTCGTGCGCCCGGATCATCGCCGTGAGGACCTCGCGCATCGTGAGCGGCGCGCGGCCGGCGGCCACGGCCTGACGGGACAGCCAGTCCGCGGTGGCGAGGATCCCACCCAGGTTGTCCGAGGGATGTCCCCACTCCGCCGCGAGCCAGGTGTCGTTGAAGTCGAGCCAACGGATCATGGCGCCGATGTTGAACGCCGCCTGCACCGGGTCGAGCTGGAACTGCGTGCCCGGGACCCGTGCGCCGTTCGGCACGATCGTGCCGGGCACGAGCGGGCCGAGGAGCTTGGCGCAGGCGGGATACTCGAGCGCCTCGAGGCCGCATCCCAGGGTGTCGAGCAGGCAGTACCGGGCGGTCTCGAAGGCGGGATCGCCGCCGGGCTCGGCGCCGAGCACGTAATCGGCGATATCGGTGAGAACCTTGTCCGGCTCGGGCCGGGCGCCGTGGGTGTGTGAGGACATGGGGTGGGCCGTCGCTTGAGTGAGTGTTACGGACGCCGCTCGATGGGCACGAAGCGTTGCGGCTCGGGGCCGACGTAGTTCGCGGTCGGCCTGATGATCTTGCCGTCGGCGCGCTGCTCGAGCACGTGCGCCGCCCAGCCGGCGGTGCGTGCAATGACGAACAACGGCGTGAACATCGCGGTCGGCACCCCCATCAGGTGGTAGGACACGGCGGAGTACCAGTCGAGGTTGGGGAACATCTTCTTGATGTCCATCATCACCGACTCGATCCGCTCGGCGATCGCGAACATCGCAAGATCCCCCGCTTCCCCGGCGAGCTCGCGCGCGACGGCCTTGATCACCTGGTTGCGCGGATCGGCGATGGTGTAGACGGGGTGGCCGAAGCCGATGATGACCTCCTTGTTGGCAACGCGCGCCCGGATGTCCGTCGCGGCGCTCTCGGGCGTGTCGTAGCGCTTCTGGATCTCGAACGCCACCTCATTCGCGCCCCCGTGCTTCGGGCCGCGCAGCGCGCCGATCGCCCCGGCGATGCACGAGTAGATATCCGAGCCCGTGCCCGCGATGACGCGCGAGGCGAACGTCGAGGCGTTGAATTCATGCTCGGCGTAGAGATTGAGCGAGGTGTGCATGGCGCGCACCCAGGACTGCGGCGGCGGCCGGCGGTGCAGCAGGTGCAGGAAGTGGCCGCCGATCGACTCGTCCTCGGTCTCCACGATCAGCGAATGGCCGCTGTGGCTGGCGTGATACCAGTACGCGAGCATCGAGCCAAGGGAGGCGATCAGGCGGTCGGCGATGTCGCGGGCTCCGGCGGGCTCGTGGCCGTCCTTCTCCGGCAGCGTGCAGCCGAGGGCCGACACGCCGGTTCGCAGCACATCCATGGGATGGCTCGAGGCGGGCAGCGTCTCCAACACCGTGCGCACGGTCTTGGGCAGGCCGCGCAGCGATTTGAGCTTGCCCTTGTAGGCGGCGAGCTCGGCGCGGTTGGGGAGCTTGCCGTGGATCAACAGGTGTGCGATCTCCTCGAATTCGCATGCGGTGGCGATCTCGAGGATGTCATAGCCGCGGTAATGCAGATCATTGCCGCTGCGCCCGACGGTGCACAGCGCGGTGTTGCCGGCGATCACTCCGGAGAGTGCGACGGATTTCTTCGGTTTCGGCCCTGCGGCCGGCTGCTCGTTCGCTGTCATGGGATGCGCCGCTCGCTCATGGTCACGGCGGCACTGTAGCTCCGCGGAATGCCTATGGAAAATATATTGAAAATGGCATCTCGATATGCGAAAAGTATGGATATGGAGCTGCGCCACCTCAGGTACTTTCTCAGCGTCGCCGAAGAGCTGAATTTCACGCGCGCCGCTCGCCGGCTCAACATTTCACAGCCACCGCTCACCCAGCAGATCAAGGCGCTCGAGGCGGAGCTCGGCGTCACGCTCATCGACCGCTCGTCTTACCGGATCGCCCTGACGGATGCGGGCCAGGCGTTCGCGAGTGAGGCGGCGCGCATTCTCGATGAGGTGCGCAATGCCGCGCGGCTCGCGCGCTCAGCGGCCCGAGGCGCCACCGGGCGCGTCAGGGTGGGCTTCACGGAATCCGCTTCCTTCAATCCGCTGGTGACCTCGGCGTTGCGCGGCTTCCGGGCCGCCTATCCTGATGTCGAGGTCTCGCTCGAGGAGCATCCCTCGACGGAACTCGCAATGGCACTGCGCGAGGACCGGATCGATGTGGGATTCGTGCGTCCGCCGTTGCGGGAGGAGCGGGGGCTGGCGTTCGACCTGCTGGAAAAGGAGCCCCTGGTGGTGGCGGTGCCGGGAGGCCATCGGCTCGCGAGGCGCCGCAGCGTGGTGCTGACGGATCTCGCCGCCGAGACCTTCATTCTCTATCCGCGCACCGTGCGGCCCGGGCTCGCCGATGAGGTGGTGAGCGCCTGCGAGGCGGCGGGCTTCACGCCGCGGGTGGGTCAGCATGCGCCCCAGCTGTCCTCCACGATCAACCTGGTCGGGGCGTCGCTCGGGATATCCATCGTCCCGGCCAGCATGCGCTCGCTGCAGCCACGGACGGTGGTCTATGTCCCGCTGCAGGGTGAGCCGTTGCATGCGCTGCTCGGCACCGCCTATCGGACGGATGAGCGCTCGGCCGTCGTGCGTCACTTCATCGAGCAGGCGAAGGCTGCGGCACTTGCCGGCCCGCATATTTCTGACTAAAGTCAGACAATGGACGACATCGAGCGAATCCGGGCGTTCAATCGTACGGTCACGCGCCGCCTCGGGGTGCTCAACGAGAAATATCTCGGACGCGACCGTCCGCTCGTCGAGTCGCGGGTGATGTTCGAGATTGGCACCCACGGCGCCTCCGTCCGTGCGCTGCGCGCGCGGCTGGGTCTCGATTCCGGGTTTTCGAGCCGCCTGCTGCGCGCGCTCGAGCGCAAGAAGCTGGTCAGGACCGAGCCCGCGGGCTCCGACGGGCGCGTGCGGATTGCGCGCCTGACGCGCTCGGGGCTCGCCGAGCTCGAGCGGCTCGATGCCCTCTCCAATGATCTTGCGCGCTCCATGCTTGCGCCCCTGAGTGGCGAGCAGGCGCGGCGGCTCGTGTCCGCGATGGTCGAGGTCGAGCGATTGCTGCGCGCCTCGAGCATCGAGTTCACCCCGGCGGACCCGCGAAGCGAGGACGCCCGGCACTGCCTCGATCGCTACTACGAGGAGCTCGCAGCGCGCTTCCCGGGTGGATTCGAGCTCGGCGCCGACGATGGGCCGGCCGCGGGCGAATTCGCGCCACCCTCAGGCTGCATGATCGTCGCGCGTCTGTTCGGTGACCCCGTCGGCTGCGGCGCCCTGCGCACCCTTGCCCCCGGTGTGGGGGAGATCAAGCGCATGTGGATAGCGCCGCAGGTGCGCGGGCTCGGTGTCGGCCGCCGCCTTCTCGAGGCGCTGGAGCAGGTGGGGAAGGCGTGCAAGCTCGGCACCGTGCGTCTCGATACCCACGGCTCCCTCGCCGAGGCGCTGTGCCTCTACCGGGGTTCGGGGTACCGCGAAATCTCCCGCTACAATGAGAACCCGTATGCGCAGCACTGGTTCGAGAAGTCGCTGATCTGATGCGATCGTTGTGGCACGGAACCCGGGAACGGTCCTCCAATGGGCTGGATCGCGCGACGGGCGGGCGCTGTCTGTGCGCAACGGCCGGATCGCTGTATTCTTTGATTGACCGTCGGTGAACATGCCGGCTCGAACGAGTGTTGCGCATGCGGGAATTTTCCCCTCGGCTGGAGGTGCTGCCTGAAGCACAGCGGCGGCTCTGGGTAGAGCTGTCCTCCGTGCCTGATGAGTTCACGCTCTACGGCGGAACGGCGCTGGCGCTGCATCTGGGTCATCGCCAATCCACTGATTTCGATTTTTTCGGCAGTCGGACCATTGACGTCGCCGCTCTGGAGGAGGGCATCCCGTTTCTGCAGGGCGCCGACGTTATCCAGCGTGATAAGAACACGCTCACCGCCATCGTTGATCGCGGCGCTCCCGTCAAAGTGTCCTTCTTCGGGGTGCCCAAGCTGCCCCGCCTGGCTTCGCCGCTCATCGCCAAAGACAACGGCCTGAAGATCGCCTCGCTCCTCGACCTGGCCGGCACCAAGGCGTCGGTACTTCAGGTTCGCGCAGAGGCAAAGGACTACACGGACATGGATGCTCTGATTCGACTGGGGCGGGTTGGGTTGCCGATCGCGCTGGCGGCCGCGCAGAAACTGTACGGGAGCTCGTTCAATCCGGAAATCACCCTGAAGGCTCTGTCGTACTTCGACGATGGCAACCTGCGTGATCTCCCTGCGGACATGAAATTCCGTCTGGTGAATGCCGTAAGGGAAGTGGATCTGGATCATCTGCCCAGTGTCGAGTCCTTTGCGTTGCAGAAAGACCGTGAACATGGGCTCAGTTTATGAAGGCCATCCCCGTTACGCCTGGTACGTTGGACGTGGCGCGGCGAATCGTCTGGTTCGAGGAGCCTGAGAAGGCGCTCGCAGACCCGGTTCGATTCCTCGCCTACGCGATGACCTACGCTCGGCACGCGGACATGCAAGTGATTCGGCAATATGTCTCTGATGAGGATTTTCTCCATGCGCTCGACAGAGCGCCTCCGGGGATCATCGACCCTCGCTCGTGGGCATACTGGAACCTCAAAATGGGTCGATTTCCTCCACCCCCACTGCTCGCACGAACTTTCGACGATCACGGCACCGTTGCCATGCACTCGCGAATGTCGGCTGAAGATCGAGGCCATGCCGCGGCGCGGGAATGGCAGAAGATTCGCGAACCAGGGACGGCGGTGGATTGCGAGGAGAAATACGGCCCGGGCAAGCAGCAGTGAGTGTTCCGGAGCGCGCTTGCGGCGAGCCCCCTGGCGCATTGACGCCGGCGCTCGCCGCTGACATCCGCCGGGTGTTCGAGGCGCAGCGCGCGACCGCACTGCGCCTGCGCAGCTCGACGCTGAAGGAGCGCATCGGCAAGCTCGAGCGGTTGCGCGAGAGCCTGCTGGCGCACCGCGAGCAGATCCTGCAGGCCACCGCCGAGGATCTCGGACGCCCCGCCGCCGAGACCGACCTGGCAGAGCTCGTGCCGCTGCTGGCGGACCTTGCCGAGCACCGCCGGCGCCTGGGAGCGTGGCTGCGGCCGCGCCGGGTGCGATCCACCGCGCTGTTGTTCGGCACGCGCGCCTGGGTCCGGCGCGAGCCCCGGGGGCGCTGCCTGATCATCTCGCCGTGGAATTATCCCCTGGTGCTCGCGCTCGGCCCGCTCATTCCGGCCGTGGCCTGCGGCAATACCGCCATCCTCAAGACCTCGGAATTCGCGCCGCGCTGCTCGGCGGTGCTCGCGAAAATCGTCCGTGAGGTCTTCGATGCGCACGAGGTCGCGGTGTTCGAGGGAGACGCCTCCGTGGCCGGGGAACTGCTCACGCTGCCCTTCGATCATCTGTTTTTCACCGGTGCTCCGGAGATCGGCAAGGTCGTGATGGCCGCCGCCGCGAAGCACCTTGCGAGCGTCACGCTCGAGCTCGGCGGCAAATCCCCCGTCATCATCGATGAGACCGCGGACCTCGATGTCGCGGTGAAGACCCTCGCCTGGACCAAGTTCCTCAATGCCGGCCAGACCTGCATCGCGCCGGACCATGTCTACGTGCACGCGGCCGTCCATGACAAGGTGCTGGAATTGTTCAAGCGGCGCCTGGACGCCTGGTACGGCGGCGCCCACGCGCTCGAGGCCCGGGACTTCGGACGCATCGTCAACGAGCGCCACACGCAGCGCCTGATCGCTCTCCTCGAGGATGCTCGCGCGCGCGGCGCGCAGCTGCCCTATGGGGGCGAGGCCGATCTCCCGCGACGCTTCATCGCTCCGACGCTGTTGACGCAGGTTCCCGATGAGGCCCGCATCATGAACGAGGAGATCTTCGGACCGCTGCTGCCGCTCATCCCGTACCAGTCGCTCGATGCGGTGATCGACCGGATCAATGGCGCGCCGAAGCCGCTCGCGATGTACCTCTGGACGCGCAACCGCTCGAGCGCGCAGCACGTGATCGAGCGGACCAGCGCCGGCGGCACCTGCATCAATCACGCGGCAGCGCAGTTCCTGCATCACAACCTGCCGTTCGGCGGGGTCAATCACTCCGGCATCGGCAGCTATCACGGTGAGTGGGGCATCCGCGCGTTCTCGCACGAGAGGGCCGTGCTCGAGGCGAAGCTGATGCTGGCGCGGATATTCTTCCCACCCTACGGGAAGCGGGTGCAACGCCTCTCGGGGTTGCTGCGCCGGTGGCTGTCCTGATCGAAGGGGGAACCCGGGCGGCGATCGTGCGAGCGGTCGGGGCGTTGGGCGGTGATAATCGGCACGACGAGCCATGCCTGGATCACGCGAGGTGGATATGCAGGAAGTAAGCAATGACGCTCTGGTGTTCTTCGGCGCGACCGGAGACCTGGCCCACAAGAAGATCTTCCCGGCGCTGCAGACGATGGTGAAGCGCGGCACACTGAATGTCCCGGTCATCGGTGTCGCCAAGGCGGGCTGGACCCTCGAGCAGCTCCGGGAGCGGGCGCGGGACAGCCTCGAGAAGCATGGCGGCGGCGTCGATCCGCAGGCCTTCGCGAAGCTCCTGTCGCTTCTCGCCTACGTCGACGGGGACTATGCCGACGCCGCGACGTTTCGCTCGCTTCGCAAAGCCCTGGGCGGTGCCCAGCGTCCCGCGCACTACCTCGCCATTCCACCCTCGATGTTCTCCGTCGTCGTGCAGCAGCTGGCCGCGACCGGGTGCACCGCGGCGGGAACGCGCGTCGTGGTCGAGAAACCGTTCGGACACGACCTGCAGTCGGCCCGGGAGCTCAACCGGACCCTGCATGCCGTGTTCGACGAGAGCTGCATCTTCCGCATAGATCACTACCTCGGCAAACGGCCGGTCCACAACATGGCGTTCTTTCGCTTCACCAACGCGATGCTCGAGGCCTTCTGGAACCGCTACAACATCAGCAACGTGCAGATCACGATGGCCGAGGATTTCGGCGTCCAGGGCCGCGGCGCGTTCTACGACCAGACGGGCACGGTGCGCGATGTCATCCAGAATCACCTGTTCCAGGTGCTCACCTACCTCGCGATGGAGCCTCCGGTGCGTACCGACAGCGAGGCGCTGCGCGATGAGAAGGTCAAGGTGTTGAAAGCGATACCGCCGCTCGCGGCCGTGGATCTCGTGCGGGGACAATTCCGCGGCTACCTCGATGAGAAGGGCGTCGCGCCGGGCTCGAGGACCGAGACATTCGCGGCGCTGCGCCTCGAGATCGACAACTGGCGATGGCAGGGGGTGCCGTTTTTCATCCGCGCCGGCAAATCGCTTGCGGTGACCTGCACGGAGGTCGTCGCGGAGCTGCGGCGGCCGCCGACGGTTTTCCCGACGTGGACGCCGCGTAACAACTACTTCAGATTGCGCATCAGCCCGGTGAATGAGCTCGCCATCGGACTGAACGTGATGGACGAGGAGGAGAAGGCGGTCGGGCAGCCGGCCGAGCTCATGGCGAGTCGCCACGCGGGCCCGAACGAGATGGACGCCTATGAGCGGGTGCTCACCGACGCAATGGCGGGCGACCGCACCCTCTTCGCGCGTCAGGACTACGTGGAAGAGGCGTGGCGCATCGTCGATCCGGTTCTCGAAGCGGCCACCCCCGTTCACGTCTACGAGCCCGGCACCTGGGGGCCGAATCAGGCCGATCGCCTGGCACCGTCCTCGGGCTGGCACAACCCGGATCTCACGGAGTCCGCATCCCTTTGAGCCGCACACCGGTTCCGGGCCGGGTACGGCGGTCCGGAACCCGGGATGCCGGCTCGCAGCCTTGGATCAGGCGGCGAGCGCTTCCTTGGGCGGCTTGACGATCGCGGCGAGGGTGCTGCAGATTTCCGTCTCGGTGACGTCCTTGTGGTCGCGCATGCGCTCACGGCTGGCCTCGCGGGCGAGGTCGGCGAGCGAGACGATGCCGGCGAGCGAGCCCGACCCGTCCAGGACCGGCAGGCGGCGGATGCGCGCTTCCCGCATGATCTTCTCCGCCTGGGACACCGAGTCGGATGAGCGGCAGGTCTCGACCGATTTCGACATCGCGTCCTTGACCTTGAGGTCCTTGAGCATCTGGTGTTGGAACAGGGCATTCATGGCGATGTCGCGGTCGGTGATCATGCCGATGACCCGGTTGATCCCGTCGCCCGCGCACACCGGCAGGGCTCCGCAATCGTTCTCCCACATGAGCTGCGCGGCGTGCTCGAGGGAGTCCTCGGACCCGCATGAACTGACCTGAGTGTGCATGATCTCTTGTACACGCATGGCATGGATCTCCAATGGCTTAAAATCATCGGCCGGCAGCGACATGAGCGCGTCCGGCACTTGGGTTCGGCGCGAGTCCATTTCGCGCCTGCGGGGAGGCGGATGCAATGCGTAGCTTTCCGGATGTTTTGCCCCGGCTCGCGCTGCGGCGGACGCCGGCCAGCGTTGGCCATGCCGGCGCAATTCCTCGCGCTCGCAGGCGCTGACCGTATACTCCGGCCTTTCGCGGCAGATGGACGTCCGCACCCGGGAGTGAAGACGATGCATGATGAGTCGCCGAAGGTCTTTCTCGTCCGCCATGGCGAGACGGAATGGAGCTTGTCGGGGCGTCACACGGGACTGTCCGACATCCCATTGACCGAGCGCGGCGAGCGCAGCGCGCGCCAGCTGGCGCAGCGGCTGTGCGGGGTGAGATTCGCGCAGGTGCTGGTGAGTCCGCTGCGGCGCGCCGTGAGAACCTGCGAGCTCGCCGGTTTCGGCGCGCGGGCGCGGACCGATCCTGATCTGGTCGAGTGGGATTACGGTGAGTACGAAGGCCGGCGCACGGCGGACATCCGCGCAGAGCGGCCCGACTGGCGGCTGTTTCGCGACGGATGCCCCGGTGGAGAATCACCGCAGGCGGTCGGGGCGCGAGCCGATCGGATCCTCGCGCGGGCGCGGGCCATCGAAGGCAACACGCTGCTGGTCTCGAGCGGGCACATCATGCGTGTGCTGGCCGCGCGCTGGCTGGCGCTCGATCCTCGCGCGGGGGGCCTGTTCAGCCTCGATACCGCGAGTGTGAGTGTGCTCGGCTACGAGCACGACCGGAGCGAGCCCACGATGCGGCTCTGGAATGACACGCGGCATCTCGCCGCCGACTGATGTGGCTCGGCTGCGCCGGCCCTCAGTCCTGGTGGGGCTGCGATGAGGGGCGGCGCGGCGGGCGAAAGCGCCGCCACAGCAGGCTGAGGCCGAGCCAGGCGGCGAAGGCCGCCGCCGGCCAGGCAAGCAACTCCGGCAGCCAGAACCCGAGCGCGGCGAGCGCGATCAGCACGCCGCCAGCGATCGACAGTACGCCGCGCTCGGAATTTGCCAGGACCCGGCGATTGGAAATGGCCGCACCCACCGTGTTCGCCAGGCGCAACGCGCTGGCGGCGGCGCGCGAGGAGCTGCCCCCGCGGGCGTTGCGCGCCACTTCGCCGCGTGGCTCGGGCCGCCGGCCCCTCAGCAGCAGCTCGGTGGAGTGGTCGAGGTCGCGTAGATACTGGGCCTCCATCTGCGCCGCGAAACCGACGTCCTCGACGGCAGCATCGATCTCGCAGTTCGCGAGCCAACTCGACAGGTTGAGATTGGAGGAGCCGACGCGCGCCCAACGGCCATCGGCCACCGCCGTCTTGGCATGCATCATGCTGCCGTTCCACTCGAATACGCGGATGCCGGCCTCGAGCAGCGGTCTGTAGCCCGCGCGCGAGAGCGCAGCGACCGCTGGAAGGTTGTTGTTGCCCGGTACCAGCAGTCGCACGTCCACTCCATCCGCGACCGCCGCCGCGAGGCCCCGCACGTACGTGGGTATCCCCACGAAGTAGGCATCGCTGATCCACAGGCTCCGGGTGGCCATGGCCGCGATCAGACTGTCGAGTTGGTACATGGCGCCGTGCGCGGGCAGGGTGGCGATGACGCGCAGCGCCACCTCGCCGCGAGATGGCGGGGTCGGCGTCGCGAGGAACGACAGTCGCGGCCCGAGCACCGCCCAGCTGTCCCGGAAGGCGCTCTCGATGTCGGCCACCGCAGGCCCCTCGATCAGCAGGCCGCTGTCGCGCCAGGGCGCGATGCCCTGGGCCGGATCGCCCAGCCACTTGCCGGCGAGGCACACCCCGGAGATGGAGCCGATGCGGCCATCCACCACGAGGAGCTTCCGATGGTCGCGGCCGATCCAGCCCAGCGGGCTCTCCACGCGTGGCGGATTGAAGGCGCGCACCGCCACGCCGGCCGCCCGCAGCGGGCCGAAGAAGGCCCGATGCGCGTTACCGAGAGTGCCGAACCAATCGTGGATCACCGCGACCTGCACTCCGGCGCGGGCCCGTGCGATCAGCAGATCGCGGAATCGCCGGCCCACGGCGTCATCGGCGATGAGGTAGTTCTCGAGCAGCACGTATTGGCGGGCGGATTCGATGAGGCCCGCCCAGGCCTCGAAATGCGCCTGGCCATCGATCAGCAGCTCGACACGGTTGCCCCCGACGAGCGGGGCACCCGCGGCCCGGCTGAGGGCCTGGCCCGCCAGGAGGCGCAGCGAGGGCTGATGGCGAGCCGGGTGTGCGACGGCACTGTGCATGGCGGGAGTGTAGGCTGAAGCAGGGCCGGGTCCGCAATAGCGGTTTAGCCGTCGCGCAGCACGGTCATCCCGGCGAGTGCTCAGACCGTCTGCTCACGAGTAGCGCGGCGGTGAGTACCTGGACCGGTTCGCCGCGCTGGTTGAGGGTAGTGCATTTGATCCTCACGATCCCGCGGGAGCGCTTGCCCGCCTGTATGTCCAAGATACCGGTCTCGAGCCGCAGCACATCGTCCGGCCGGACGGGCTTGAGCCAGCGAAGCTCCTCGATCGCGGTGCCGACGATTCCTCCGGCGAACGGTGCGCTCTGCACGAGCAGCCGCATGGCGAGGGCGGCGGTATGCCAGCCGCTCGCCACAAGTCCCTGGAAGAAGGTCTGCCGGGCCTCTTGCTCCTCGAGATGGAAGGGCTGCGGATCGAACTGGCGGGCGAAGCGCTTGATTTCCTCCGCCGTGATCGGTTGCGACACCGAACGGAATGTCTGTCCCGCCGCCAGGTCCTCCAGATACAACCTCTTGTCAGGCTCGCCCATTTCTCCTCCCCGCCCCTCTCGAGCGCCACCCCTCACTCAATGAGCGGCGCGAGGCGCCATCTTGCACCACTTCTGCCGCGACCGCTCGTGGCCGCGGTCCTGGCATAATCGCCGGGGCGATCATGGGTGCGCATGGGGTCGATCGGGAGTCTCAAAAGATGTCCGCTGACACAAGAAGAATGCGAGGAGTCTGGAGCGCGGGAGCAGCCGCGCTTGTGCTGCTTGCAGGATGCGGTCACCGCCCTCCGATACCGCCACCCCGCGCGGCTGCGGCGGCGCCCGCTGCGGGGGGATCGCGCGGCCCGAGCTCCTCTTCTCCCGCAACGATGAAGGTCAACGCCGTATCCGGCGCAGAACTGGCCAGCGTGCTGCCGAAGACCGTCAATGGACTGCAGCGCGCCGATGTGCATACCACCTGCTGCGGTCTGCCGGGCATGAACGTCTCCACCGCGGTGGGCACTTACACCGGAACCGGAGGCCCGATCACACTGACCTTGACCGACATGGCCGATGAGCGCGGCCTGCTGGCCTTGCTGTCATTTCAGCAGAACCTCACCTCGAGCGACGGCAGCTTCCAGAAAGTGATATCAGGATCCGACGGAACGGTGATCGAGAAGCATGTGGCGGCGCAGGCCGGCAAGCCGCAGCAAAATGTCTGCGAGAAGGTCATCGCGCGGCGCTTCCTCATCGAAGCACAGGGGCCCACCTGGCAGCCGCTGTGCCCGGCTCTCGAGGCCGTGGATGGCGGATCGTTGCCCTCGATGGCGCGCGCGGCGGGCACCCCGGGGCACTGATAAACACGATTTCACCCCGGGATCCCGCGGCCGGCGCTATCGGCGAGGAGGCTTGCCGCGACGCTTCGCCGGGTGATCCTGTCGGGGCGCCTTGCCTTTGCGCTTCGGCGCGTGGGGGGAGTCGTGGGAGCGCGGGGGCCGCTCGGAACGCTCGGGCTTCGAGTCGACACGGCTGATACGCAACTCCGTACCGCGCACCCGCACGGCCCGGAGATTTTCGAAAATCTCCTGGGGCATGCCCTCGGGAAGATCCACGAAGCTGTGGTCATCGCGAATGTCGATGTGCCCGATGTTGCGCCCGTCGAGGCCCGCCTCGTTCGCGATGGCGCCGACGATATTCCCGGGCTGCACGCCGTGTGCATGGCCGACTTCGATGCGATACGTTTCCAGCCGCGGGCCCTTCTTGGAGCTGCGATGCGTCCGCGGCTCAGACGCGGGCTCGCCATCCCTCCCTGCGCCCCCCTTCCTGGCTCTCGGCTCGCTGCGGGGCGAGTCCGGCGGAGTTTCCGAGTGCTGCACCACAGATTGCGGCGCCAGCAGGAAGGGGGCCGGACCTTGAAGCAGGCTGGCCAGTGCCGCGGCGAGCTCCACAGCGGGCAGGTTCTGCTCGCGCTCGATCTCCTCGATGAGCGGCTGGAATACCTTGCCTTCGCCGCTGCGCACCGCGCTCGCGAGGGTTTCCTTGAACTTGAGAATGCGCTGCTCATTGACGTCCGCGACACTCGGCAGCTGCATCTGCTCGATGGGCTGCCGGGTCGTTCGCTCGATGATGCGCAACATGTTCCGCTCGCGCGGCGCGACGAACAGAATCGCCTCGCCAGCTCGCCCCGCCCGGCCTGTGCGGCCGATGCGGTGAACGTAGGTCTGCGAATCATACGGAATGTCGTAGTTGACGACATGGGAGATCCGCTCGACGTCGAGACCCCGCGCGGCGACGTCAGTGGCGACGACGATGTCGATCTGACCCGCCTTCAGGCGGGCGATCGTGCGCTCGCGCTGCTGTTGAGGGATGTCACCATGCAATGCGGCGACGTTGAAGCCGCGTGCCTCGAGCCTTTCGGCGAGCTCCGTCGTTTCGAGTTTCGTTCGCACGAAGACGAGCATGGCCTCGAAGCGTTCCGCTTCCAGAACCCGCGTGAGCGCATCGAGCTTGTGCAGGCCGCTCACCAGCCAGTAGCGTTGGCGGATCTTCGGTGTGGTGCTTGCGCGGTTCTGGATCGTGATCTGCGCCGGCTCGCGCATGTGGGTGTGCGCGATCCGGCGGATGGCCGGAGGGAGCGTGGCCGAGAACAGCGCCGTCTGCCGCTGCTGCGGGGCCTGCTGCAGAATCCACTCGATCGCATCGACGAAGCCCATCTGCAGCATCTCGTCGCCTTCATCGAGCACGATGAATCGGACGGTGTCGAGCTTCAGCACGCCCCGATTCATGTGGTCCATGACCCGCCCCGGCGTGCCCACGATCACGTGCACGCCGCGCTTGAGGCCCTTGAGCTGCGGGACGTAGCTCTGGCCGCCATAGATCGGCAAGACGTGGAAACCTTTCAAATGAGAGGCGTAGCGCTGAAAGGCCTCCGCCACCTGAATGGCGAGCTCGCGGGTCGGCACGAGCACGAGTGCCTGCGGACTCGCCTCGCGCAGATCGATCTGCGCGAGGATCGGCAGTGCGAAGGCTGCCGTCTTGCCGGTGCCGGTCTGCGCCTGCCCGAGCAGGTCGGCGCCGGAGAGGAGCAGGGGGATGGTCTGCGCCTGGATCGGGGAGGGCGTTTCATAGCCCACGGCCGCGAGCGCTTCGAGGATGGGTGCGGGCAGACCCAGCTCGCGAAAACCGGGTATCGGCTGATCATCGTTCATATCGGTTACTCGATTCGTTCTTCGCGGCCGAGGCGCCGGCGTATCGCTTCTTCCCGGGCGTCCTCGATCACCTGGATGACGCTTCCGGTATCGACTGGCGGCTCCTCACGGACCACTACGCCAGTGAGGGGGCGGTCCGGATGCAGCTCGCCAGTCTCATAGAGCGCCCACATTTCGCGGGCGAACTCGGTGGGCAGCAACTCGGGCGCAAACCGGCCGAGCGTGGCCCTGATGTTGTTGACGTCGCGTTCGAGCATGGCGAAGGCGGCATTGTTGCCCGAGGCGTTGACGACTTGAGGCAGGTCGATGATGACCGGTCCGTCGGGGGCCAGCAGAACGTTGAATTCCGAGAGATCGCCGTGAATGAGGCCCAGGCTCAACATGCGCACGATCTGCCGCATGAGAAAGCCGTGATATTCGCGCGCGACATCCGGCGTGAGCTCCACTTCGCCCAGCCGCGGCGCCGGGTCTCCCGATGCGTCCGTGACCAGCTCCATGATCAAGACATCGTTGAAATAGCCGAAGGGCCGGGGAACCCGCACCTCGGCGGCCACGAGCCGATAGAGCGCGTCGACTTCGGCGTTCTTCCATTCGTGCTCTTGCTCTCTGCGGCCGAAACGGGTGCTGCGGCTCATGGCGCGGGTTTCGCGGCTGCCGCGGACCTTGCGGCCCTCCTGGTACTGTGCGCGTCTCTGGAAGCTGCGCTGCGCCATGTCCCGGTAGACCTTCGCGCAGCGAAGGTGCGGTCCCGAACGCACGACGTAAACCGTGGCTTCCTTGCCACTCTTGAGTGAACGGATCACTTCATCGATGACGCCGTCCTCAATCAAAGGCTGCAAGCCTTTAGGAATTTTCATAGTCTCCGTGGGCGCGGTATTTCGGCCCGCGAAGCTCGTCTGGGAGGGGGTGCGCAAAATGCGCGTCGGGAGTTCTGACGGCCAAGTATAGCATGCCGCGAAGGAGGAGGTCTGCCACTGCGCGCAAGACCCTCTGGGGGAGCCAGAGCCCCTTCCAGTCCTCGACCCGGTCCGCGCCGATCGAGAGGCTGCAGGAGCCTTGTTGCGCCGTTCGTCGCTAAAAAAGGGGGACGGACTCGCTCGGCCGGAGCCGGTATGCCCATCCTCGCCATCAGCTTGGCCATTGCCGAGACACCGGCCATCCAGACCTCGTACTTGAGCACGGTAATAGCGTGCGCCCTGTGCCATGGTCAAACCATCAACAGAGAAGTCTCCGGAGCGAAGATTTGAGTGTCGTGGCACGGATTGCAGATAAGACCGGTGTGCTGGGCGGCATAGGCTCGGCGATCGGTTGTACGGTGCCCTTTCCCGCCATCGCGAGCCGCGGTGCGGCCATCGGTCTGGGCTTCCTGACTCGGTTCGAGGGGCTGTTCATCCGGATCCCGGTCCCGGCCTTCGCCGGCGCGCCTTGCTCGCCCAGTTGATCGGTGGATGGCAGCATCGCCGCTGGCGGCGGACCGTTTCGCGACTCGGTCGGCGGCTGACAGGCATCCCGATCCATGCACACCGCGCCGCTCGGTATCGCCAACATTGGCGCGGGCGGTGGCGCACGCCAACGCGGCCACGGCCGCAAAGAGGGCGAGAATCGCTCCAACACGCACTCGCAGGGGGAGCATCCAGGATGGGCGATGAACCGCGAGCCCCGTACGCCGCGCGATTGCCGCAAACAAACGTCAGGCCAGTCTGGATACAGCGTCGGAACGTATCGGATGCTCGACTGGTAACGGGCGCATCAAGCCGCCAACCTCCGGTCTGTCCGAACTGCCGACCGCGAAAGGACGGCAGTGTCGGACGGAAATGGCTTTCCAAATTACCCATTCGGGCAGAGGCCATTTGGAATGCCCTGCTCGCTATACGGTGAATCACGGGCCGCGCCGGGTTCGCGCGCAGCGGGTGCCTCAGGCGCCAGTCAATTCTCGACCGATCGGGCGGGGCGTCGCCCAGGAAGGTGCGCGAGTCGTACGCTCAAACCGCCCCCGCATCACGTTACAGGGCCGTTGAGCAGTCGATTGCCGTCACTTCCTTGAGGCGCTCCATGGAAAAGCTCGCACTCATCTCGATGAGGCTGGGCACGCGAGCGATGAGCCGCTTGTAGACATCATCGTAATGGTCGACGTCGCGCACCACGCACTTCAGCAGGTAGTCGATGTTCCCCGTCAGCCGATGGCATTCGAGAATCTCTGGAATTTCAGAGATTGCGCTCGTAAACCGCTCGACCCAACTCGCATCATGCTGATCTGTCCGGACAAAGACAAATACGGTTCCCTTCAGGCCGATGGCATACGGGTTGAGAATCGCAACGCGCCGGTCAATGACCCCCGCATCCTCAAGATGTTTTATGCGGCGCCAGCATGGAGTGGTCGAAAGACCGACGATGTCTGCCACCTGCTGCACCGTCAGGGTTCCGTCTTTTTGGATCGCCGTCAGGATGCGTTTGTCGAGAGAATCGAGTTTCACGTACTCTTTCATCCGGAGAATATTATTACAAAATAGACCTTTCGGAAGGCGACATTTAGAAATTATTTGCGGCTCGAACCTGCCACTCTACCTGCAGGAAGGCTCGGCGGTTCCATGGATCTTGGTCCGGCAGATCCGGACTCCATCGAGGTGAAACGAGCGCGTGGCGGCGGGACGTGGACTTCGCTCCGTGTCATGAATCAAGTCTGTCGCTGTATCGAGCTGGCTATACAACAGGCATCGCTGTGCGCAACGAGCTATCCTCAGTCAAGCAACTGCCGGATCACCTCGCTGTCCGAAAGCGCGGGGCGCAAGCGGGGTTTCCGGCGGTCGCAGGCTCTCGTCGACCGGGCTTCGCCAGACTGATCGCGCGGCCGAATGTGGACGCCGGCCGTTCCGCGCCTGGCGTGGCTGTGGAAGCGGCATCGAGCGGCGTGCGTATTGGTTAGGGGGTTGTGGTTGCGGGAATCCGGATGAGCGGAAAATTGAAGATGCACAACATGACTTTCGAGTGGCTGCGCACGCAAATCGTAGGGATTGATTCGCTCATCGATACGCCATTTGGCAGCCGACCGCTCGTATATTGCGATTACACTGCCTCGGGCCGCAGTCTCTGGTTCGTCGAGAATTATCTATTGGGAGTCCAGAGGTTTTACGCCAATACTCATACCGAGGACGACATCACGGGGCGCAGCATGACCCGCCTGCTGCATGATGCCGAGACGAGCATCAAGAAGGCGGTCAATGCGGGGCCCGGAGGAAGGATCATCTCGGTGGGCACCGGGGCTACGGGGGCGATTGACAAGTATCAGCAGATCCTCGGCATCGCAATCGCGCCCGCGACACGAGCGGCGCGCCGGGAACACATGACGGAGTACTTCGGGAACGATGCGGTCCAGGCATTTTCCGAATTCGAGCAGCGGAGGCGGCCGGTCGTGTTCGTCGGGCCATATGAGCACCACTCGAACGAGGTCTCGTGGCGACAGGGTATCGCAACCGTGGTCGAAGTGCGGCTTGCCGCTGACGGGGAGATCGATCTCGCTCACCTCGAGCTGCTGCTGCAGGATCCCGCGTACCTGGGCCGGCGACGGATAGGATCGTTTTCGGCCGCATCGAATGTGACGGGCATGCGATCACCGGTGCATGACATCGCCCGGCTGCTGCATCGACATGGGGCGCTCTCCTGCTTTGATTTCGCAGCCAGCGGCCCCTATGTCTCGATTGACATGAATCCGCCCGCGGATCCGGATGGGGGCGACCCGGCGCTCGATGCCATCTTCATATCTCCCCACAAGTTCTTGGGTGGACCCGGATCCTCCGGACTGCTGGTGTTCAATGAGCGAGTGTACCCGCGAGAGTTACCCCCGACCGTGTGTGGCGGCGGAACCGTGGATTACGTCAGTCCGGAAGACCAGGACTTCATCGCCGATATCGAGGCACGAGAGCGTGCTGGTACGCCTGGTGTGCTCCAGACGCTGAAGGCTGCTCTGGCGTTCGACATCAAGGATGCCTTGACCGTGGAGAGAATCGAGGCCAAGGAAGCGCAGCTCCTGAAGCTGGCGTTTGACAGTTGGAAACTCAACGAAAGAATCGAGATATTGGGGAGTCCGGACGCCTCCAGGCGTATCGGAATCGTTTCATTCAACATACGCACGCCGAGCGGTAGGCATCTGCACCCGAAGCTCGTTACCGTGCTGCTCAACGACCTGTTCGGCATCCAATCCAGGGCCGGGTGCTCGTGCGCAGGGCCTTATGGACACCGGCTGCTCGGCATCGGTTCGGACATCTCCGGCCAATACCGTGAATTCGTCCGCAAGGGCTTCCAGGGCATCAAGCCCGGCTGGTGCCGCCTTGGATTTCACTTCACCATGGACGAGACCGATGCGCAATACGTCGTCGATGCGGTGAATTTCGTCTCGACACACGGCTATCGATTCCTGCCGCTGTACGATTTTGATGTGCGGACGGGGCAGTGGAGGCATCGTGGGTTCAAGGAAAGCTCAGAGCCATTCTCGCTCCATATCGCGCTCGCCAGTTCGCTCCATGAGGACACGGCGATACCCGAGGCAGTACGGCGCGAGAGATACGGGGAATACCTTCGGGGCGCGCTCGCGGTAGTGGAATCGCTGCCAGCGGACTCGGTGAGCCCGGCGCGGACGATGGACATGGACTTCGGTGCATTGCGGTACTTCGACCTGTAGCAGGCTATTGAATTGAGCCGGCCCCGGGTTCAGCCTGGTGATTCTCCGGTTGGGGAACCGGGCGGGGCAAAGTGCGGACGCCGCACAGCTGAGGGCCGGTCCGGTCCGCACGCCCGGCTCGAGCGGCAGTGACATGCGCTTCGGCGCCCACTCGCTCGCTGTGGCGCCGTGATGCGCTGTGCCATGAGATGCGGGAATTGCGGACGGCGGGCGGAGGGCAAGGCGCGTGAAGGATCAACTATAGCTCTCGCGTCCTGGATTCATGAACGGATCCGTTGGGCCTCTCTGGCCGGCATCCGGCATGCGCTCCAGTAGAGTTCCGCAGCCAAAGCGCGCCTCACGCTCCGGGAGATGCTGAACGACAGCATGCTGTCACCCGCAGAAGACGGCGCCTCGTCAATCGGAGCGGGTCACTCGCCCCCTTGAGGATTTCCCGCCGGCACCCCCTCTTATCTACGTATGTTGTCCGCGACGCGACCCCGGCAGAATGGTGTGAGACCTGAAGAGAGGGTCAGCGAAGCCGGAGGCGGCGCAGCTCATGCACGCGACACTTACCCGGGCGGTCGCTCGCAAGAGTGAGCTTGGTCCCCGCGATGACCAGAACCCCCGTGCGCTCATTGCTTTGTTCAAGCTTCGTGGTCGCCGTTGCGGCGGCAGGGCGTTGGGGGTGCCGATACCGGACCCCGGCGAGCCGCGAGCGCCACCGTGGCGGGGGGAGGCATCAAGGGCTAGGCGCCGCGGCCACATTTCACACCGTGGACCCCCCATTACATCTCGGTCTCGTGAACAAATGCTCGAGCGCCGAGCGCGCGAGGCCGGAGACGGGCAGTTGCCTGCGCTGGTGCACAGACAACGAGCCCACGCCGAGTATAAGAGCGAGTTGGCAGACTCCCTGTCGCCGGTTTGGCTGGCGCGGTCGCGATATCTAAAGGGATCTCATCCTGCGCGTGCGCCAAGCACGCGTGGGCCGTCTTGGAAAATGCATCTTTGAGGAGTCAATGACGTGAATTCAGAAACATCTGCATCGGTACCGAACGGCTCTTCCGGCCGGGGCGTGGGCGGAGGCGAAGAGCGGCCAGATGGCGCTTCTCAGGTTAAACGCGAAGCGTCCGATCCGGGCCGGGAAGCCGCGGACAAGCTCGCTGGGAATCAGGAGGGAGCCGCACAAGATTCCCAAGATGCGGGCCCGAGCCCGCACGCGGACGCGCAGTCCCGGGCCGGCGGAGCGAGAGTGAGTCGCGCTGCACGCGCGGCAGCTGCTTCCCTCCGCCACGCCGCGCAGCATATCCGCGATCGCGATGCGGCAGGCGTGATGACGAGCGTGAGACGTGTGGTGAAAGACAATCCCGTCCCGGCGCTCACCGGAGCCGCGATTCTCGGATTTGTGCTCGCTCGAGTGTTGTACCGCGATTGACGTGCGAGGCAACGGGCATGTCTGATGCAGAGCGATCCGTGTTTGACATTCTTCGGGATATCGCCGGCGGCGTCCAGGATATTGTGCGAACCGAGTCTCGGCTGGCGAAGGCGCGTATACGCGCAAAAGTGAGCGCCTGGCAGTCCGGCTTGCTGCTTCTGGGAATCGGAGCCTTGAGCGGCATTTTCGCCATTCTTTTTGCGCTCCTCGCGCTCGTGCAGGCTCTTTCTCTCGTTTTGCGCGCCTGGGCTGCGGCACTGCTCGTGTCCTTCAGTCTGGCGCTGTGCGCAGCGGTGGTAATGAAGGCGGGATCGAGGCGCCTGAAGGAACATAGCCCTTTTCGCGAAAATGATCAGGAGAGCTGAGGAGTGTTTCAAATGAATGAGACAATAGAGCAGATAGAGGCCAACATCAAAAGCAAGTACGACGCTCTGCGATCGAGCTTCGATGAGCTGGAGAACAAGGTGAAGGCGGCGGGCGATTGGAGAGGGCTCTTTGCGCGGCACCCCGGCAAGATGATGGCGGCCGCCTTCGGGGCGGGCGCTGTGCTTGCCGTCCTGAGCAGGAGGCGCCGCAGAGGTCGAGGGCAGGCGGTGTCCCGGGGCGAGCCGGACGCATCCGCCAAGCCGATTGCCTCGAGCGGTCATCGGCACAACGGCGTAGCGCGCCAGATCTGGGATCCGGTCAAGGATGTCGTGATTGGTGTGGCGGTGATGCGATCGATCGGATTCCTGGAGCAACTGCTGGCTGGTGCACGTGAAGAGCCGAAGGACAAGGACAGCGCCAGGAGCGGATCTTTGCCTGAGTCATGAGCTCCGGGGATGGGCGACCGTTTGGGTCGGTGTATCGACTTGTCCGAGTGACAGGATTTGACCCTGCGACTCCTTCGTCCCGAAGGTCGTATGGCTGGTAGCTGAGTCCGTCCAGGCGAGGCTCATTGCTTTGGTCAATGTCCGTCAGGACGATACAACCTTCAGGAACGTCGTCGCTTGCCGCCTGAGTCCGGCGGTGACGCTGTTCCAGACGAAGGGCGCGAAGTCATCGGGAAGCTTGGCCTGTGCGCGCTCGATTGCGCCCGGCACGCGTTCGGCAAGTTCCTGCATTGCAGGCCACGCATCCGGGTCGCCAAGCGAGTTGGCGAGCGCTTCGAAGTAACGGGGCTGTACTTCGGTGAGTTTGTAGTGCGGCCGGCCGCCGCCGCGCAGGGCCATCGCGAGCTTCACCTTTTTCAGGTCCAGCTTGCTGCTGCCGTGTCCGATGACGGGCCAGGCAGAGAGCACATCGTAAAGGGGGGTCAGCCCGAAAGTTCCGCCGCGGTGGTGGAAGATCGAGAAATTCTTGGCATGACCGTCAATCGCCGCCAACATCCAAAACGCGAGCTGTGTGAGTGCGAATCTGCGCCGATCGGCAGTCGGATTCTCGGCGCGCGACAGGGTCCGAAGGATTTGTTCAATGCCGGGTCCGCCGCTGCTTTCGTATTTCTGTTCATGGCTTACACCGGCTGCCTGGCAGAAGTCCTCTTGCGGCAGCCGAGCGAGCCATGCGTTGGGTGGTGGCGTGAAGCGCGAGTTCTTGGGATTGCCGTCCCCAATGCGTTGCCATCGACGGTCGAAGCGCTCGACGACGAGTACACGTTGCTCGCCAAACCGACCGATCTCGGTTGGCGCGACGGCCAAGCCGAGTTCTGCAAGGAGTGTGGCGCATAGCCACTCGTTATCCACAGAATGCGACAGATCGAGCTTCAGCCCGCCAACGGTTCCCAGCGGAAGCTTCAGGATATGAGAGGTCGGCGTCGCGGCGCGGGGTCGATGCCAAGTGCTGCCGATTCTGAGCAACGCCGTCTTCTCCTGGCCTCCCGCGATGGAGATCCGTAAGTCTTCCTCGTCCTCCATTCCGCCCAGCATGGAGGGGGTTGCGGTCGGAACGGCTGCCAGGATCGCTTCCACGTCCTTGGACGTGAGCCTGTCCGCGGCAATGTGGTCCCATCCGGTAGGGGTCTCTCCGATCGGCAGCAGTTGCACCGCGCCGACGCAGTCACGACCCAAGGCATCGAGTAAGTCGAACGTGTCGGCCGAGCGGGTTGAGAAGCGCCGTTGGAGCCGTTCGCGGATTCGGGGATCGTCCGGCAGCAGGTTGTCGAAGTAATGCCGCACGACAGGTGAGGTGATCGTCGCGCTCGCCGTCATGGGCAGCGAGAGGGACAGTGCGCGGGATTGAGGGTCGTCCAGCCATGCCGGGTCATAGCGGAACTCGTCGCGCGCGCCGCGCATATGCCGCCACTCCCCGATGCGTCGGCCATTCATCCAGACCCCGAGTGCGGTGCTCACCAGTCCTCGCCGCCGCGCACGGTCTTCGAATTAGCTCTCACACGCAGCAGGATGTCTACTCCTAGCGCTGCGAATACATCGAGCAGTTGTGCGGTCGATACCGTATCGGGATGGGATTCGATGAACGCGTACCGGGCTTGCTTGATCCCCAGGCGCGAGGCGAGCCGTGCTTGGGTGAGGCCGCGATGATTGCGCAGCGCTTTGAGGTGCTGCGGCAGTTGGGCGGGCGTTTGCAGGAGTAGTGTGTCCACGGGCGGGGCCCTCCTGTCCGGTATGATATCGCGAATTCGATATAAGTAAAATTTATCGGGTAATCACAATAAGTTTTTGATATTGTGGACCCGTAATAAAGACAGGTAGCGCGAAGATCCGCCACCATGCGAGCCCGCGGACCGTCGAGGTTGGGGGCACGGCTGCCCGTCAGGGCCGACGCCCGAGACTTCGAGCATTGTCAGCATAGTCATCGACTCGATGAATCAGCCCGAAATGCGCTTCGGGCGCGGTCGAATCCGGCGCATGCCGCTTGCACGCATCCACCCGCGACTACCGCTGATAAAGCGGAACCAAAACTGGAACCAATGACTCCGGAACCCTGGTACCAATTGATCGAGGCGGGAAGAAAACGCTGCAAATCAATGGTCGGGGTGACAGGATTTGAACCTGCGACACCTACGTCCCGAACGTAGTGCTCTACCAGGCTGAGCTACACCCCGAGATGGCGGACCCGCGCCTCGAGCCGGTGGCGGCGCACGAGACGGGCCGCGCAGTGTACTGGAGCGCTCCCGCTGCTTCAATGGCGGGAGCCAAGAACTTAAGTGGTGTGCTCCACCGCGAAGCGGGCGAGCGCCGCGAGGCCGATCTTGAAGGGGGTATCGGGCAGGGGCCTCAAGGACTCGAGCGCCTTCTCGGCGGATTCTTTCGCGAGGCGTGCAGCGTACTCGAGTCCTCCGGTGGACTCGATGGCCCCGATGATGGGCTCGAGCTCGGCGCTGCCGTGCTCGATGGCCGAACGGATGGCCGCCCGCTGTGTCTCACTGCCGTGCCTCAGCGCGTAGATGAGCGGCAGGGTCGGCTTGCCTTCGGCCAGATCGTCGCCCAGGTTCTTGCCGCGCTCGGCGGGATTCGAGCGGTAGTCGAGCACATCGTCCACGAGCTGGTAGGCGGTGCCGAGATGGCGGCCATAGGCGGCAAGCGCCGCGCGCAATGGTGGCTGGCCGCCGGCGAGCACCGCGGCGACCTCGGCGCCGGCCTCGAACAGCTTCGCGGTCTTGCGATAGATGACCTCGAGGTAGCGTTGCTCGGTGGTGTCCGGGTCGTGAGCGTTCATCAGCTGCATGACCTCTCCCTCGGCGATCACGTTGGTCGCCTCCGCCATGATTTCCATGACGGGCTGGGAGGTGAGCGCCGCCATCATCTGGAAGGCGCGCGAGTAGACGAAATCGCCGACCAGGACGCTCGCCTGGTTGCCGAAGACCTCGTTGGCGGTATACCGGCCCCGCCGCAGCGATGAGCCGTCGACCACGTCATCGTGAAGCAAGGTCGCGGTATGGATGAACTCGATGAAGGCGGCCGCCTCGACATGCGCGGGATGGTGCCCGCAGGCCCGGCCCGCCAGGACCACCAGCAAGGGGCGCAGCCGCTTGCCGCCGCCGGCGATGATGTGCTCGGCCACCTGATCCACCAGCGGGACGATGCTCTTCAGGCGCTGGCGGATGACCTCGTCCACGGCGGTGAGATCGGTCGCCACGAGCGCACGGATATCTTCCAGGCTCATGGAGGAAAGAGGCCTGGGAACAGGCGATTGAAGGGGCGCCGCGAGCACTTTGGGGGTATTCTGAGATTCCCTGGATACAGGCGCGCATCCTAGCGGAGCGCACCGTCCGCTGCACGCAAAGATAAGGCCGCGTTTGACCCGCAAGGGACCGGTCAGTAAAATGCCCGCCCTTTCGTCAAGACCCTCGATTCCAGCTTATGTACGCAGTGATCGCCACCGGTGGAAAACAGTATCGCGTGACCCAGGATGGGGTGCTGCGCATTGAGAAACTGGACGCCGAGCCCGGTGCTACGGTCGAGTTCGACCGCGTGCTCCTGGTCGGCGAGGGCGCCGAGGTCAAGCTCGGCAAGCCGCTCGTCGCGGGCGGCAAGGTCACCGCCACCGTGGTCCGCCACGGCAAGGGCCGAAAGGTCTCGGTGGTGAAGTTCAAGCGCCGCGCCCACTACCTGCGGCAGAAGACTCATCGCCAGCCCTTCACCGAGGTGAAGGTCACCGGCATCAGCGCCGGCTGAGCGGCATTCTGATCAGGAACCCCACATGGCACACAAAAAGGCAGGCGGCAGTACCAAGAACGGCCGCGACTCCCATTCCAAACGGCTTGGCGTGAAGCGCTTCGGTGGCGAGCGCGTTCTGGCCGGCAATATTCTCGTGCGCCAGCGCGGGACGCCCATGCGCGCCGGCGCCAATGTCGGTGTGGGCACCGACCACACGCTGTTCGCCAAGGTGACCGGCACGGTCCTGTTCCAGCGCAAGGGCGCCGACCAGCGAACCTACGTCAACGTCGTGCCGGAGACGGTCGCGGCGGAAGCCTGATCCAAAGCGCTCCGCCCGGTCCCGCGAGGGTATCGCCGGGAGCGATCCGGACGGTGCGAAGCACCCGCCCCGAAGGGGGCGAGGACCAGGACGAGTCGAACAAACCCCCGGCCCCCGCGCCGGGGGTTTCGTATCCAGGCCCCGTATGAAATTCGTTGATGAAGCGCGAGTCCGCGTGCAGGCCGGCAACGGCGGCCGCGGCAGCACCAGCTTCCGCCGCGAGAAGTTCGTTCCGTTCGGCGGACCCGATGGTGGCGATGGCGGCCATGGCGGCAGCGTCTTTCTGCGCGCCATGGCCGGCATCAACACGCTGGTGGATTTCCGCATCGAGCGGATCTGGCGTGCCCAGCATGGGCAGCCGGGCTCCAGCCGGGATTGCACCGGCCGTGGGGGCGAGGACCTCTACATTCCCGTTCCGGTGGGCACCCTGGTTCGCGATGCCGACACGGGCGAGGCGCTGGGGGATCTCACCCACGAGGGCGACGTGCTGCCCGTTGCGCGCGGCGGCAAGGGAGGCTGGGGCAATCAGCGCTTCAAGTCGAGCACCAATCGGACGCCGAGGCAGTTCGGGCCGGGCCTGCCGGGTGAGAAACGTACGCTCGAGCTCGAGCTCAAGGTCATCGCCGACGTAGGGCTCCTGGGCCTGCCCAATGCGGGCAAGTCCACCCTCATCCGTGCGGTGTCGGCGGCACGACCGAAAGTGGCCGACTATCCATTCACCACGCTCCACCCGAATCTCGGCGTGATCAGTGTGAGTGAGCACCGCAGCTTCGTGATGGCGGACATCCCGGGGCTGATCGAGGGTGCCGCGGAGGGCGCCGGGCTCGGTATCCGTTTCCTGAAGCACTTGCAGCGCACGCGACTGCTGCTGCACCTGGTGGACATCATCCCGCCGGATCCGCAGGCCGATCCCGTCGCGGACGCGCGTGCCATCGTCAAGGAGCTCAAGAAATTCAGCCCGGATCTCGCGGCCAAGCCGCGCTGGCTGGTGCTCAACAAAAGCGATTTGTTGCCGGAGGCGGAGGCTGAACAGCGTGCAAAGGAAATCGTGCGCCGCCTGCGCTATCGCGGGCCGCACTTTCTCATCTCGGGCGCCACGGGCCGTGGTACGCGAGAGCTGTGCGAGGCGATTATGAGTTTCTTGGACGAGCAGGCCGCAGCTGCGCGCGAGCCCGCATCTGCTCAAGAAGGTACATCCGGCGAGCCGCCGGCTTAAGCTTGAGCGGTACCGGCATGGGAGCCGGCTTGGTGACGTGCACTTTGTTGACGTCCATCATCGCCTCACTCCTCACTGCATGGCGCGGATGCGCGCCGCCAGTCGGCTCTTGTGCCGGGCGGCCTTGTTGCGGTGAATGATGCGCTTGTTGACCAGGGTGTCGATGACGGGGATTGCGGTCTTGTACGTGGCCTGGGCGGCCGACTTGTCGCCGCCGACGATGGCGGTGCTCACGTCGCGCACTGCGGTTCGCATGCGCGAGCGCAGCGCCACGTTGCGGGCACGATGTTTCTCAGCTTGACGAGCCGCCTTTTCAGCGGACTTGGTGTTGGCCACAGGATCTCCGACTGCCTAAACTCTGGGTCCCCGTCGCGGGGGGCCGGTAGTCTGCTTACCCTGGTGGCCATTGTCAATGGCCTGGTGCGGGCGTCATGGCGTGGGCGCCATTGCCGCCGCGCGGCGGAAGGCTTCGTCCCCGTGGCAAATCCTGTATTCTTCATTATTCTTTGTATCAATCGGTGCACAGGTGGCGGCTCGGGCGGCCGATGGAGCTCATTCGCGGACTCACTGGCTTAAGCGACCGCCGGCGCGGTAGCGTCGTCACCATCGGGACTTTCGACGGTCTGCACCTTGGGCATCAGGCACTGCTCGCGCGCCTGAGCGCGCACGGGGCGCGTCTCGGACGTGCCGCGATGGTGCTGACGTTCGAGCCCATGCCTCGCGAGTATCTCTCCCCGGGGGAAGGGCCGGCGCGTCTCACCTCGCTCCGCGAGCGCTGGCGCGTGCTCGAGCGCCTGGGCGTCGAGGTGGTGTGGCTGCTGCGCTTTGGCGAGTCGCTGCGCAACCTCTCTGGCGAGGACTTCACGCGCCTGCTGGCGCTCGAGCTTCGCGCCCCCGTCGTGGTGGTGGGGCATGACTTTCGCTTCGGACGCAATGGCGAGGCGACGGCCGAGACCCTGGCCCGGGCTGCCGGGAGGCTCGGGCTCGAGGTGGACGTGGTGCCGCCCGTGACGCTGGACGGGCAGCGTGTGAGCAGCAGCGCGGTGCGCGCGGCGCTCGCTCGAGGGGATTTCGAGCAGGCGAGTCGCTGGCTGGGGCGGCCGTATTCGATGATCGGGCGGGTGGCGAGCGGCAATCGCCTGGGCAGGCGGCTCGGCTTCCCGACGGCAAACCTCAGGCTCGAGCGGCGGCGCTCGCCCGTGGAAGGCATATTCGCGGTGCGCGTGCATGGCATCTCGGGCGCGGCGCTGCCCGGGGTGGCGAGTCTCGGCCGCAGGCCGACGGTGAGCGGCGGCGGCGAGGTGCTGCTCGAGGTGCACGTGTTTGATTTTTCCGCCGACCTGTACGGCCGGCGGATCGAAGTGGAGTTCGTGGCGAAGCTGCGTGACGAGGAGCGCTTTGCGGACCTCGAGGCGCTGGTGGCGCAGATGCACCACGATGCGAGGGCAGCGAGGGCCATACTGAAAGTCTGATTGCATGAGCGACTACAAACACACCATCAACCTGCCCGAGACCCGCTTCCCGATGAAGGCGGACCTGGCTCAGCGCGAGCCGGCCATGCTCGCGGCATGGGAGGCGCGCGGCATCTACGGGAAAGTGCGCGAGAGCGCCCGCGGAAGGCCGAGCTTCGTGCTGCACGACGGCCCTCCTTACGCCAATGGGGCCATCCACATCGGGCACGCGGTCAACAAGATCCTGAAGGACATCATCGTCAAATCGCGCACCCTGGACGGGTTCGACGCGCCCTACATCCCGGGGTGGGACTGTCACGGGCTTCCGATCGAGCACCAGGTCGAGAAAAAACATGGCCGGGCGGGTCAGAAGCTCGACGCGGCGGCATTTCGCGCCGCCTGTCGCGCCTTCGCTGCCGAGCAGATCGATCTGCAGCGCCAGGATTTCAAACGTCTCGGCGTGCTCGGCGACTGGGAACGCCCCTACCTCACCATGTCGCCGCGCTATGAGGCGCAGCAGCTTCGGGCCTTCGGCCGGATCATTCGCAATGGTCACCTCTACAAGGGCGTGAAGCCCGTGCACTGGTGCCTCGATTGTCGCTCGGCGCTCGCCGAGGCTGAAGTCGAATACGCCGAAAAGACCTCGGCGGCGATCGATGTCGCGTTCCGGGTGGCGGATCTGCGCGACCTCGAGAAGCGCTTCGGCCTAGCGCAGGGCGCTCTTGGGCAGGCACCGGCGGAACTGGCCATCTGGACCACCACGCCTTGGACGCTGCCCGCCAACCAGGCCGTGGCGCTGCGAGACGAGTTTCGCTACGCGCTGGTGGAGGCGCACCTCGGCGGCGGACGGCGCAGGCTCATCCTCGCGGCGGAGCTTCTCGAGGGCTGCCTGCAGCGCTACGGCGCCACCGGGCACGAGTGCCTGGCCGAGGCCGAGGGCCGCGCACTCGAGGGTCTGAAGCTCGAGCATCCCTTCCAGGAGCGGCAGGTGCCGGTGATCCTCGGCGAGCACGTGACGCTCGAGGCGGGTACCGGCGCCGTACACACCGCCCCGGGGCACGGACAGGAGGACTACGTGGTCGGCCAGCGCTACGGCCTGCCAGTGGTCAATCCCGTCGGCAACGATGGACGCTTTCTTCCTGACACGCCCATCGTGGCGGGTCTGAAGGTCGAGGACGCCAACACCGTGCTGCTCGAGGTGCTCACCAGGGGCGACCGTCTGCTCGCGCATCAGAAACTCAAGCACAGCTACCCGCACTGCTGGCGCCACAAGACCCCAGTCATCTTCCGCGCCACCCCGCAGTGGTTCATCGGGATGGAGCAGAATCACCTGCGAGAGCACGCGCTGCGGGACATCAAGACGGTCAGCTGGACGCCCGACTGGGGCGAGCAGCGCATCAGCGGCATGATCGAGGGTCGTCCGGACTGGTGCATCTCGCGCCAGCGCCTCTGGGGCGTGCCGATCCCGCTGTTCGTCCATGCCCGCAGCGGCGAGCTGCATCCGCGCACGCAGGACCTGATCGAACAGGTGGCCCAGCGCGTCGAGCGCGAGGGGATCGAGGCGTGGTTCTCGCTCGATCCGGCGGAGCTGCTGGGTGCCGAGAGTTCTGACTACGAGAAAGTCACCGACGTCATGGACGTGTGGGCCGACTCGGGACTCTCGTTCGAGTGCGTGGGCGCCGAGCGCAGCGAGATCCGCGCGCCGGTGGATCTGTATCTGGAAGGCTCCGACCAGCATCGCGGCTGGTTCCACAGCTCGCTGCTGATGTCCGAGGCGCTCTACGAGCGCGCTCCCTACAAGGGAGTGCTGACCCACGGGTTCACCGTCGATGAGCAGGGGCGCAAGCAGTCGAAGTCCCTCGGCAACGTGGTGGCGCCGCAGAAGGTCATGAACAGCCTGGGCGCGGACGTGCTCCGGCTGTGGGTGTCGGCGACCGATTACGCCAATGAGATGAGCGTCTCGGATCAGATCTTGAAGCGCATGGCCGATTCCTATCGGCGCATGCGCAACACCGTGCGCTACCTGCTCGGGAACCTGAACGGCTTCGATCCGCAGCGGCATGCGCTGCCCCCCGGGGAACTGCTCGCGCTCGACCGCTGGGCACTCGAGCGCGCGGCGGCCTTGCACCGGGAGATCGCGGATGCGTACCGGCGCTACGCTTTCCACCTCATCTATCAGAAGGTGCACAACTTCTGCAGCGTGGATCTCGGCGCTTTCTACCTGGACGTGCTGAAGGACCGCATGTACACGATGCCCACGGAAAGTCGTGCGCGCCGCTCGGCGCAGACCGCGATGTATCACATCGCCGAGAGCATGGTGCGCTGGATCGCTCCCATCCTCTCCTTCACCGCGGAGGAGATCTGGCAGTACCTGCCGGGAGAGCATGCCGAGTCGGTGTTCCTGGCCACCTGGCACGAGCTGCCGCGGGTGAGCGCCGCCGAGATCGACTGGCCGGCGCTTCTTGCGCTGCGCACCGATGTGACGCGCGAGCTCGAGAAGCTGCGCGATGCCGGCGCGATCGGTGCGCCCCTCGATGCGGAGGTGGACATCTACTGCGCACCGGGCGAATACGCTCGGCTCGCTGTCCTTGGCGAGGAGCTGCGATTCTTTTTCATCACCTCGCATGCGCGGATGCACCGCCTCGAGCATGAGCCGCCGGCCGGCGCGGCGCCGGCTGCGAACCTCGCCCGCGAGGGAGTGTGGGTTGCGGTCAAGCCGACGGCGGATCCGAAGTGCGTGCGCTGCTGGCAGCGCCGTCCGGAGGTGGGGACTCATCCCGTCCATCCCGAGCTCTGCGGCCGCTGCGTCACCAATGTCGAGGGCCCGGGCGAGGAGCGGCGGTTCGTATGAGCGCGATTCGAGGCAGGAGCGGTCTGTGGTGGCTGCCGGTGGCGCTCGCCGTGATCGGGCTCGACCAGTGGACCAAGGCGCTGGTGGTGCGATACATCGGTTTTCAGGACGCCGTGCGCGTCCTGCCGATGCTCGATCTGACGCTGACCTACAACAGCGGCGCCGCGTTCAGCATGCTGGCTCGGGAGTCCGGCTGGCAGCGCTGGCTGTTCACGCTGCTCGCGCTCGTGGTCGCGGTGCTGATCGCGCTGTATCTGCGCCAGCTCGAGGCGCGCCGCCAGGGATTGCTGTGTCTCGCCCTGTCACTCATCATGGGCGGAGCGCTCGGCAACATGATCGACCGGCTGCGCATCGGACACGTGGTGGATTTCGTGGCCGTCCATTGGCACGGCGCCTACTTCCCGGCATTCAACATGGCGGACTCGGCGATCACCGTGGGCGCCGTGTTGTTGTTTATCGACGTCTGGCGGGGGCGCGGTGCCGCCGCAGGATGAGGAGGACCAGATGCAAGTGCTGTTGGCCAATCCCCGCGGCTTCTGCGCCGGAGTAGACCGGGCCATCGATATCGTCGAGCGCGCGATCGACCTGTTCGGCGCGCCGATCTTCGTGCGCCACGAAGTGGTGCACAATCGTCATGTCGTCGAGCGGCTGCGCCACCGCGGCGCCGTGTTCGTCGAAGAACTGCGCGAAGTGCCCGCCGGGGCCACGGTGATTTTCTCCGCCCACGGCGTGTCGCACGCGGTGGAGAACGAGGCCCGGGAACGGGGCCTCAAGGTCTTCGACGCCACCTGTCCGCTGGTGACCAAGGTGCACATGGAGGTGCAGCGCTATGCCCGCGAGGGGCGGGAGGTGATCCTCATCGGCCATGCGGGCCACCCCGAGGTGGAAGGCACCATGGGTCGATTCGACACCTCCTTCGGCGGACAGATGGTTCTGGTCGGCAACGTCGCAGAAGCCGAGCGCCTCGATGTGCGCAATCCGGCCAACCTGGCGTTCGTGACCCAGACGACGCTGTCGGTGGACGATACCGCGGAAATCGTCGATACCCTCCGGCGGCGCTTCCCGGAGCTCGCCACGCCGCGCAAGGAGGACATCTGCTACGCCACCCAGAACCGTCAGGATGCGGTGAAGAGATTGTTGAGCGAGTGTGACATCCTGATCGTGGTCGGCTCCAGCTCGAGCTCCAACTCGAACCGCCTGCGCGAGCTCGCCGAGCGCTCCGGCGTTCCGGGCTACCTGGTCGATGGACCGCAGGATCTCAAGCCGGAGTGGTTCGAGGGCAAGCGCAGCGTGGGACTCACGGCGGGCGCATCGGCCCCCGAGGTGTTGGTGCGCGGGGTGCTCGAGCAGCTGCGCTCCTGGGGCGCGCAGGTGCCGCGCGAGGTGGCGGGCCGGGAGGAGAAGGTAACGTTCGGGTTGCCGAGGGAACTCAAGCACGACGCGAGCGGCGCCTAACGGGCTCCCTGGGCGCGAGTGGGGCTGCCGCGGCCGGCGTAGACGGACTTCTTGAGCTTCCAGCGCTTGTGCGACCAGGGCCAGTCGGCGGGCGCATCGAGGATCTGCCGCTCCACCTGCCGCACGTAGCGCTCGGTGAGCTCTCCGGGCGGCAGTGACTCGCCCGGTGTCGACAGCGGTACGAACTCCATCTCGTAGAAGCCGCGTTCCACCCGGCGCATGGCGATGAAGAACACCGGGAAGCGAGTGGCGCGCGAGATTTCCTCGGGTCCCATGTAGAACGCCGTATCGCGGTTGAGGAACCGTGTCCAGTGCTTGTGCTCGCTGGTGGTCGGCTCCTGGTCGGCGACCATGGCCACCGCGCGCGCCACCTTGCCCCGCTTGATGATATCGGCAAGCAGTTGCTTGGCCGGGACGAGCCGGCAGCCGAAGCGGCCGCGCACGAGCTTCATCTCGCGCTCGGCCCACGGGTCGACGAGCGGCTTGTACGCCGCATCGAGCGGGTAGCCGAGCTCGAGGGAAAGCGCGAGCAGCATCCATTCCCAGTTGCACTGGTGGGCCGCGGCGAGCAGCACGGACTGCCCCTGCGAGAGATAGGTTCGGGTGGAGTCGAGGTTGAGGATGCGCACACGGCGGCGGAGCTCATCGGCCGAGAGGGTCGCCGACTTGATCACCTCGACCAGCATGTCGGCGAAGCCTTGGTAGTAGTCGCGGCGCACGGCGCGCATCCGTGGCTTGTCCCAGTCGGGGAAGGAGCGGGACAGGTTGCCGCGCACCACCTCGTCACGATAGGGAAAAACCCGGAAGGCGAGCCAGCCCAGCAGGTCCGCCAGGCGATAAAGGAGCGCAAGCGGCACGCGCGAGAGCGAGCGTACCCACCAGGCCGGGCGCTCGGCCGGTGAATCGGGCGTAGGGGAGGGGAAGGTCGGTTCGGACATCGCGGCATGGTAGCGGCCCCGGTCGCGCAGTCAATGATGCGAGCGCGCCAACGGCTCCTCCCGAGCGGGCATCGCCCGGGTCAACCCGGGGCCACTGCGCCGCATCCATGCTGCGCACAGGCCCGGCGCGGCCCCTCGCGGGCCGATCCGCTTCGCCATCGGAGCGGGGCTCGCTCCCCGGCATGAGTCCTGCGCGCGGCAAGTCGGCAGTGGCTGCAGGGTCCCTGCGCCCAAGCGCACCGCCGTTCCCGTGTCCGCCCGATCCAGCATCGAGCAAGGACTGACGGGACGCACGTGAGTCGAAGTTGGTGATGATGTTGCCGAGCCCGCCGGCCTCGGCCGGGACGCCCGGCGTGGTGTTGCCGATGTTGCCGCTTCCGTGGTTGGATGCACATCGCGGACTGTTGGACTAAGCGGTCGCGGCAAGCGTCAGGATCGCAGGCCCTCATCGGCCGCGCCGCGCCACAGCTGACGCTGTTTGGCGACAATGACGTCATGTCGGGCGGCAATCGAACAGCGTAAGATGCCCGGCAGGGGCGGCGGGCGGATTCAGAGCAGACGCTCACTTCTGAATCGGGAACAGGCATCATGGGTTCGTCGGACGATTCGGGTCGCCATGCGCGCCATGTCGGGCGCGATGCGCGCCGCGTTGCGGTGTTGGAAGATCAATTGCAGGACAGTCTGCGCCGGCTCGAGGCGGCGAGGCGGGACATCGAGGTCATGCGGGCGGGGTTGAGTCATGTGCTGCGCAACCGGCTGCCGGGCGGCGAGCGCCTCGCGGGAACGCTGCGGCACCGCGGCGCCGGGCTCACGCATGCAGCGAGTGCGGCCGATCTGACGCGCGCGAGCGAGGAGTTGCGGCGGATCGGGCAGCTTCTCGAGCGGCTGCTTGCCCTGGGTGACATCGATCGCCGGCACATCGCGCCGCGGCCGGTCGATCTGGCGGCGCTTTCCTGGGTGGTCGTTGGGCGCCTGCGGGCGCACGAACCCGGACGCAGCGTCAATGTTCACGTGACGCCCGACCTTTGGGTCGAAGCCGACTCGGGTCTCCTCGAGCTGTTATTGACGGTGTTGCTGGAGGACGCATGGCGGCGCACGCGGCGCGCCGAGCAGGCCGGCATCCAGATCGGCCGCACTCCCATGGGGTCCGAGACGGTGTGCTTCGTCCGCGACAATGGCGTGGGTTTCGAGCCCGTAGCCGCCGAGCGCCCGGGCCCCGCCACGCGCGCGCCGGACGGACCGTACCGCTGGAACGGCCTTGGACTGGTTCTCGCCCGCCGGATCGCCGAGCGCCACGGCGGGCGCCTTTGGTCCGATGGTGGCCCCGGGACCGGTGCGACGATCCTGTTCACTCTGGCGCCGGCGGGGCGCAGTACGGTCCTCGCGGCGCAGGACCCGGTGTTGGCGCGGGGATAGGGGCGCGCGCATCGTTTTTGTTGTAGAGTTGGTCACCTGCAATATGGTGCAACCCTCGAAGTTGCTGAGATTATGTCGCGGCGGCCGTCCCCTTCCGCCGATGAGTTGAACAGTCTGCTCGGGGCGATGCTGTGTCTCAGGATGGGCAGTGGCAACCGCCTGCCGGGCTTTGCCGAGCCCATCCTGATCTTTCTGGGCACTCGGGCGGAGCAGCCGGTGAGGATGGGGGAGCTGCGCGAGCGGCTCGGCCTCGGTCAGTCGCGCGCGAGCCGGCTGTGTGCCGCGCTCAAGCGCGCCGGGCTGGTGGAGATCACCACCGCCGCCGAGGATCGACGGGCATCCTGGGTACGCTTGTCCCAGGCAGGCTGGGAGCTCATCGATGAATGCGCGAGCGCGCTGCGCGGTGAGCAACCACCGGGCTGATAGATCCGCAAGCGGCTGCATCCGTCTCCGGATTTATCCAGCTCGCGGGGTGTCGTACGCACGAATACCTATGGGCCGCCGCGAGCGAGCCGTGCCAAGCTCGAACATTCATCATCATGCGTCAGGCCCATTTCTCCATCCGGCTGCTCGGGGCCTTCGAAGTCCAGCGTAACGGCCGACGCCTTGCGGGGCTTGGCCACGGGAAGACCGGCGCCCTGCTGGCGTATCTCGCAGCGGAATCCGCTCAAACGCACACGCGCCAGGCGCTCGCCGGGCTCCTGTGGCCCGAGCGCGACGAGAATCATGCGCGCCAGAGCCTGCGACAGGCGCTCACGGCGCTGCGTGGCGCGCTCGAGGACGAGCAGGGTCCGGGTGCCCTGCTCGCGGTCAACCGCGAGACCGTCGCCTTCAAGCGCGGCCCCCATGATATCGACATTGCGGCGTTCGACATCGTTGAGCCGGCCGCCTGCGTGGACGCGAGCCCGCGGTCACGGGACGTATGCCGGAACTGCCATCTCGTGGCGGCGGGGCAGTACCGAGGGCCGTTCCTCGCCGGACTGTCGGTGCCCGATGCGCCGGAATTCGAGAGCTGGCTCGAGCTGAAGCGGGAAGGCTTCGAGCGCCGCGCCTCGGAGATGTTCGGTCACCTGGCAGCCTGTCATGAGCAAAGCGGCGAATACGAGCTGGCCTTGCGCTACGCCCGCGCTCAGCTGCGAGTCGAGCCCTGGCATGAGGAGGCGCATCGGCAGGTGATCCGGGTGCTGGCGCTCGGCGGCTCGCGCAACGCCGCCCTGGCGCACTACCGGCGCATGCGCGCAGTGCTCGCCGACGAGTTGGGCGTCGAGCCCGAGGACGTGAGCCGTGCGCTCTACGAGTCCATTCGGGCCGGGCGGATGAGCGCGACCGGTGCGTCGCCGGGTGCCGACGGGGGCGTCCGCTCGGGCACCTGGGACGCACGGGTCTGCACAGCCGCTCCGCGTGGACGCGCGGGGGAGCGGCGTTCGCTCACCGTGTTGTCGGCCGAGCTGCGCTGCGCCCCGAATGTCGATCCCGAGGAGATGTACGAGCGCTCCTTGCGCTTTGCCCAGATCGGAGGCGAGCTGATGCGCCGCCACGGCGGGGCGGTGTGCCCGGGCGGGAGCCTTGATCTGACCGTCTACTTCGGCTGCGCCGAGTCCGGCGAGCAGGCCGCTCTGCAGGCCGTGAGAGCCGCCCTGGCATTGTGCGAGGCCCTGGAGGGGCTTCGGCCTCGAGTCCGGATCCACACGGGCGTCGTGTTCCTTCCACCGCGCCAGCGCGGCCCGTGCATGCCGGACTTCGAGGTGATCGGTCCGGCGCCGCGGCTCGCGCGATCCCTGCATGCCGCCTCACCCGAGGTCGACGTGGCGCTCAGCGAGGCAACATTCGCGGCAGTGGGCGGTGCAGTGCGGTGCCGTCGGCTGCCGGATCATCGATTTCCGGATTCCAGCCAGGCGACACCACTTCATGAGGCGATGCGGCTGACCGGGGACGCGGTGCCGGCGCACCCGGGCGAGCGCTGAGGCGTGGGTTCTCGCGCATGGCGCGGGAGGCGACGACGGCCAACCCCACGGCGCTCATCATGCCCGGGAGAACCCAGGTGTTGAGCCCGCCGAGCTCCTGATCGACCAGCGGCCGGATGCTCCCGATGCGTCCGCAGATGTCGAACGAGGGGTAGAGGATGCTCCGGTGGAAGGTGATGAAGGCTCCGAGCAGACTCTGAGGAATGGTGATCGCCACGAGGATGACCATCCGTGCGCCGTACGACACGCGGACTTCACGCTGCGAGTCCTCGGGCCCGACCATCAGCCACCAGAATAGGATCCCATCAATCAGCATCGAAGCATTCATGATGCCGTAGTCGGTGCGGCTCAGCATCGTGTCGAGCATCACTGAGGGGATCAGCCACAGGTAGATCAGCCCCACGAACATCACGCTGGCGAGCGCCGGCTGCTGCAGGAGGCGATAGAGGGCGAGCAGCGGCCGGCTGGTGAGGATCGGACGCAACAGGTGTTCCCGGACCCAGAGCGGAGTGCCTTGCTCGAGCAGCGGCAGCGGGGCGGCGAGTGCGAGCAGGAAGGGCGCTAGGTGGTGCAGCACCAGGTGCTCGATGCGCTGCAGCCAGAACAGGTGCAGCGCGTAGAACTCCAGGTGCGTGTCGAGGAAGGCGTACGGGAGCAGCACGCCGGCGAGGAAGGCCGCAGGGCGCAAAACGCCCGCCCGCCTGCCGACCCGCCGCCACCCTCTCAGGTAGGCGGTGAGCGCGGCGAGGGCGGCGATGAGCGCCGTGGGAGAGAATTCCCACGGCAGCAGCGCGTTCAGAATCTCACGCAATCCCTACAGCCAGTAGACGAACACGAACAGCATCAACCAGACCACGTCCACGAAGTGCCAGTACCAGGTCACCGCCTCGAATGCGAAGTGGTGCTCCGGCGAGAAATCCCCCTTCAGGGTGCGCAACAGGATCGCCGACAGCATGATGGCGCCAATGGTGACGTGCAGGCCGTGAAAGCCCGTCAGGATGAAGAACGTCGCTCCATAGACGCCCGAGTGGAGAGTCAGGCCGAGCCGGGTGTAGGCGTGGGAGAATTCGTGGATCTGCAGCGCGAGGAAGACCGCGCCGAGCAGGATGGTGAGCGCGAGCCCCGCCTTCAGCTGCCCACGCCTGCCGGCGCGCAGGCCGAGGTGCGCCCAGGTCACGGTGGCTCCCGATGACAGCAGGATGAGCGTGTTGATGGCCGGGATTCCCCAGGGGGTGACCACCTGGAAGGGCCGCCCGGCGGGACCGGCGCTCGGCCAGGCGGCGGTGAAGTGCGGCCAGGGCGTGTAAGCGCTCCAGGCGCGGGAGGTGAAGGAGGCGAGCCAGGGCACCGCGATGTTGCGCTCGTAGAACAACACGCCGAAGAGACTCGCGAAGAACACGAGTTCCGAGGCGATGAACCACAGCATTCCCCAACGGAAGGAGCGCTCTTCCTGGTGCCCGTAGACCCCCGAGCGCGTCTCGCCCACGACACGCCCGAACCAGGCGGTGAGCGTGCCGGCAAGCAGCAGCGCGCCGAGGCCGAGCGGCCACCACCCGGCGGCGAGGGAGTTGACGAGCAGCGCCAGCCCGAGCCCTAGGAGGAAGACCGCGCCCGCGAGGAGGATCGGGTAGGGGCTCGGCTGCGGGACGTAGTAGGGGTGATGGGCATCGGGTGCTGCGCTCACGGGACGTACCTCACTCGATCACGGGGGGTGTCGAGAACGTATGGAACGGCGGCGGCGAAGGCAGGGTGAACTCGAGCCCCTGCGCCCCCTCCCAGACCCGGTCGCTCGCCTTCGCGCCCGACCTTCCGAACACCGTCTGCAGCACGTTGTAGAGGAACAGCAGCTGGGTGGCGCCGAGCACGAACGCCCCGAGGCTGGACACCATGTTGAGAGGCGCGAACTGCAGCGCGTAGTCCGGAATCCGCCGCGGCATGCCGGCGATGCCGAGCAGGAACTGCGGCATGAACACCACGTTGAAGGCGATGATGGTCAGCCAGAAGTGCCACCGGCCGAGCCTCTCGGAGAACATGCGCCCGGTCATCTTGGGCAGGTAGTAGTAGATCGCCGCGAACAGGCCCATGACGGGGCCGCCGAACAGCGCGTAATGGAAGTGCGCGACCAGGAAATAGGTGTTGTGGTATTGCTGGTCGGCGGCGGCATCCGAGAGCACCAGGCCCGTGAGCCCCCCGATCCCGAAGAGCACGATGTATCCGAGCGCGAAGAGCATCGGCGTCTCGAAGGTCATCGAGCCGCGCCAGAGGGTGCCGAACCAGCAGAAAAAGAGCACCGCCACCGGTATCGAGATGGCCATGGTCGAGAGCATGAAGTAGATGTTCGCGGCGGCAGGCATGCCCGAGGTGAACATGTGGTGCGCCCACACGACGATCGACATGAGGCCGATCGCCCAGAAGGAGTAGACCTGCGCCTCGTAGCCGTAGACCGGCTTGCGGGCGAAGGTCGAGAGGACGTGCGGCAGGACGCCGGCGGTCGGCAACAGGAGGATGTAGACCTCCGGGTGCCCGAAGAACCAGAAGATGTGCTCCCAGAGCACGGGGTCTCCGCCGCCCGCGGCGCTGAAGAAATGTGTGCCGAAGTGCCGGTCCGTGATCTGCATGATGGAGCCGGCCATCAGGGCCGGGAACACCGCGATCAGCAGCAGCGCCGTGATGACCCAACTCCAGGCGAACAGCGGCACCTGCATCAGCGTCATGCCGGGGGCGCGCTGGTTGAGGATGGTGACCAGGATGTTGATCGAGGCCATGGTCGAGGACAGGCCGAGCAGCAGCACCGCGACGAACGCGAAGTCCGCCCCGGGACCCGACTGGGTCGACAGCGGCGCGTACATCGTCCAGCCCGTGTCGATCGTGCCGGTGCCGATGCCGAAGAGCTTCAGGCCCCAGGGCAACACCAGCAGGATCGCCGCCGGCGGCAGCAGCCAGAAGCCCCAATTGTTGAGCCGCGGCAGGGCCATGTCGGGTGCGCCGATCATCAACGGGATCAGGTAGTTGGCGAGGCCCGCGGTGAGCGGCATGACCGCGGCGAACACCATGACCAGGCCGTGCACGGTGATGACCTGGTTGTAGGCCTCGGGGCTGAGCACGCGCATCGCCGGCGTCATGAGCTCCGAGCGGATCAGCTCCGCGAGCAGCCCTCCGACGAACAGCATGAGGGTGCCGAACACCAGGTACATCGTGCCGATGTCCTTGTGATTGGTGGCGTAGAGCCAGCGCGTGATGCCGCGGGGCGGTTCATGATGCTCATCGGGATGGGCGGCCGCGGGTTTCACTGCGCTCATGGGGACTCCGGATGATGAGTAAGGACGGATGCGGCTCAGTGAGCGGATTCTGCGGCGACCACCTGGGCCGGCTCGATGACCTCGCCGGTGTGATTGCCGAAGGCATTGCGCTCGAACGTGATGACCGCCGCGACGTCCACCGCCGACAGCGAGGACCATGACGGCATCGGCGTGCCCGGAATGCCATGCAGCACAATGCGGATGTGCTTGGCCACGGGACCTTCGGCGATGAGGCCATTGGCGTAGAAGCCGAGGGACTTCAGCGCCGCCAGCATCTGCGGGCTGGCGTTGAAGGGGTGTCCGGTGGCGATCGGTGGGAACGCCCCCGTGAGGCCCATGCCGTTCGCCTGATGGCAGGCGGCGCAGTTCTTCAGGTACACCGCCTGGCCTCGCGCCATGAGTTGCGCCTGGGTGAGCGTCTCGGTCGCGGTTGCGCGCACCGCTGCCTCGCGGCTCTGCTCCTGGCTGACCCATTGCCGGAAGTCGGCCGGACTCTTGGCGACGACCACGATGGGCATGAAGGCGTGTCCCACGCCGCACAGCTCGGCGCACTGGCCCCGGTATGTGCCGGGCTTGTCGATGTCGACCCACGTCTCGCGCAGGTATCCGGGCACGACGTCCTGCTTGATGCCGAAGGAGGGCACCCAGAAGGCGTGGATGACGTCGGTGGATGCGAGGATGAGCCGGATCTTCTCGTGAGTCGGCAGCACCAGCGGATGGTCGACCTCGAGCAGGAAGTGCTTGTCCTTCGGCGCGCGATCCGCGATCTGCGCCTGCGGCGTCGAGAGGTTGCTGCTGAAGCCGATGCCGTAGACCGGATACTGGTACTGCCAGTGCCACTGATGGGCCGTGACCTTTACCGTCATCTGCGCATTGCTCGTGTCGGCGAGCGCGAGGATGGAATGCAACGCCGGAATCCCGAGGACGACGTAATCGATGATCAGCAGCGTCGCGAACGGCACGCTCACCCAGAGCCATTGTTTGCGGCCGACCGGCTGAGAGAACGTCGCGGGGTGGGGGTTGCGGCGCCGGCTGTGAGCGATCGTCGAATAGAGCAGTGCGCCGAGCCCGCACGTGAACAGCACGGCGATGATCACCAGGAACAGGTCATGGATGAACAGGACGTCGTGCGCTATCGGGGTGACGGGCCTTTGGAAGTTGTAGAACGCCCGTGCGGGAGCGCGTGCAGGACTGACGAATGCGGCCGCCGCAGCGAGACGGCGCCAGAGCTGGACCTTTTCCCCCGACATTTTGTCGCCACCCTGAGGAGATGCCCTTGGATGGACGTAGTCCAGCAGAACATCGTCAATGAATCGTCAACGCAGGACCGGGGACGGTGGCGAACGGCCGCGTGGGCGGCGCATCCATCTTGACTCGGGACCGGACTCCAGGCCATAGGATGGATCGCATCCGGGCCCTTGGCCGGATGCCGTCGATCAGGAGGACTCCCGTGGCCGCCGCCCCATTCGAATTCGCACACCTCGTCCTGCCCATCGAAGGCATGACGTGCGCCACATGCTCGGGACGCGTGGAGCATGCTCTGAACGCGTTGCCGGGGGTCGTGGCGAGTGTGAACCTCGCGAGCGAGCGGGCCGATGTTCGCTACGACGCAAGGTCAGTGACTGTGCAGGCGCTCATCGATGCCGTTCGTCGTGCCGGCTACGAGGTGCCGCGCGAGAGCCGCGAGCTGGCGATCACGGGCATGACCTGTGCGACCTGTGCCGGGCGCGTGGAGAAGGCATTGCGCAGCGTGCCCGGGGTGACCGGAGCGACGGTCAACCTCGCTACGGAACGCGCGTCGGTGGAGGGTTTTGTCGGCGCGGTGCGTCCCGTGGATCTGATCGCGGCGGTCCGCCGCGCGGGCTACGACGCCGAGCCCGCTGGGGGAGCGGCCCACGAGGCAAAGATCCGGGCGCGAGAGAGGCAACGCCTGCGGGTCGAGACGCTTCGTCTCGTGGTGGCGGTGGCCTTAAGCGCACCGCTCGCGCTGCCGATGCTCGGTGTGAGACTGCCGGGATGGCTGGAGTTGCTCCTCGCGACACCGGTGCAGTTCCTCATCGGGGCGCGCTTTTACCGGGGCGCGTGGAAGGCCCTGCGCGCGGGCGTCGGCAACATGGACCTGCTGGTCGTGCTCGGCACCTCGGCCGCGTATTTCTACAGCCTGTGGCTGTTGCTCGCGCGGCCCGGCGGGCCGTTGTACTTCGATTCCGCCGCCGTGGTGATCGCGCTGGTCACGTTGGGCAAGTGGCTCGAGGCTCGCGCGAAGCATTCGACCACCGAGGAGATCCGCCAGCTGATGTCGCTGCGGCCGCTGCGCGCACGCGTCGATCGAGGAGGCGAGGAAGTGGAGATTCCCGTCGAGGCGGTCACAGTCGGCGATGTCGTGATCGTGCGGCCGGGAGAGCGTCTGCCCGTGGATGGCATCGTGCGCAGAGGCCGCAGCGAGGTCGATGAGAGCCTGTTGACCGGAGAGAGCGTTCCCGCCGTCAAAGCGGTTGGCGATTCCGTCACCGGCGGGGCGATCAACGGCAGCGGGTTGCTGTACATCGAGACCCGGGCGGTGGGCGAGGATTCGGTCCTTTCGCGCATCATCGCTCTGGTGGAGGGCGCGCAGGCGAAGAAGCCACCGGTTCAGCGCCTGGTGGACCGCGTGGCGGCGGTGTTCGTGCCCATCGTGGTCGCGATCGCGTTCGTGGCCCTGCTGGGCGGGTGGCTCATCGAGGGTCACTTTGCCGCGGGCCTGATCTCGGCCGTTTCCGTGCTCGTGATTGCCTGTCCCTGCGCCCTGGGACTTGCGACCCCGACGGCGCTCATGGTCGGCACCGGGGTGGCGGCCAAGGCCGGCATCCTGATCCGCGACGCCGAGGCGCTGGAGCGGGCGCATCGTCTGGACACGGTCGTGCTCGACAAGACCGGCACCCTCACCGAGGGCCGCCCGGCCGTGACCGGGATGATCCCCAATGGAATCGGGGCGCGCGAGCTCCTCGCCCTGGCGGCAGCGGCCCAGCAGGGGAGCGAGCATCCGCTTGCACGCGCGGTCCTCGCTCAGGCGCAGGCCGAGGGCCTGAGGCTGGATGCCGTGGAAGATTTCCAGGCCCGGCCCGGCATGGGTCTCACGGCTCGAGTCGCCGGACGGCGGCTCGCCGTGGGCAGTCGCGGGCTGATGAAGGAGGAAGGCGTCGCAGTGAGCGCGGGCGAAGCCGAGGCTGCGCGCCTCGAAGGGGAGGGCAGGACGGTGATGTGGGTGGCCGAGCTCACTACGGCGCCGCGCTGGCTGGGGCTGATCGCCTGCGCCGATCCACTGAAGCCGGCGGCGGCGGCGGCCGTGCAACACCTGCGCGACATCGGCGTCGAGACCGTGCTGCTGACCGGCGACAATGAGCGGACGGCCGCGCGAGTGGCCGCCGACCTCGGCATCGATCGGGTATTGGCCGGCGTCTCCCCGGCCGGCAAGGCCGAAGAAGTGCGCCGCCTTCAGGCCGAGGGGCGCCGTGTCGCAATGGTCGGGGATGGGGTCAATGATGCGCCGGCGCTCGCCGCCGCCGACATCGGCATGGCCATGGGTACCGGGGCCGACGTGGCCCTCGAGACCGCCGGGATCACGCTCATGCGGGGCGACCCGCGCCTCATCGGCGATGCCATCGCGGTCAGCCGCGCAACTTATCGCAAGATCCGCCAGGGGCTGTTCTGGGCGTTCTTCTACAACGTGATCGGACTGCCGGCAGCGGCCCTCGGACTCCTCAGTCCCGTCATCGCCGGGGCCGCCATGGCGCTCTCCTCCGTCAGCGTCGTCTCGAATGCGCTGCTGCTGAAGCGCTGGCGGCCGGCGGCGGGGACGCGGAAGTAGCGTTCAGCGCGGCCGCGCGGCCGCGCGCGTGTAGGCATTCAGCCAGCTCTCGGGGGGCAGCCCCACCTCGACCGACCAGTGTCCATCGGGTTTGCGGAACAACAGGGTCGGAGTGCCCGTGCCCCCCACATCGTCCATGGCGTCGAGGTGCGCCTTCAAGACGGCGGCGATCGCCGGAGTAATACGCTCGGCCGGGGCAATGCCGCCGTGTTCGTGCGCCACGTCGAACAGGTTCTCATCGATGCGCAGAGCCGATCGCGGGTCTTTCGCGGTCAGGATGGCCGCGGCGCGCGCCCGGCTGGTGGACTGCAGGAATCCAACCAACACCCAGCGCACCTGCAGGCGGCCGGCGGCGATCAGCGGCTCGGCCATGTGATAGAAGCGGTAGCAGAAGCTGCAGTTGGGGTCGATGATGGCGTAGATCCTGGGCGCGCGCGCCGGTCCCTCGGTGATGAGATGACCCGTCTGATCGAGTCGTCGGATCGCGGCGCCGTACGCGGGCGCCGGGGCGTATCGGGTCCGGTAGCCGGAATTCAGATCGACGTTCCCGGGCGAGATCAGCTCGCCGACGAACAGGTAGCCTCGCTGGCCGTAAACGATCTCGGTACTGCCGTTGTAGCGCACGACATAACCGGTCAACTCCGCAATCGCGGTCGGAAAGCGGCTGAGGATCTTCACTTTCCCCGATCGCGCGAGCGCCTGCAGGGCCGGCGGCACCGGCAGAGCCGATACGCGCCGAGCGGGCGCCGCGAGTGCCGGCAGGGTGAGACACAGGACGATGAGTCCCGCGAGCGCGGGACGCATGAAGGGATGGCGCGGCGCGCCTGAGGCGCGCCGCGAGGAGGGGGGCAGGGTGGACAAGGAGTCTCCGTTATGGGAAAGCCGACTTACGCCCTCTTCAGCACCCGGGTGATGGCAACCAGAATCACGGCACCGATGAACGCGACGATGATCGAGCCGATCATGCCGCCGCCGTGCCAGATCCCCAGGCTCCGGAACAACCATCCACCCAACAGGCCGCCGAGAATGCCAAGGATGATGTCCATCACCACGCCATATCCGCCGCCCTTCATCACTTTTCCGGCGGCCCAGCCTGCAATCAGACCGACGATCAGCCAAGCAATGATGCCCATGATGACCTCCGCTGAATGACCTGAAACGGTGGCCTTTACGATACACCTAAAGCGTAGACTGGATGGCGTGAATCTGGCCGGCCGGTCGCCGTGGCGCTTGACCTGGAGTGCGGTCCAGACCGTATCGTAGGGGCGAGGTCATCCGGAGTGCTCCAGTGAAATCCGTCGTTCTCCAGATCCAGGGCATGCACTGTGGCGGTTGCGCCCAGTCAGTGAAGCGCCTGCTCGAGCGTGAGCCGGGCGTTCAGTCCGCCGAAGTCGCATACGAAACTGGTGAGGCCCGGGTACTGTTCGACCCGACGCGGCTCGATGAGCGGCGCCTGATCGCGGTGGTACAGGAGCCTGGCTACCAGGCGGCGCTTCGGCCCGCACCCTGAGGCGGCTCGCGCACCCTCTACCGACGTGTCGGCACGGGCAGGCGCAGCACGAAGCACGCGCCGCCCGGGTTGTTCGGCCGATGCTCGAGCGTGCCGCCGTGCGCGCGCGCAATGGTGCGGCTGCTGGCGAGGCCGAGCCCCGTCCCCGCCGGTTTGGTCGTGCAAAAAGGGTCGAATAACCGCTGCACGATATCGGGCGAGACCCCCGGACCGTTGTCGCATACCTCGATCTGGACATCGCCGTCGGCTGCGCGGCCCGTCCTGACGCGCACCTCGCGCGCCGCGGCGGGCATGGCGGCAAGCGCCTCGAGGGCATTGCGCACCAGCGCGAGCACGACCTGCTGGATCTGAGTGCGCTCGAGTACGATCGAGGGCAGGGGCTCGGCGAGCTCGATCCGGCAGCGTGCCTGATGGTGGCGGGCGTCGGATTCGATCAGGTCGTTGAGCTCACGGATGAGGGAGTTGACGTCGCTCGGCTCCCCACGGGCCTCTCGCGCGCGCGTCAGGCCGCGAAGTCGATTGATGATGTCGCCCGCCCGCACCGCCTGGGCGGCGATCTGTCGCAGCGCATCGCGCACTTCTTCCAGGTCCGGGTTCGGCAACCCGAGGAGCCGTTCGCAGGCCTGGGCATAATTGGCGACGGCGGCCAGCGGCTGATTGAGCTCGTGGGCGATGCCGGAGGCCATCTCGCCCACCGCGGCCAGCCGCGACACGTGCAGCAACCGGTCCTGCAGACGCCGGCTGTCGTCATCGGTCTTCAATGAACCAGGATTCATGATCGGGACCGTATTCATGGGTCGTGATAGTTGCTCCCTCGGCATTGACAAGTCTCTAGGTACTTTCCCAAAAAGTGATATGAATCGAATCCGGGCGTAGAGCCGCTTCGTGACCGGCATCCGGCGCAGCGCTCGGCCCGCGCAACCGCGTGCGGCGGGCCCGGTATAATCGCCGCCCTCGGGTCGCCGGGTGCGGCGGCGGGCGCGAAAGTGGCGGAACTGGTAGACGCGCTGGACTTAGGATCCAGTGGGGTAACCCGTGAGAGTTCGAGTCTCTCCTTTCGCACCATGGGCGCGGCGGCGATGCCGCTGTTCCCGCCCCCGCTAGAGACGGTCCGGTGGGTGAGTGTACGCGTGCCAACGAACTGTCTCTGTGGCAAAATGCGCAGTCCCGCACGCTGGTCACACGTAACTCATTGAGTTTCCTGGAAGTTCGCTCTTCGTGCCGGTACGAGACCGGACTTCCCGGGCTCGGGGGGGGGCCGCTCGTGCGCATCTCACAGCTTTGAGGTTTAGGAATGCAGGTTTCTTTGTCCACCCGCGGTGCCCTGGAGCGTCGCCTCGAGGTCGCCGTATCCGCCGCCGAGGTGACGCAGGAGTTCGAGCAGCGCCTGAAGAAAGTGGCGCGCTCGGCCCGTCTGAAGGGTTTCCGGCCCGGCAAGGCGCCGCTGCCGGTGGTGCGTAAGCAATTTGGCGAGCAGGTGCATGCGGAAGTCATCGATCACCTGATTCGCAGCTCGTTTGCCGAGGCGCTGCGGGAGCAGAAGCTCACGCCGGCCGGTGGACCGCGCATCGAGCCGATCACGGTGGCGCCGGGCGCGGATCTGAAGTACGCGGCGGTCTTCGAGGTGATGCCGGAGATCCAGGTTCACTCTCCGCAAAGCGCGGAGATCTCCCGGCCCGTCGCCGAAGTCGCCGAGTCCGACATCGACGCCATGGTCGAGAGTATGCGCAAGCAGCGGCCGGTGTTCACCGTCGTCGAGCGTCCCGCACGGGAAACCGACCGAGTCACGGTGGATTACACCGGTCTGATGGAGGGAAAGCCCTTTGAAGGGGGCGACGGCAAGGACGTCGCCCTCGTGCTGGGAAGCCGCCAGGCGCGACCGGAGCTGGAAGAGGCCCTCAAGGGCGCCAGCGCGGGCGAGAACAGAACCGTGAGCGTGAGCTTTGCGGCGGACTTGCCCAATCCGGCGCTGGCGGGCAAGAGCGCGGAGCTCTCGGTGCTCGTCAAGCGGGTCGAAGAGCAGTCGCTGCCGGCCGTGGATGAGGAATTCTGCAAAGCCTTCGGAGTCGAACAGGGCGGAGTCGAGGCGTTGCGCGCCGAGGTGCGCAAGAGCATGGAGCGGGAGCTGTCGGACCTGATCCGCAACCGCCTGCGCACGCAGGTGCTCGATGCGCTGCACGACCAGAATCCGATCGATGTGCCCCGGACGCTGATCGATGAGCAGGTGCAGCAGATGCAGCTCGATGCGGCGCGCCAGATGGGTGTGCGCGAGGCTTCGCAGCTGCCGGCGCGTGAGCCCTTCGAGGCCCCGGGACGCAAGCGTGCGGCGCTCGGGTTGATCCTCGGCCAGATCATCCAGTCGGAAGGCCTCAAGGTCGACCGGCAGCGGGTGCAGGAGCGGCTCGAGGACCTCTCCGCGAGCTACCCCAACCCCGAGGAGGCGCGGGCGGCCTATCAGCGCAGCCGCGATGCCATGCGGCAGATCGAGTCGGCGGTGCTCGAGGAGCAGGTCATCGACTGGTTCCTCGAGCGCGCCAAAGTGACGGATCAGACCGCGACCTTCCAGGAAGTCACCGGCTTCGGCCGCGAAAACGAGCCGCGCTAACCACCATCGCCGGAATTTCGCCGCGCGCGGTGAACGGCTGGCCGAGTCTGGATATTGTGAGCTTGCGCCGCGCGCGGATTGAGTAGCGTAATGGCGGCAAGCGTGGAGAACCGAGCATGAACGAACGCGCATTGAATCTGATTCCGATCGTCGTCGAGCAGACCGCTCGCGGCGAGCGCTCCTATGACATCTATTCCCGGCTGCTCAAGGAGCGGTTGATCTTCGTGGTCGGGCCCATCGACGATTACATGGCCAACATCGTCGTGGCGCAGATGCTGTTTCTCGAGTCGGAGAACCCGGAGAAAGACATCGCCCTGTACATCAACTCCCCCGGCGGGGTGGTGAGCTCGGGATTGGCCATTTACGACACCATGGAGTTCATCAAGCCCGACGTCAGCACCATCTGCATCGGCCAGGCGGCCAGCATGGGCGCGGTGCTGCTCGCTGGCGGAGCGGCCGGCAAGCGATACTGCCTGCCCCACGCCCGGATGATGATCCACCAGCCGCTCGGGGGGTTCCAGGGCCAGGCGGCCGACATGGAAATCCACGCCAAGGAAATGCTCGAGACCCGCGACCGGCTGAACCACATCCTGGCCAAGCACACCGGGCAGAGCGTCGATCGCATCAAGCAGGACACGGACCGCGATCGCTTCATGGACTGGAACGAGGCCGTGCGCTACGGTCTGATCGACCGGGTGCTGGAGAAGCGGCTGGACGTCGCGGCGGGCACTGGAAAGCCGGCCTAGCCGCCCCCAGTATCTGGGGTCGGCGCATGCCGCGGGCAGGTCTCCGCGGCTCCCTCCTATTGCAAGTAGTGAAGTCCGTCAACAAAATCCCGCTCAGACAACGACTTGGCCGTGCGCCGGTGCTTTGCTTCATGCCCGGAGCGCGTGCTATAAGAAAGCTGTCTTTTCCGGCGCACCGCGGGCTTCTGGACGCTGTGCAAGACGTCTCCGGAAGACGATGAGTGCCATGCCTCTTGAGGGCTTTATACAATGAGTGACGATTCCCGCGGCCGCCACGACGACGGCAAACTCCTCTATTGCTCGTTCTGCGGGAAGAGCCAGCACGAAGTTCGCAAGCTCATCGCAGGACCGTCGGTGTTTGTGTGCGACGAGTGTGTCGAGCTCTGCAACGACATCATTCGTGAGGAGCTCGAGGGCCGCGCTGAGCGGGCCCGCGACAAGCTGCCGAAACCTCACGAGATCAAGAAGGTTCTCGATGAGTACGTGATCGGCCAGGAGCGGGCCAAGAAGGTGCTCTCGGTGGCCGTCTACAACCACTACAAGCGGTTGCAGACCCGCGCCGGCGGGGCGCGCTCGAAGGAGGACGTCGAGATCGCCAAGAGCAACATCCTGCTCATCGGCCCCACGGGCTGCGGCAAGACCCTGCTGGCCGAGACGCTCGCCCGGCTCCTGAATGTGCCGTTCACCATTGCCGATGCCACCACGCTCACCGAGGCGGGCTACGTCGGCGAGGATGTCGAGAACATCATCCAGAAGCTCCTCCAGAAGTGCGACTACGACGTCGAGAAGGCGCAGACCGGCATCGTCTACATCGACGAGATCGACAAGATCTCACGCAAATCGGACAACCCTTCCATCACCCGCGACGTATCCGGCGAGGGTGTGCAGCAGGCGCTGCTGAAGCTCATCGAGGGCACCATCGCCTCGGTGCCGCCCCAGGGTGGGCGCAAGCACCCGCAGCAGGAATTCCTGCAGGTGGATACCAGCAATATCCTGTTCATCTGCGGCGGCGCGTTTGCGGGACTGGAAAAGATCATCCTCAACCGCACTCAAAAGAGCGGCATCGGATTCACCTCCGAGGTGCGTCCCGTCAATGCGCGTCCCCACGGCAGCGATCTCTTCCACGACGTCGAGCCCGAGGACCTCATCAAGTACGGACTGATCCCGGAGTTCGTCGGCCGGCTCCCGGTGGTCGCGACGCTCGATGAGCTCGATGAGGCGGCACTCGTCTCCATCCTGACAGAGCCGAAGAACGCGCTCACCAAGCAGTATCGCAGGCTCTTCGAGATGGAAGGCGCCGAGCTCGAGTTCCGCGACGATGCGCTGCGGGCGGTGGCCCACCGCGCCATGCAGCGCAAGACCGGCGCGCGGGGGTTGCGCACGATACTTGAGACTGTGCTGCTCGACACCATGTATGACCTGCCGACTCTGCGCGACGTCGCGAAAGTGGTGGTCGATGAGACGGTGATCGAGGGCTCGACCCAGCCGTATGTCGTGTATCGCTCGGAGGAGGCGCAGCCCGCCGGCACCGAGGAGCCACGGCGGGCCGCCGGGCACTAGGCTGGGTTGGCAATGCATAGCGGGCGTCGGGCCGCTCCCAAGCCCGCGGTAGATGTGTAGGGTCTCGCGACAATCGCCTCGGCGATTATCGCCAATTCAAAGAGAGTTCGAGCGTGTCAGAAACCAGCTCATCCCCCCAGCAATCCTCGAGTGCCACCCCGCAGGGTGTGCCCGTGCTGCCGCTCAGGGACGTCGTCGTCTATCCGCACATGGTGATCCCGCTGTTCGTCGGCCGGGAGAAATCCATCCAGGCGCTCGATGTGGCCATGCGTACCGACCGGCGCATCATGCTGGTCGCCCAGAAGCAGGCGGACATCGACGATCCCAAGGCCGATGACCTGTACCGCGTCGGCACGGTCGCCACCATTCTGCAGCTGCTCAAGCTCCCCGACGGCACGGTCAAGGTGCTGGTCGAGGGGGTCGATCGCGCCCGCATCGACCGGCTGACCCCGGGAGAATACTACTCGGCCGAGATCGCGTTGCTGCCCGATGCCGAGACCTACGACGAGCGCGAGATGGACGTGATGACGCGTTCGGTGATTTCGCAGTTCGAGCAGTACGTGAAGCTCAACAAGAAGGTGCCGCCGGAGGTGCTCACCGCTCTCGCGGGCATCGAGCAGGCGGGGCGCCTCGCCGATACCGTCGCGGCGCACATGTCGGTCAAGCTCGCCGAGAAGCAGAAGGTTCTCGAGATCCTCGACGTGAAGAAGCGGCTCGAGCACATCCTGGTCGCCATCGAGGGCGAGCTCGATGTGCTGCAGATCGAGAAGCGCATCCGCGGCCGGGTCAAGGCCCAGATGGAGAAGAGCCAGCGCGAGTACTACCTCAACGAGCAGATGAAGGCCATCCAGAAGGAGCTCGGTGAGATGGACGAGGGCGGCAACGAGCTGACCGAGCTCGAGGGCAAGATCGCCCGCGCCGGCATGCCCAAGGAGGCGCGGGACAAGGCGACCAGCGAGCTCAACAAGCTCAAGATGATGTCGCCCATGTCAGCCGAGGCGACCGTGGTGCGCAACTACATCGACTGGCTGGTGAAGGTGCCGTGGAAGAAGCGCACCAAGATCCTCAAGGACATCGCCCGCGCCGAGCAGGTGCTCGACGAGGACCACTACGGGCTCGAGAAGGTGAAAGAGCGCATCGTCGAGTACCTGGCGGTGCAGCAGCGCGTCGAGAAACTCCGCGGACCGATCCTGTGTCTGGTGGGCCCGCCGGGTGTGGGCAAGACCTCCCTCGGCCAGAGCATCGCCCGCGCCACCAACCGCAAGTTCGTGCGCATGTCGCTCGGCGGGGTGCGCGATGAGGCCGAGATCCGCGGCCACCGACGCACCTACATTGGCTCGCTTCCGGGCAAGATCGTGCAGAACATGGCCAAGGCAGGGGTGCACAACCCGCTGTTCCTGCTCGATGAGGTCGACAAGATGTCGATGGACTTCCGCGGCGACCCCTCATCGGCGCTGCTGGAGGTGCTCGACCCCGAGCAGAACTCCACCTTCAACGACCACTACCTGGAAGTCGACCTCGACCTCTCGGAAGTGATGTTCGTCTGCACGGCGAACAGCATGAACATCCCGGCCCCGCTCCTCGATCGCATGGAGGTGATTCGCCTCCCCGGCTACACCGAAGACGAGAAGATGAACATTGCCCGCCGCTACCTGGTGGCGAAGCAGATGAAGGGCAATGGGCTGAAGGAATATGAGCTGAAGGTCTCGGACGCGGCTCTCCTTGACATCGTGCGGCACTACACGCGCGAAGCCGGTGTGCGCAATCTCGAGCGCGAGATCGCCAAGATCTGCCGCAAAGCGGTCAAGCAGATGCTGCTGCACAAGAAAGACGAAACGCAGGTGTCCGTCACGCCGCGCAACCTCGATAAATTCCTCGGCGTGCGCCGCTTCCGTTACGGCAAGGCGGAGGACGAGAACCGGGTCGGGCAGGTCACCGGGCTCGCCTGGACCGAGGTGGGGGGCGAGCTCCTCACCATCGAGGCGGCCGTGGTTCCGGGCAAGGGCAAGCTGCAGCACACCGGACAACTCGGTGAGGTGATGCAGGAGTCCATCCAGGCTGCGATGACCGTGGTGCGCTCGCGAGCCCAGGTGCTCGGGCTCGAGCCCGAGTTCTACCAGAAGCACGACGTGCACCTGCACATCCCGGAGGGCGCCACGCCGAAGGACGGCCCGAGCGCCGGCATCGGCATGTGCACCGCGCTGGTTTCGGCGCTGACGAGGATCCCGGTGCGCTCGGATGTGGCGATGACCGGCGAGATCACGCTGCGTGGGGAAGTGCTGCCCATCGGCGGGCTGAAGGAGAAGCTGCTGGCCGCACACCGTGGCGGCATCAAGACGGTGCTGATCCCGGACGAGAATCAGAAGGACCTCGTCGAGATCCCGGACAATATCAAGGGCAATCTCGAGATCAAGCCGGTCAAGTGGATCGACGAGGTGCTGGCGCTCGCGCTCACCCAACAGCCGGAGCCGCTGGCACAGGCGGCGCCCGCGGCCGAGCCGGTGGCCGAGCCCGCGAGGCGCGGCCGGCGCAACGGGCGCAAGCAGGTGACGCCGGCGCATTGACCGGCGGAGCACTGCGCACCAGGCGACAAAATCGCCGGGAGCGATTTTGGACGGTGCGAAGCACCGGCCCCGCAGGGGCGAGGCCCAGGATGGGCCGCGCAACGGCCGCTCCCGAGCCTGCGGTAGATGTGTAGGGTCTCGCAAGAATCGCCCTGGAAGGTTGGCACGGCATAGCAGGCGAAGGGCCGCTCCCGAGCCTGCGGTAGATGTATAGGGTCTCGCAAAAATCGCCTCGGCGATTTTTGCCAATAAACAAGGGTGCTTAGCTCAGCTGGTAGAGCGTCGCCTTTACACGGCGAATGTCGGGGGTTCGAGCCCCTCAGCACCCACCACCTAAGTCGCGGAAATCAAAAGAAAAATAACTGACACCAGGTAGCAATGAGCGTCACAAGGTGGCGCGAATTGGCGCAGTTAGTGCGCCAGATTTGTGCCAAACCATAAGTGATTGCGGGAGCTGGCGGATGCGCGATTGTGGCGTCGTGCCACCCTCTGCGACCTGGGTCAGCATGGCGCAGGCGCAATAGCGTCCATGGTGGCGGTTCGGCACGCCCTGTGGCAAATGCGCCGTACTGATTTCGGCGGCCTCCAGCGCGCAGGGCGCGGTGGGACACCCATAACTCCATGCGCACGCGCCCGGCGTGCTTGCCGGCGCGTGTTAGGCCGCGCGGCTGCCGCCGGGCGGCGGCTGCCTCATATGCGTCCGTGTCAAATCCCAGGGCGGTTCACACTGATCGCAGGATCGTTGCTATCTAGGACCCTGCTCGCGGCGACTATCGACTACTCGCCGCAACGGAGTTCGCAGATCTTGGCGCGAACC
>JAJYDK010000052.1 GCA_021777555.1 Pseudomonadota bacterium | reverse complement strand
CTCGGCGGCAGACGAAGCGGCAGCGCTCGCCGCGAACCGGCAGAAATCGGGACGCCCCGTCGATTTTCGCGATACACAGATTGCCGGGATCGCGCTCTCGCGTCACGCCACGATCGCCACGCGAAATGTCCGACATTTTCAGGGACTGAAGGTCGCCATCATTGACCCTTGGAAGGCTGGCGGACGCTGAGGAGCGGTTCTCGTCAGCACCTCGGTGCACGCGGGCCCGAGAAGCGCTCGGTCATCTCGGCAATGGCCAACTGCCCCTCCTTAGTTAGAGACCGAGAATCGCATCGCCTTGAAGTCAATGGTCAAGCGCTTTCCTGCGCGGAGTATGTTTGCGCCAATGACTCCATCCTTCGTTGCACTTGAGCGAGGGCTCACAATCACGTTCTTCAGTACGATGTGATGCCTTCCTATCATTAGCGTCGCCTCGGGCAGGCGCAGTGCCCGGTGCTCCCTGACCGAACCGCCTACACCACCGAAATGCAATACGTAAGGGTTGGCGCCCGCAAAGAAAGTCGGCGCAATAGTCATTGCGTTTTTTGTAAATGTAGTCATGTTCGACCCAGTATCCAATTCCATGCGCAAAAGGGCGCCGGATCCCGGAACATGCACCAGCACCAGCGGCGTGAGGGCGGAGAGCACCAAGTTCGAGTGACTGTCGTAATGACCTGCGGGTTTACTGTGTGGTACGTCGTAACGAAGAGTGGGTGTACCAGAGTCAAGAAACTCAATCCGTCCGAGAGTCATTAACACTGGCAAACCTATGACGGCGCTAATTTTTAGCCTAGGTGGGAGAGGCAGCGCAGAATCCGGCACTACGATGAACACAGCGTTCTTGAACATCGCGTTGCCTATCTGCAGTCGCTTTGCGATGCCTAGCTGAACACCAACTGCCTGCCGGGTCGAACTGCCGACCTTCGCCTGATGCGACAACAATTTGATGCCGAAGTGCATCGCGACAGACGCACTAATTGTGGAAAAGGACGCTCCGGTGTCGAGCAATGCTCCGCCTTGGTGCCCATCAATCTTGATGGGTACACGAACGAGGCCCGCCTTTTCGTCGGTGATCGGCAACGAACCGGGTGCGTCGCGCACCAATTGCATAGGTTTCACTCCCGAAATCGCACGAGCGAATTCCATGGCTTGTCGAGAGGCTGCATTTACCGACGCGGGGGATAGCTCTACTGCAGTGTGTGCGGCGGAATAGCTGGCGGAAAAGCGCTGGTCACGCAAATAAACTTCGGAGAGCACAAGGTATGCAGTGGCACGCACGGTGCGCTTTGCCCGGGATCTGGTGAGCGGCATCAGCTTCGCAATGGCTTTGCTATCCTCGCGTCTTAGTGCCAGGAGAGCGCCGGCGGCTAGCGTTCGTTGCGATGCTGTCGGGGCGGATTTGGATAGTGACTCAAGCGCCGTCACATTATTGGCATTGACGGCAGAGACTACTGATTCAGAAGCAAAACTTGTGTGAGCAACCACCAAAGCCAGGCCGATGACGGCGATGGAGGAGGAGACTTCGTGATTCCTGCGCTGAAGTGTCATGTTGCTCCTCAAGTTATGCAGTGGATCTCGAATCCAGCATGCGTATCAAGTCTGATACTTTGACTGTCGGAAAGCTGAATGTCGTGCAGGCCAATTCCCCCTGGGATCCCGCAGCGGTCGAAATTGGGAAGACTCTGAGATTCCAGCGGAATGCATGGAGTCGCACATACTTGTCCCTAATGCCTCGTCACGCGAGGTATGATACGCATTGCTTCCGAGCCGCGCAATTGGCCGTGCTGGAGCAGTAATCCAGTCCTCAGAGTGCACCAGCTCATCGCAGTTATGGAGGCGCGAAGCGGCTCGCTGCGCCTATTGAACCAATGGCGGTGTCGAACCCGGTGACCCAGGTCTGAGACGAGCCCAATGGCTTGCGGCGCTCCTTACGGCTGCGCAGGAATCAGCAATTCTGAACGCGAAAGCTGCCGGTTGGACAGCGGCTGCTGTAGGGTTGACGGTCTTTGCCGCCATAGTGACCACGGCAGGTGCCTTTTTGGTAAAATAGATTTATGCCTGAGGACAGGCGGCTTTGCTTTCGCAGTGTCTTATCGCGATAATGCGCATTGGATTGGGGTTCTGTTCCCGATCGGTAATTGGCCTCGGCGTCATGCTGGGGCCTTTTGCTATCTAGGGGAAAGTTCGAGCCGCTGCTTCGGTCGTTATCAGCGGACGAATTGATGCCGCCGCGAGGGGGTTACTCGAAGGTCACGGACACCGCGCCAGCGTCGTCGTGATCCAGTGTTTGCCGGGCGACGATCTGAGCGTTCTGTCCGAGCTGCGTGAGGCAGTCCATCAATTTTCGCTCGGTGAATCCGCGGAACTGGCCGCGAAGCAGCTTCGAGAGCTTCGGTTGTGGGATGCCGAGCGAGGTTGCGGCCTGGATCTGGGTAATCCCTCTCTCCGCCAGAAGCTCGGCGATTCTGCTGACGAGCTGAGCTTTGATGAGCATGCGATCTGGGTCGCGATAGCCGAGGTCGGCGTAGACATTGAGCCCCTCGTGGGTCTGGCTTTCCTGCTCATGCGAACGGGCTTTCATGCCGATCCGCCTGGCCGCCGATTTGTTGCACTGCTTCATCACGGTCCTTGGACGAGAAGTCTTCCGTGCGATCCTGCTGTGTTTCGTGGCTTAAAAGATATTTCCACGTCCTCCCCGAGTGCCGTTATGAATCTCATAAGCCGCTCGACAGAAAAGCCGTCGAGGCGGTAGTTCTTGAGCGCGGAGATCTTCGGCTGACTGATGTTCAGCCGTGCGGCCGCCGTAACCTGATTGAGCCGCTGGGCAGCCACCATTCGGTTAATCTTCACTGCGAGGCGCGTTTTCGTGTCGAGATCTTCCGCATCGGGGAGCCCAAGGTCCGCAAATACGTTGCCGGAGCTAGCCTTGACAGGGATGCGCTTATTTACTCGTTTTGCCATACCTTATCTCGTATTCGCGCTGCGCTGCCTTCAGGCGCTGTGTGACCAAATTGATATCAGACTTTGCGGTCTTGACACCCGTTGGTGACTTCTTTTGAAAGCAGTGCAGCACGTAGACTGCTTTGGTGAACCTCACCGTATAGATGGCGCGAAACGTATCGCCATCGAAATCCTCGACCACCTCGAAGACGCCTGGTCCTTGGCCTTTCCACGGCTTGGCGGATGGGTGCTTGCTGCCGTACTGGGCTACTCCAAGGGCCATGCCGATCCCGCGTATGGCGGAATCCGGCATAGCAAGCAGATCCATCTTCGACGACGCCACCCAATAGAGCGGGCGCTCGTCCAGCTCAATATTTGACCGCGTGAAGAATATCCCAGTTTCGGAATAAATGCAAATTGTGGTCGTAGATTACGATCAGCTTCCTTCTTCTCCAGCACCAGATGCCCGCTGTCACGAAGACGCGCACAGAGATGTCGATTGGTAAATGCAGCCTGATGGCGCCGACGGCGAATTTCCGTCGCAGCCATGTGTTCGGGTCACGGGCACCTGTGGCTCATGGACGCGAATAACACGTAGTGTGATTGATGGCGAATCGAAATTCCATTCGAAAACAACATCCTGAATCCACATCTCACGTCTGAGTTGGACGTTGTAAGGAATGCAAAAATAGCGCGTCGGTTACGACATGGTGCCGCCCGAGGGAGAGTCGCCGCCGTGCCCGACGTAATACAGAGACGTTCAGTGCCGTCCCTTCTTAAACAGCACGATGGATGCGAAGTCGATTTCGGTATAGACGGCATCCAGAGCGGCGAGCGCCTTCGGCAAGAACGATTCCTCGTCGTAGGCGACCTCCAGGTGGCTGAGGGATCGCTGGCTGACGCGCACAATGGCGATGGCATCGGCGATTTGCGCCATGATGTCGTGAAGGTCCGGGGTCTTGAGTCCGGCGGGACGTCGTCGGACAACAGAGGACACTTTGAGCGGGCGGGAACGAGTTCCCCGAGTAGAATTGGCATGGCGAGTGGAAGTTTCCATGGTCGGCCTCTCGTATAGGCTCGTCGTGGTAGGCGTTCGCTCGTGTTGACGCACGGGCGGGCGCCGCCTTGGATAGCCCGAGGCGCAAAGGGCAGGGGTCGCAGGGCGGGGGAGGCGGAGAGGCGGTTGGTCAGTCCGCGTTCGCCTTCAAAGGCTTGCGCTGACCTTGGATTCCGCCCTAGCGTCCACGAGTTTTTTTCAAGGAGCCGGAGTAGCTGCGTCTACTTGAGTCAGAGCTGCGACTCGTCGCGTCACGTCGGCGCAGATCGCATTCAGAGCCGCCCCTGGCCGGACACCTAGGTCGATTGCAGTCTTGCGGAACGTGGAAACAGCCTCCACAGTTTGGTCTATGGTTTCCCCGGCCTGTGTGACGTGCCAATCCTGAGCGAGATCCAGCAGAATCCGTCGTGTAGGTGGAGAGAAGCTGTGCCGGAATGCGAGGGTATGGTCTCCACGGCCACTGGTATCGGGCACAAGATCGAATGCGGGCGCAAGACGATAGCCGGCGGGTGTTCTCAGCATCCAGAAGTTCTTCAGATGGTCATCGACATTTCCGATGGCGGCATTGAATACCATGTGGCGAAAGAGCGCGGAAACATCCTCTGCCGGGGACACGGAGTGTTTGCTCAACAAAAGGGCGATGTCCGTATAGCTTGTCACGTAGAGACCCGGACGCTCACGACACAATGTGCGCATGCTCACCATATGTAACCGCCCGCCGTGCGGCGTGACGTCGAAGCGACGGACGAGCAGCACGCGCCTTCGACCCACCATTTGCAGTTGCGAGTCCGGTACGGTCAGTCCAGCAAGCCTTGCGAGCCTGAGACAGGTCGCCTCGAGGCCGACGACGTCGTGGTGGCCGTCGCGAGTGCGGCTCGGGAACTTGGCGATCCACTCGCCATGGGCATCATGGACAAGCGCTTTGGGCCGTGCTCCGCCGGCGCGGCCGCTCCCCTCGAGCAGTTCGCGGAACATGGGATCTGCAGGAAGTACTCCGGTTTCGAACTGGGCGGCCGCAGCGAGCAGCGTAGTGAGCGATCGCGTGTGGAGGGTGCTCGAGAGTACGGGCACCTGAGGCGTCCCCGTGAACAACAGCGCGCCAGTTCCTTCCGCGCGCAGTGCCAGCAGCATATCAGGCGGGGACGTGGAGCGGCCCTCCATGGTGAGGGCCTTGGCAAGAAGACGTCGTCCCCAATCGTCCGGTAGCGCATCGTCGATCACAGCGAGCGGTGGGTAGAGCTGTTCGGCCCGAAATCGTTGTCCCAGGGGTCGCAGAGGTAGGGAAACCGGATCGAGAGGGAAGGCCGCAGGATCACGAACCCATTGGGCTGCGTACTCGAACTCCGACTCGAATCGACCGCCGCTTACAGGATCGGTCGTTGCGATTTCTCCGGCGAGTGAGAGGCTGCCGTCCATGGTCCGCACCCAGACGTACAGACGCTTCATCCGCGACGCCTCGATGCCCGTTGGCGTGGCGTGGAAGTGCCCTCGCGACGTGCCAGCTCGATCAAGCTCTCGCGAGACTCGAGGAGTTTCTCCACGGCCTGCAGATCGTCAAGCACCCACAGGGCATCGAGCCAGATACCCACCTGAACAGTGGGCTGTCCGTGCTCCATCGCCCGCACCGTCTGTTCGGATACGCCGAGGCGCTCGGCGAAAATCGCCATGGTGTCGTTGCGCGCGAGACGTGCGCGACGCAGCCGTTCGCCGAGCGACCGGAGGGACGCTCTTGCTTCTGGAATCTCTTTCATACTATAGATTACACTTATTTAGCGCGAATAATATATCACATAGCATGGGTTATATTCCGCGCTCTTGCAACCCAATCACAGGAGCGGTCGGTCGCGGAGGACGGTTTTGGGGCGACCTGAGGCTAGAATAGCGTCGTCGGCTAGGCCGGCAATGCCCTCTTCATGACGCATCGCCCGGCGCCACATTGATAGATAGGCGCTTAATGTCCAGGGTCAAGGTGGCCAGTTTCGGAATGTCCATCGACGGCTTCAGCGCCGGTCCACGGCAGAGCCTCGAGGACCCGTTGGGCGTCGGCGGCACGTCGTTGATGGCGTGGTTCTTCCCGACCCGGACGTTCCAGCAGGCGCATGGCGATGGCAGAGGCGAGTCAGGCATCGATGACGACTTCGCGGCGCGAGGCTTTGCCAATGTCGGTGCGTGGATCCTGGGGCGCAACATGTTCGGCCCCGTCCGCGGGCCATGACCTGATGACTCCTGGAAGGGCTGGTGGGGCGAGGAGCCGCCGTATCACGTGCCCGTGTTTGTGCTGACGCACCACAGACGCGAACCCCTCGTGATGCAGGGCGACACGACATTCCACTTCGTCACCGATGGCATCCATGCCGCCTTGGACGCGGCGAAGAAGACCGCTGGCAATCGCGATGTGCGCATCGGCGGCGGTGCGGGCACTGTTCGCCAGTACTTGCAGGCGGGGCTGGTGGACGAGGTGCACTTGGCGCTATCGCCCACTTTGCTCGGGCAGGGCGAAGCCTTGCTCGCAGGCATCGACCTGACGGCGCTCGGCTTCAAGTGCACTGAGCACGTCACCTCGCGTCACGCGATGCACGTCGTGCTGTCGAAATAGAATATTTGCGGGCTATCTGAACCGCCCCGGGTTTCCCGGAGACTCCATGTTCTTGAGAGGATGGAGTCATGGGAAATACGTCGAAGAGATACTCAGCTGAGGTCCAAGAGCGTGCGGTACGCCTGTTCCAGGAGCACGTGCACGAGTACCCATCCAGGTGGGCGGCGATGCAGGCGATTGCCGGGAAGATCGGCTCCACGGCGGAGACGCTACGCTCGTGGGTAGTGAAAGCCGAAGCCGAAGCGGCAGCCGATCCGCGCCGCAATGCCTCTCTGGCTGACCGTGAGCGGGTCAAGCAGCTCGAGCGCGAGAACGCCGAGCTGAAGCGTGCCAACGAGATCCTACGCAAGGTGTCCGCGTTTTTTGCCCAGGCGGAGCTCGACCGCCGCGGGAAGTGATGATCGCGTTTATCGACGCGCATCGAGCCGAGTACGGAGTCGAGCCGATCTGCGAGCAATTGCCGATCGCCCCGTCGACGTATTACGAACACAAAAGCCGCCAGGCCGATCCGTCGCGGCTGCCGCCTCGCGTTCAGCGCGATGCCGAGCTTTCCGGCTCGATCCGTCGTGTCTGGGAGGAGAACTTCCGGGTGTACGGGGCACGCAAGGTCCATCGCAACTGATTTCAATGGCTTTGACATGGCAAAGATTTCCGGCCCCCTCGTAAACTCTATAGTCGCACTACGGAGATTGCGCGGACACTTTCTGCATCAGCTCGAGAAGTCGGTTTTGTCTGCCGTGCAGCGCGTTCGCACCTCACATTATTGCATATGCGCCTGTTGTCCTAACTCAGAAGACGGTGAGGCACTCAGCACAACGTACAAGCGTGTTCCGGTCTTCGGATCTCTCGTGTCCAAGGCCATTAGTTGGCCTTCACGGACCGTGACTTCGCGGTCGGCAAAAATTCTTCCGTCAGCGCGAAGTTTACAGCGAAGTTCAATGAGTGGCCGTCTGTGTTTTGGTTCATGGGCTACGGTACTGGGGATACACGCCACGCCATAACTCCTGTGGGCCGACATGGACGTAAATGTCGCGCCATCCCGCACAAGGTGATTGTTTACGCTGAGTCGGACGATGCGTCCGGGAAATCTTGGATCATGATCTGCGAACCAGATCATATTCAGAGTGACGGTCGATCCCGCGGCGGTATCTTCCGGTTGCGCGGCCCATGCCGCCGCAGACGCTAGTGTGCTCACTGCAATTGCAACGACCACACCAATTCTAGCTCGTGTTTTTCCCGGCAATTTCCTCGTCAGCATGGTGACTCTCCTCGTGAGCGGGTGAGCTGACTGCCAATGACAAGCGATTGGTGGTCTGATACTGATCTGATCAGCCATCTGTGCGTCGAGAAGCGCTGCCGCATAATCACGCCCGCTGCCTTTGAAATGCCCAAGAATTTCTGCGTCGCAGGCCAATTCCTGATCGAATCGCAGGCGCGAAAGGGCCCAATAGACCAATGGGTTGAACCAGAAGACGCATGCCCAGCCGACACCCACCGCGGCGATACGAGTGTCCCAGCGCGCAACGTGCATGGCCTCGTGTGCGATCATCAATTGACGCCGGGATTCGCTGTAGCGCTGCTCGAAATTTAATGGAACGATGACCCGGGGCGACCAGGCCCCCACCACCAAAGGCATGACGATGGCGCTGCTACGCAGCGTGCCGTCAGGACCTTTGGATAGGGGAGCCAATGCATGAACAAAGCGGTACTGGCGAAGTACGTTGATACACAGCGCTGCCAGCATGCCGGTGAACCAAAGAAAGAGTCCGACTGTCGTGTCCAGGCCTAGGCTAACGTGATTGGATACATTAGAGGCAGCCGATAATGCGTGCCAAACCTGATCGGTGGCAGCGGAGAAGGTCTGTGTCGTCTTGGTTGTCGCGAGATCGGGTCGAGGTACGATAAGACCTACGATACTTGCGGGCACCAGAAGCCAGAGCCAGTAGGCCGCACGGGCACCGAATGCGTACCGTAGAGGCAACCGCAGGGCGGCAATCACGATCAGAGCTGCGCTCGAAATGAGCGTAGCAAGCAGTAGCGCTGCTAATAAATCATCCATGATCGATTTTGTCCAATACCTTCCGCAACTCCTGCACGTCTCTTTCTGAAAGCTTCCGATGTTGACTGAAATGGGCTACCAGCGGTGCAACGCGACCGCCGAACAGTCTGTCGAGAAGCCCGGAGCTTTCCTGAAGTAGCCACTGGTCGCGGGCGAGAATCGGAGTGTATAGGTATCGGCGACCTTGCTTGCGGGCGTGAATCGCTCCTTTTCTCAAGAGGCGATTGAGCAAGGTTTTTACTGTTGATTCCTGCCAGTCTGTGTCGCCCGCTATGGCGACAAGGACATCTTCCGCTGCAAGCGGGCTGCGTGCCCACAACGCTTGCATGATGACGGATTCTGCCTCAGAGATCGGGGTGTCTTTCGGCATGACCAACGTGATGGCTAAAACTGCAACAGCCAATATGATTACAGATGTAAACGGTAGAGTCAAGGATTCGATCCCCACGGAGACACGTAACAGTCTGTCGTCTGGCGGTCGTTTCCGAATGACGGCAAGGGGTCGGATGCAGACAATCGTCACGGTGTCCGGGATGAGCGAAGTCACCGGGAGTGGCCGTGGCCTTCGTCTGGAATCTCCCTCACATCATGCGTTACTATGTCAACTCTGGCGTGTTCGATCACATAGCTTCGGCCATATGTCGCGCCCTTGCACCGGCGCGGACGGTCACGAGGACAGTTCTCGGGCGACCTGAGACGACAACAGCGTCCGCGACTAGCACGGCAATGGCCTCTCACGACGCATCGTTAGGCACCACATTGATGGAGAGGAGCTTCATGTCCAGGGTCAAGGTGGCCAGTTTCGGAATGTCCATCGATGGCTTCAGCGCCGGTCCACGACAGAGCCTTGAGGACCCGTTGGGCATCGGCGGCACGTCGTTGATGACGTGGCTCTTCCCGACCCGGACGTTTCAGCAAATGCACGGCGATGGCGGAGGCGAGGTTGGCACCGATGACGATTTCGCCGCGCGAGGCTTTGTCAATGTCGGTGCGTGGATCCTGGGGCGAAACATGTTCGGCCCCGTCCGAGGGCCATGGCGTGATGACTCCTGGAAGGGCTGGTGGGGCGAAGCACCGCCGTATCACATGCCCGTGTTCGTGCTGACGCACCACGCACGCGCACCCCTTGTGATGCAGGGCGGCACGACATTCCACTTCGTCACCGAGGGTATTCATGCAGCCTTAGACGCGGCGAAGAAGGCCGCTGGCAATCGCGATGTGCGCATCGGCGGCGGTGCGGACACTGTTCGCCAGTACCTACAGGCAGGACTGGTGAACGAGGTCCACTTGGCGCTTTCGCCTACGTTGCTCGGGCAGGGCGAAGCCTTACTCGCAGGCATCGATCTGACGGCGCTTGGGTTCAAGTGCGCCGAGCACGTCACCTCGCGTCGCGCGATGCACGTCGTGCTGTCAAAATAGAATGATGTGAGCAGTCCGCCCATTCCGCGACGCAAGTTTCGAGGGCAGTCGCGGACAACTCTGGCCCTTGGGGTGTCACGCAGTGTCGAAACTCATGTCCGAAATCCCTGATCAGGTCTGAGAATGGCGAGAGGGCCGTACCGATATCGATTAGGCTCTCGTGCTCAAACAGGAGTCCTTCGGTGCAGAATCTCGAATCGTTAGATCTGGCGTGGTCGGCGGCCAAGGAATGGCTTTCGGGTCTGGATGAGCGCCCGGTGAGGGCGGCGGCGAGCCTTGAATCTCTGCGCAGCCGACTGGGTGGGCCGCTGCAATCGACGGGGGCGCCATCGAGGGAGGTCATTGAACATCTCCTTCAGGCCACCAAGGAGGGGCTTCATGGCAGCGCCGGCGGGCGATTCTTTGCGTGGGTCATCGGCGGATCGCTTCAGTCGGCGCTTGCCGCTGACTGGCTGACGTCGGCGTGGGATCAGAATGCCGCGCTTTACGCTTGCAGCCCAGTGGCGAGCGTGATCGAGGAGGTTGCCGGTAGGTGGATTTTGGATCTCCTCGACCTGCCCCAAGACGCCTCATTTGCCTTCACGACGGGCTGCCAGCTTGCGCACTTTACGTGTTTGGCCAGCGCGCGAGCCGCGGTCCTGGAAAAGGCGGGCTGGAACGTCAATGAGGACGGACTCTTTGGGGCGCCAAAGATTCGCGTGTTGACCAGCGAACATCGGCATGGTTCGATCGATCGCGCAGTGCGATTTCTGGGATTGGGTAACAAGTCGATTGAATCTGTTGCCGCGGATCGAAATGGGCGGATGGAGTCCGCAGCGCTCCGGGCGGCGTTGCACAACGCACAGCAGCCGACGATTCTGGTTCTTTCAGCCGCGGACCTGAATATCGCAGCCTTCGATCCGTTTGAGGAAATCATTCCACTCGCCCAACAGGCGGGATCCTGGGTCCACGTCGATGGCGCATTCGGATTGTTCTCACGGGCTTCCGGAAAGTTTCGGCATCTGACGGCGGGAATTGAGCAGGCGGACAGCTGGGCGACGGACGCACACAAATGGCTCAATGTGCCATTTGACTGTGGAATAGCCATCGTACGGGACCGTGCCGCACACCGAAACGCGATGACGATCAGCGCCTCGTACATCGCCGCGGATTCAAATGCAAGAGATCAAATCGATTGGAACCCGGAGTGGTCGCGGCGAGCCCGCGGAATTCCCGTTTACGCCGCACTGCGCGAACTCGGTCGAGAGGGCGTTGCGGATCTGGTCGAGCGTACCTCGAGGCACTGCTTGAGGTTGGTCACGGAGATCGGGAAGCTCCCTGGGGCGCAGATGCTGTGGGAGCCGCGTCTCAATCAAGGTCTGGTGCGCTTTCTGGATCAACGTCCAGGGGCGACCGATGGCGATCATGACCGCACGACAGACAGGATCGTCGCCGCGGTGAACGCGGATGGGGAGGCGTTCTTTTCCACTACGACCTGGAGAGGGTTACGCGCCATGCGGGTCAGCGTCGTGAATTGGAGAACATCGGATCGAGACGTCGAGAGGGCCATTGCCGCCGTGAAACGCGCACTGGCCCGGACGGACAGCGAATCAGAGACGGTGACTGCGGACTGAAGAGCGGTCGAACAGACGAACTCAAAGATAGGAGCCCAGCGGACGGGCACTACGGAGCGTCCTTCTGTACATGAAACCCTCGTGGTCTTGCGTTGCGTACGGCGGCACGCTCGAGCATGCCAGTGAGTGCTGTGCGGCAATTGTGCAGGAGTGCGGTTCCGGGCGCCGCGCGGATCGGTGATGAGAAGCGTGGCTGGACCGTGAGGCGCGGCACGTTCGGTTTGTCTGCGGCCGTCGCGGATCGTTACAGAACGCGAGAGGGCTCCTGCTTCAAGGCCCCGGGGTCATCGCTGCGCGTATGGGCGGAGGTGTTTTTCCCTGATGCTGCACATTCGCATGCGCGGATCAGTCAATACTGCGGCGGTACGCATTCTCAAGAACATCGGCAGCAGCTGCGGAGGGGCGCGCCGGAAGATCACGTGCTGGGAAATGTTCGGCGGTCATGACGCAAGGCAGATGCGCCGAGCTTGACCGAGACGGATCATTATTGTGTACTGACGAGGCGGCACGTCATGATCACCCAAGAGACGGGGTAGATCACGTCTGACCGGCGGAACTCGGTCTCGCCGATTTGGCTGCAGGGGATGCGGGCGAAATATAATCAATACGCGGTCGAGCCGGAAATAATAAGTTCATAGAACACGCGAGGAGTGAGCGTGAAGAAATCATATTCTGCGGCGTTAGTGACGTTGATGATGCTGTCGACGGCTGCCTGGGCAGGGCAGGCCAAGATGAACCTCGCGGCCGACTTCGGTGCGCTGCCGAAAGTTCGTGAGCTGACGCTCAGTCCGAGCGGACATGTAGTGGCGTGGATGCAGCCTCGGGGGCGGGGGAGTGGGGTCTTCATCTTTAACGTCGGCGCTAAAGCGGTCCGGCGCGAGGTGCAGCTGTCCCCAGCGCTCACGGTGTATTGGTTGGGTTGGGAAAGCGACAATACGCTGTTGATGAGAGCCGTCACGACGGAGCCGGCGCCGCCCCAATCGGAGTTGCGATGGCATCAGCCCATCCGGCTCAATATTGTGCTTGCGCTGAATATCGCCAGCGGAAAGATCCGCACGTTGCTGTCGGACCGTATGGTCGGGGGAAATTATTTCACCACCGGCGTGCAATTGCTCGACTGGGATATTCCGAAGCGGCCACACACGGTGATCATGTCGGTGAGGATGTTCAATCCGACCGCTTACCGCTCGACGCTCGGCACGATGATCCACAGCGAAGTCGGGGATTCCGGCATGGTGGACTCGCTGTTCGCAGTGGACACTCGGACGGGTAAGAGTACGGCGATCTCCTCCGGCGATGCGTACACCGACGGCTGGTTCATTGACAATGCCGGCAATCCAGTGGCGCGCTCCGAATGGCATGCGAATCGCTTCACGATCGAGGCGAGGCAGGGTCATACGTGGCGACCGATCTACCATCACGGCGCCGGGCAGGCCCCCGATTTTGGTGCGCAACTCGATCCCACGGCGCATGCAATTCTGGCTTTTGCGCCGGGCGGGAGTGGATTGTGGAAGATTCCGCTCGATGGCTCGCCACCGCAGGAACTCCTGTCCGCCGCGAAGCACAGGGTGACTCAGTTCGATCTCTCGCGGTATTCGAAGACATTGATTTACGCGTGGGTCGGTCGGTCCGATCCGCACAGGCTCTGGTTCGACCCTTCGGCGAAATCGCGCTACGAATCGATCGCCCACGTCTTCCCGGGCCGGCGGGTCGAGGTCTACGATCACTCGAGGAATGGCCAGGAGGTGCTCGCAGAGGTCGATGATCCGCAGGATGCACCCACGTATTACCTGATTAATTTCGCGGCTCACAGCGCAGTGATTGCCGGCGCTGCTTATCCGCAGCTCGCCCATGTGGAGTTGGCGCAAGTGCATGCCGTGCGTTATCCGACGCACGACGGACAGACCGTGAAAGCGGAGGTCTACGTACCGCCGGGCGGCGGCAAGGATCTGCCTCTGGTCGTGTTGGTCCCCGGGGGCGCGGTCGGGAACGATCCGCGGAATTTCGATTGGTTCGCGCAGTTTCTGGCCGCCGAGGGCGATGTGGTTTTGCAGCCAGAGGTGTCGGGTACTGCGCTTGCGACCGAGGGGGGGTACCTCCTGTGGGGAGGTGTGTCACAACGCTATGCCATCGCCGGTGTGCACCTGCTGGTCAAACAGGGTCTCGTGGACCCTCATCGGGTGTGTATCGCGGGCATGGGGTATGGTGGGTATGCCGCATTGGCGGGAGTTGCGTTTTCTCCGGGCACCTATGCCTGTGCGGTGAGCGTCAATGGCATCTCGGATCTCGGTGCGTTGGTTGCGCATATGATTCACGTATTTGGTGGAAGCGATTCGACGCACGCGGCGCTGGTGGCCTGGCGCAACGGGATTGGATCGCCCGTGGATCCCAAAGTGGCCCAAGAGTCCCCCATTCACGCGGTGGGCGCCATCCAGGCGCCGGTCCTGCTCATCGGTACGCAGGACGATACCGTCGTGCCGGAGAGTCAATCGGCGGCCATGGCCCACGCGTTGAAGGCGCAGGGCAAGGCCGTCACGTTCTTGAAGCTGGCGCGGGGCGGGAATTCGCTGGCGAGAAGTGACGATCGGATCAAGGCACTGACGGCCATCGGGACATTTTTGAATCGCTATTTGCACCCCACGGGGTGACGTCGCCGTCGCGGTAGGACTTGGGATGGCAGGGCCGACCGGTGAGCCGGTCGAATGCACGGCATTTGGTGTGTTGGATCGAACGCGTACGGCCGATGAGTTCGGCTCGCGACCTGCGTGCACGGCCGCGGGAGGGCGGCGGCGAGTACGTCGCCCGGGCGCACGGTTAAGGAGTATTGCGTTCGGGCGAGGCGCCGCGGGATCAGCCGATCACCTCGCGGGGAATGTGCTTGCGCGTACTCCGAGGTGAAGCGCGCGATGTGGCCTACGGGCAGAGCCTCGGTGCATCCTGCGGCACGCATCGAGCGCTACGGAAACTCGAATACTCCTCGGTGCGCGACGTGGGCACGTAGGGAACCCATCGACCTTCGGTCACAGTGCGCGAGGCGGTGCTTGCGGATCGGTGGTGGCGTCCGTCGCGGCGGCTTTCGTGCACTTCTTGTAGTAATCCGGATAGTCCGGCGTCATGCCCTTGAACCGGCGATGGATCCACAAATATTGATCGGGGACCGCCTGCACCTGGGCTTCGATCAAGCGATGAAACTGCGCAGCATCCGCGGCCGGTGAATCGCTCGGAAAATTCTCGAGCGCCGGCAGGATCACGAGCCGGTAGCCGCTGCAGCCGGGCAGGCGTTCGACGAAATACGGCAGCACGGCCGCGCCGGTCATGCGTGCGATGCGCGAAGTGGCGGTATTGGTCGCGGCGGGAACGCCGAACAGAGGAACCATCTCCGCGCCCTTCTTGCGGTAACACTGATCGGGGGCGAACCACACGCATTCATTGTTCTTCAGCGCCATGACCATCGCGCGGATGTCGTCGCTGCGAATGGCACGTCCACCGTTGCGGGTGCGCAGCCGGCTCTGCAGATGCGCCAGGACTTCGTTCTTGGTCGGCCGATACAGAATATTGATCGGGAACATTTCCGAGAGGATCCGTCCGCCGATCTCGAGCGGCGTGAAATGTGCCGTCAGCAAAATTGCCCCGCGTCCTCGCGCGAGGGCGCTCTGGACGTGCTCACATCCCTCGACGCGTGCCAGTTTGCGGATACGCGTCCCGTCTCCCCACCAAGCCAGTGCGATTTCCATTGCCGAGATGCCGAGGCTCTGGAAGTGGCGCTGCAGCACCTGCTCCCGTTCCTGCGGTGGCAAATCCGCCAGGCAGATATTGATGTTGGTTTGCGCGATGCTGACGTAGCGCACCGGCATCCTGCGCAGCAGCGCGCCGAGTGCGCGTCCCCAGGCGAGCTGCGCTCGAAACGGCAGCATCACCAGAAGCCGCAGCATGCCGAGGATGAGCCACAGCGCCCAGTAGCGCGGTGCCAGCAGTCGAGTCCAGTGAGAACGAGAGGGGAGTGCGTCTACATCATCGGCATCGCGCATTCGCAACTGGCCTGGTCGGCCGGAACGTTTGAGGCGCGCCGGCTATGGTGGCTCTCTCGGCCTCGGGTCGGGCGTGAGGGCCGCGCAACGCTCTACGCCGCCCGCAGCGTCTGTGCGGAGTGCGCGATCGATTCCGTCGCCCGGATGAAGAAGTTCCCCCACTGCACGTCCGCACCGCTACGGTGTTGCCGACGGTCACACGTCCCCAAAACGCTGACTGTCATTCCCGTCCCAAGCGGTTGCGCCGCCGTCTGATCTAAATCCTTGGTCGCGGAGAACTTTACAGCACAAAGTAGGGTCTGACTAGAGAATTCTTCACGGATGTGAACCGGTGCCGAACGGGCGTCGCACGGGCTTTCCAGCTCGCCAGAGGCGCTGACCCCGCGTTCAATTCCATTCATGACCGCCGCATCGAGAACCTCCGGGAGCGATCCGGCAGCGGTGGGGCGCCGCTCGAGCGAGGCTCCGGCTCCCCGTCACGAAACAGTGCTTTCTCCGGGACGCGCCTTGAGAGTAGTCTTGCGGCTTTCATTACAACAGGGGGCGTCGATGCTCGAGGATCAATCGACCTTGACGGGTGAGTGCTCGGCGAGCACGCACAGTGGCGTGGATCTGAGGCGCACGGCTGCGAATCCCGATTATTGGTATCCGCTGGCGTGGTCCGATGAGCTCAAGGCGGGGCAGATTCTCGGGCGCCGGTTCGCCGGTGAGCCGATCGCGCTGTATCGTGGCGAGAGCGGGCGGGTCTTTGCGCTCGAAGACCGGTGTGCGCACCGCCAGGTGCCGTTGCACCTCGGTGTGGTCACCGGGGACGTCCTGAAGTGCCACTATCATGGCTGGGCGTACGATTGTTCGGGGAAATGCACGGATGTGCCGTATCTGGGCAAGGAGCGCCGTCCGAACGGGGTGCGCAGCTACCCGGTCCGCGAGATCGACGGCCTCATCTTCATCTTCCCCGGCAAGGCCGAACTGGCCGAAGAGCGCCTGCCGAAGTCCCTCGGTGCGTCTCAACGGCGCGACTACAAGACCCGGCGTCTGAACCGCGAAGTCGCCTGCCACTATACGTTCATGCACGAGAACCTCTTCGACATGAACCACCAGTTCATGCACCGCAAGCAGATGGGCTCGATCCGTGCCAGCTGTCTCGGGCGCAAACATGGGGAGCGCTGGGCGGAGGTCGAGTACAGCTTCAGCCGAAGCGAGGGTAAATCTACGGTCGGCGAGCGCGTGATCGTCGACATGATGCGCAGCCGTGGCGAGGAGCGGCAGGATTTCCGCGATCACATGCGCATCCGCACCGATTATCCGTCGCAGAGCCTGAGAGTCTGGGTGGGTCGCAACATTCAGGAGACCCAGGATCCGGTGCTCGAAGTGTGGTTGTGCTACACGCCGCTCGATGCCGAGCACCGCACCAACCGCACGTTCGGCTATCTGTCGGTGAAGAAGCCCCCGATCCCGGGGCTCATCCACGTGGTCTGGCCATTCGTGGTGCGCTTCACCGAGAACATCTTCCGCGAGGACCAGGAAATCGTCGAGCACGAGCAGCGTGCGCACGATGCCCAGGGCTCGGACTGGAACAACGAGGTTTTCCCGCCGATCCGCGATCTGCGCGATGTCCTGGCGCGTTGCGGCGTGCCGCTCTGAGGCAGTTGCCGGGAGTGCCTCGGGGCGCGCGTGCGGGGCGGCAGACAAGACCGCTGCGTCGTGAGCGGCGGAGGTCGATCCGGAACCGATGCTCCTGACGTCGCAGACGTCAGGAGCATCGTAAGGGATCCCAGGGAGGCGCGAGCGGCGTGGTGCCGTGCTGCGCTCAGCCGCGCCGTTCCAGGGCCTCGCGGCGACGGCGCGAGACGGTGAATCCGAGACCGAGCGGACCGGCGGCCAGCAGTGCGAGTGAGCCGGGTTCCGGCATGCCGACGGTCGTGACGCCGTTGGTCTGAATGCTGAACGACAAACCGGCCTGCACCTGATTCATGTCATCCTAAGAAGAGCAGGAGGCTGTGCGATCCGGCACTGAGCGTCTGCGCGGTGCATGTCCCGAGGGTGTAGGGGTGAACACCGCCGAGATCGCAAAGGTTCATCCCGTCCAGGGATACGAACGCCGAGTCGTCCGCGCCGATGCCGAAGGTGACGTTCTCGGTGGTGGGAACATTCAGATACCCCGAGAAGATTGCCGTCAGTCCACCATTCGTAGCGTTCGTGCCCGTGCCATTCGGCGGGAAAAAATTGGAACTCTGATCGAAGGGCAGGGTGATCGTCCCGGTGCCGGTCTGCTGGACGTAGGGATTCAGTCCCGGGCTCCACCAGGTCAGCTGGCCGTTGATCAGATCCTGACTACTCGGCATCGTGCCGGAGTCGCTCGGGTTGAGCAGGGGGAGTCCGTTCGGACCGAGGGTGGGCAGGACCTCGTTGGAGGAGTTCCCCCGACACAGGGTGTCGTAGCTCGGATCATGGCTCGCGACCTCGAAATACGTGGCCGAAAGCGTGCTCGCGTGGGCCAGTCTACCGGCGAGGAGCGTCAGTGCGCTGGCGACCAGCCAGCCATGGGCGTGTTCCAGTACCGACATGAGCGTG
>JAJYDK010000051.1 GCA_021777555.1 Pseudomonadota bacterium | reverse complement strand
TAGCACACGCCGGCGAGTATCACCGCGACGCTCAGGAGCACCCCACCGCGCAACACGCCGCTGATGATGAGCTCGGTCTTGCGAATGAGACCATCGTCGGATCCAAGCGGAATCCGTCTGTCGTTTAGGGTGACGTTTGGCATCCTGGTGCCGGGACGTGTGTGAATGTCTGTGTGCGAAAGCGGAAAGAGCGAGTCCTGCAGGCGAAGGAGGCCCGTTCGAGGCGCGCGGCGCTCGTCCCGAGCTCCATCTTGATCATCGGCCTCGCCCCTGGCCGCATCCGCAGGGCTCATACGGGGCGGCCATAATAGAGCGCTGCAACGTGGGTGGCCTCCCCGAAGAACAGCCAGCGCTCGATCAGGAGCCCGAGCGCCGCGCAGGCGAGCGCGAGCAGCGTGGTCGTGAGGGGTGCGATCGGGACACCCGCCAGGACTTCGAGCAGGAGCGGCAGGGCGAAGCCGACACCGAGGGCGAGGTGGCGCAGTCTCGCGGCATGGCGCCGGGCGATGGCGAAGCCCATCTGGCGCAGAATGAAGTTTTCGCTGAAATGCGGTGCATCGAGCGCCTTGGCGGTGGCGTTCGGTGTTCCGATGGCGGCGGCCAGGGTGGCGAGGGGCGCCTGTCCGTCGATGTGTCGCCAGTAGGCGCGCTTGGCAGCAAAGGCCGCCGCCGCCATGACGGCCGCAACGCTCGCCATGGGGCCGGGCGCGCCGAGCAGCACCGTGCGCAACGCCGCAAAGAGAACGGCGCCGGAGAAAAGAGCATAGAGGAGATAGTCGGGCGCCGTGTGCGCGTTGTGCCACTGGCGGATGGGCTTCAGGCTTGCGTAGATCATGGCCGTGCAATAGACCGTGCCGAGCGAGCCGATGAGGGTCGCTGCGCCGAGCAACCGCGTGCAGAGGCTCTGTCCGTCTCTCCAGAAGCACACCCCGAAGGCGATCGCCACCGGGTATATCAGGACGGCGGCGACGCCCTCGCGGGAGAGCCACGAGGAGCGCCACTGAGTGAACGCGCGCCATGCGCGTTCCTTGCGCTCGAGATGAAATACGGAGGCGGCGAGGCCGAGAGACGCGAAGATCAGCGACACGGTGATGCCGGCAGCGAGCAGTACCGGCGCCTCGGGCGGCAAGAGCCCGAGGGCCGCATACGCCCCGAGCCAGGCCAGCAGTCCAAAGCCGAACCCGGTGGCGGTGGTGAGCAGCAGGATCGAAGCGGCGGGCCTCATCGGCTGAGCGCCTTGTCGAGGAGCTTCAGCAGCGCTGCGCCGAGCCCCTTCCCGGCCGGGGAAGGCGGTGGCGCCGGGGCGCTCGGGACCGTCGCCCGGCGCGGCGGCAGATACTTGTTGGTCGGTCGATAGCCGAGGTCGGAGAGCAGGTCGAGCCCGCCGCGCGCCTTGACCAGCTTCGAGACCTCGCTCTCGGGATCGGCGAGGTCGCCGAAATGGCGCGCCCGGGACGGACAGGTTGCGACGCAGGCCGGCTCACGCTCGGCTGGGGGGAGATTCTCGTCGTGGATACGGTCGATGCACAGCGTGCATTTGCGCATGACGCCCGCCTTCTCATCGAGCTCGCGCGCTCCGTAGGGGCAGGCCCAGGCGCAGAGCTGACAGCCGATGCACTTGTCGGTGTCGACCAGGACGATGCCGTCCTCGACCCGCTTGTAGGAGGCGCCGGTCGGGCACACCGTGACGCACAGCGCGTCTTCGCAGTGCAGGCAGGAACGCGGGACGTTGACGGTGCGCGAGCACCCGCCCTCCTCAGTCTCGTAGGAGTGGATCCGGTTGAACCACACTCCATCGGGCTGCGGACCGTACTTGTCGTAATCGGGAAGGATCCCGGCCTCGCCACCGGTGTTCCACTCCTTGCAGTTGACCGCGCAGGCGTGGCAGCCGACACAGGTGTCGAGGTCGATCACCAGGCCGAGCTTCTTCGCCCCGGGCGCTCGTTCGGGGAGCATCGTCATCGGGCGCCCTCCGGGGCCTTGCGGATGTGCAATGGGTTCGCGCCCCAGCGGGGTGAGGTGTCCTCGGGACTTGGCGCAGCGCAGGGCTCGAGGGACACGGTCAGATCGAACCAGGCGGCCTGGCCGGTGATTGGATCCGAATTGGAGTGCGGCGCGTCATCGCCGTGTTTCGGCAGGTATTCCGAGATGATGTGATTGAGGAGGAACCCGCGGCGGAACTCCGGCGCATCGTGCTTCAGCGCCCAGGCGCCGGCGCGCTTGCCGATCGCGTTCCACGTCCACACGGTGTCGCGGTTCACGCCGCGCATGGTGCGGATCTGGCATCGCAGGCTGCCGTTGCGCGAGCGGACCCAGACCCAGTCCTCGTCTGCGACCCCGAGCTCGCTCGCGAGGTCCTGATGCACGTAGAGGCGGTTCTCGGAGAGAATCTGCCGCAGCCAGGCATTGTGCGAGCCCCAGGAGTGATACATCGCCATGGGCCGCTGGGTGATGGCGTGCAGCGGAAAGCGCGCGCGGTCGGTCATCGCTTCCTCGAGCGGCACGTACCAGATGGGCAGCGGGTCGAAATAGCGGATGATGCGCTCGCGCAGCCGCTCGGGGGGGCGTGGCACCGCGTGCCCCTCGGCGGCCAGACGGAACCGCTGCAGTGTCTCGACATACAGCTGCAGGACGATCGGAGCGTCATCGTCGATGAGGCCCATCGCCCGGGCGCCGGCGAGATAGGCGCGGTTCGCATGCTTGAAGTACAGCTGCTCGTGCGGCAGCTCGTATCTCCAGAAGCCGCCATTCTCGATGTAGCGCTCGAGCTGCCGCGGATTCGGCGTTCCCTTGCCGCTGGCAAGACCGTTCTCGCCGCGAAAGCCTGCGAGCGGACCGACGCCGTGCTTGCGCTCGTGGCGGACCATGTAATCGGCGTACGAGGAATAAAGCGGCCTGCCCTGGTCATCCGCGAAATCCCCCAGTCCGAGGCGGCCGGCGAGGTCGATCAACACGTCCTGGAACGGCCGCACGTCACGGTCCGGCTTCAACACCGGGACGCGGATCGCATCGCCCGGGCCGTGCGCCGATCCAATGGGCCGGTCGAGGAGCGAGATGCAGTCGTGGCGCTCGAGATAGGTGGTGTCCGGCAGCACCAGATCCGCGTAGGCGACGGTCTCCGAGGCGAACGCATCCGCGACGATGACGAAGGGAATGCGGTAATTGCCCTCCTCATCGCACTCGGCCAGCATCCGCGTGGTCTCACCCGGGTTCATCGCGGAATTCCACGCCATGTTGGACATGAACAGGAACAGCGTGTCGATTTTCTCCGGACCCGATTCGTAGGCGCGCGCGATCACCATGTGCATCAGGCCGTGAATGGCGAGCGGGGCCTCCCAGGAGAACGCCCGGTCGAGCCGCAGCGGCTCGCCGGCCTCATCGACCAGAAGATCCTCCGGTCCGCGCGGGCAGCCGAGCGGCGGCGCATCGAGCGGTCCGCCGGGCACGCGCGGCCGGCCGGGCGCGCTGGCGCAGGGAATGGGCTTCGGATAGGGTGACTTGTAGCGCCAGGAGCCCGGGGTGTCGACTGCGCCGAGCAGCATCTGCAGCACGTGTATCGCCCGGCAGGTGTGAAAGCCGTTTGAATGCGCGGACACGCCGCGCATCGCGTGCAGTGCGACGGGCCGGCCCGTCATGGTTGCGTGATGGCGGCCCGCCGTATCCGTCCAGGGTTGATCGAGCACCACCGGCTGATTGAAGGCGATCTCGGCGATTTCCGCTGCGATGCGCCGGATGGTGGGGGCATCGATGCCGCAGCGGGCGGCGACGGCCTCGGGGGAATGCTGCGCATCACCATAGCGCTCGGCGAGCAGCGCAAAGGCGGGTCGGGCGTATCGTCCATCGGGCAGCATGATGCGGCCGGACAACGCCGGATCGGTTCCGACCGACTGCGCTGCGACCAGGGCGCGGGAGGCGCGATCGAAGCACAACTCCCGGCCGGCCGCATCGCGGGCGATCAGGCCATGATCTGGCGCTCCGGGAGCATCGATCACCAGGTGATGGGCGTTGGTGTAGCGGATGAGGAATTCGGTGTCGATCCGGCCCGCCTCGAGCAGGCAGTGAATGAGCGCGAGCACGAGCAGACCGTCGGTGCCCGGGGTGATGGCGAGAAATTCGTCCGCGATCGCCGAGTAGCCGGTGCGCACGGGGTTGATGGAGATGATCTTGGCGCCGCGCGCCTTGAGCCTCCCGAGCCCGAGCTTGATCGGGTTGGAGTCGTGGTCCTCGGCGACGCCGAAGAGCAGAAAGAGTTTGGCGTGCTCCCAGTCGGGCTCGCCGAACTCCCAGAACGCGCCGCCGACCGAATAGAGTCCCGCGGCCGCCATGTTCACCGAGCAGAACCCGCCGTGCGCCGCGAAGTTGATCGTGCCGAACATCCGGGCGAAGTGCCCGGTGAGCGACTGCGACTGATCGCGCCCGGTGTAGAAGGCGAGGCGGCTGGGATCGCTCGCGCGGATCGCGGCGAGCCGATCGGTCGCAATGCGCATCGCCTCATCCCAGGAGATGGCCTCGAACGAGCCGGAGCCGCGCGGACCGATGCGCCTCAAGGGCGTGGAGAGTCGGGCGGGGGAGATCGCCGTCATGATGCCGGCGGAGCCCTTGGCGCAGAGCACCCCGCGGTTGATGGGGTGCTCGCGGTTACCCTCGATGTAGCGGAGCTTCCCGTCTTGCAGATGCACCTTGATGCCGCAACGACAAGCGCACATGTAGCACGTGGTCCGCGCCACGGTCCGCTCCGGCTGTGGCTGCGCCGACGATGCCGCCATTGATCGGTCCCCGGGGTGATGCTCTGAGAGGGGCGGTATGATGGGAGAGATCAAGATATACATCCAATGCAAATAAGGTAGAGATTGCATATACTTTATCTATATGAATCTCCATCATCTCGCGATCTTCCTGGCGATCGCCGAGACCGGAAGTCTGACCGCCTCGGCGAGGAAGCTCCACATTTCCCAGCCGGCGCTCTCGCGTGAGCTGAAGGCGTTCGAGAGCCGGCTCGGAGTCACCCTTTTCGAGCGCCATGCGAAGGGCATGCGCCTCACGCAGGCGGGTGAGGTGCTGCGCCGCTACGCGGAACGACTCTTCGAGCTCGAGCGGGCGGCCGAGGCAGCGATGGGAGATGTCGCCGGAGCCCAGCGCGGGCGTCTCTCGATCGGCGCGAGCAACACCATCGGGACCTATGTGCTGCCGCGTGTGCTCGCGGCTTTCCGGCGCGAGCGTCCCCAGGTGCAGGTGACGCTCTTCATCGGCAACACCGAGCAGGTGTCCCAGGGCGTCGGGGACATGCGTTTCACGCTGGGTTTCATCGAGGGGCCGCTGCACGCGAAGGGGCTGCACACGGAAATCTTTCAACGCGATGAGATCGTTCCGGTGGCCTGTCCCGAGCATCCGCTGTTTCGCAGGCGGCAGCTCTCGGTCGGCGACCTTTCCGGAGAGCCCCTGCTCATGCGCGAGCACGGCTCGGGGACCCGGGAGCTGGTCGCCGAGATGTTGCGCCGGCATCAGATCCTCGAGGGCGGGACCATGGAGTTCGGAAGCGCCGAGGCGCTGAAGCGCGCGGCGGTATACGGCGGCGGCATTGCCTGGTTGCCGCGCATGAGCATGGTGAGTGAGCTTCGCGAGGGGACCCTGCGCGAGCTGCCAGTGAAGGCGCTCAAGATCATTCGCCCGCTCATGGTCTTGAGCCGCGAGCGCGGACCGCTCGAGCCGGTGGCGGAGGTCTTTTTGCACCTGCTCCGCCAGAGCGCCGGGCCTGCGTAGCGCGGATCCGTAGCTCTACGGACTCGCCTCTCGTCGGGCTTTCATGCCGGCCGGGCGCTGTGCGTGATCTACGCATGGATTGGAGCCCCTCCCCACCCTTAAATGGTCCCTGTGGCCTCGCTCCGCACGGGGCGGACGCCGGGAGGGCAGGTGATGTACGAGAGAATTCTGGCGGGATTCGACGGCAGCGCGCCCGCCCTGCGGGCGCTCGAAGAGGCGATCGGGGTCGCGAAAGTTCATGGCGCGAAGCTGCGGATCGTGTACGTCGTCGATGAGGGGCTGGTCGTGGCGCCGGGTGTGCCGAACGCCAACCTCGCGGAGAGCGAAAGCGGGCTTTGGCAGCGCGGCCGCGCGCTCCTCGATGAGGCGGGTGCCAGGGCGCGCAACGCCGGCGTCGAGGCCGACACCGTGTTGCTCGAGGAAATGGCCCACAAGCCGGGCGCGCGTCTCATCGAGCAGGCGCTCGAGTGGCCGGCGGACCTCATCGTGTGCGGCACGCACGGACGGCGGGGCATCCGGCGGCTGCTCCTAGGCAGCGACTCCGAATACGTTCTGCGCCATACACCGGTTCCGCTGCTGCTGGTGCGCGCCGGCTAGTGGGAGAGCCCGGGCGTGGCGCGGCTCATCGCTCCGCCCGGCACTTTTGCCGCCAGCGGCGCACGGCCACCGCGGCCCAGATGCCTTCCACGATTCCGAACGGCCACGCCCCCTGCAGGAAGCCGTAGATCGAGCCGAGCGCGCACGCGCCGGCGAAAGCCAGCACGTAGACCGGCTTACGCTCCTCGAGCGTGTAGAAGACCAGCATCGCGCTGACGGCGAAGAGGCCGAAGATCGTGAGTCTATTCATCTCGCGGCGGGTCTCGCGGACGGTGACAGGGGTGATCGGTCTCATCGAGGCACTCGGCGCCTTCGAGCTGCACCGTCGAGTGGGTGATGGCATGACGCTCGCGCAGTCGGCCGAGGATGCCCTCGAGGACTCCTTGTCGATCGGCTTGCGCATCCACCGTGGCGTGCAGCGTCACGACGGGTGCCTCACCGGTCAGCGACCAGACGTGAAGGTGATGCACGTCGCACACGCCCGGGACCTGGGCCAGGTCGCGCGCGATACCGTCGGCATCGAGCGCCGGTGGGGCGCCCTGCAGCAGCACGTGCCCCGCCGCATGCGTGAGCTGCCAGCCTGAGCGCAGAATGAGCAGCGCCACGAGGATCGACAGCAGCGGATCGGCTGCCCGCCAGTGCAGCTCGAGGATGAGGAGAGCCGCGCCCGCGGCGGCCATCGAGCCCAGCAGGTCGCTGAGGACATGTGTCCGCGCGCCGCGCTCGTTGAGCGAGCTCGCGCCCGAGAGTGCGAGGAACGCGGCGAAATTCGCCGCACCGCCCACCAGGGCGATCGTGAGCATCAGCGTGCCGTCGACCGCAGGCGGGGCGATCAGGCGCCGTATCGCCCCCGCCATCACCCAGGCCGTCAGCGCGAGCAGGATGAGCCCGTTGGTATAGGCCGCGAGAGTCTGGTAACGGCTGCTTCCGTAGGTATGGCGCGCATCCGCCGGTCTGCGGCTTGCGCGGATGGCGACGACGGCGAGCAGGAGCGAGCCACAGTCCGCGAGCATGTGGGCCGCTTCCGCGAGCAGTGCGAGCGAATTGGCGAACCATCCGCCCAAGGCCTCCACGGCCGTGAAGACGAGCAGGATGGCGAGGCTCAAGAGCAGCCGGCGCTCGCTGGCGTCATGGGCGTGGTCGTGGGCGTGATCGTGCCCATGATCATGACCATGGTCATGTCCGGCATGATCCGGGTGCTCAGGCGTCATGGGGGTGGTACCGCTTCGCGCGCTCACGCAGATCAACCCGCCGCGATCTTGTCTTGCGTCTTCGTGTCGAAATCCCGCGCATCGTGGCGCTCGTGCAGCTGCTCCGAGGGCTCGCCGTTGAGCCGGTTGACCCTGCGCCCTCGCCGCACGGCGGGTCGCTCGAGCAGCATGTCAGCCCAACGCCGGACGTTGCGGTATTCATGCACGCTCAGGAATTCGGCGGCATCGTAAGCCTGCGAGCCCGGGGTGCCGCCCCCCGCCTGGCCGCGGTAGAGCCATCCCTTCACGAGCCCGCCATACCAGGGGAAGATGGCCATGTCGGCGATCGTGTACTCGGGACCGGCGATGTAGCGGCTCTCCGCGAGGCGCCGGTCGAGCACATCGAGCTGACGCTTCACCTCCATGGCGAAGCGGTCGATGGCATATTCGAACCGGGCGGGCGCATAGGCGTAGAAGTGGCCGAATCCGCCGCCGAGATAGGGAGCGCTGCCTACCTGCCAGAAGAGCCACGAGAGACACTCCGCCCGGGCGGCGGGTTCCCTCGGCGCAAAGGCACCGAACTTCTCGGCGAGATACAAAAGGATCGAGCCGGATTCAAACACCCGGATGGGCGCCGGGCCACTTCGGTCGAGCAGCGCCGGAATCTTGGAGTTGGGATTGAGCGCGACGAAGCCGCTGCCGAACTGATCGCCATCGGATATCCGGATGAGCCATGCGTCGTATTCGGCCCCGTCGTGCCCGAGCGCGAGCAGCTCTTCCAGCAGGATGGTGACTTTGACGCCATTCGGCGTGCCGAGGGAGTACAGCTGCAGCGGGTGCCGTCCGACCGGGAGCGTCTTCTCGTGCGTGGCACCGGCAATCGGGCGATTGATGTTCGCGAACTGTCCACCGTTCGGCTTGTTCCAGGTCCACACCTTCGGTGGCACGTACTCGGCTTCGGCCATCATCAACCTCCGGGTTTCGGGCGGGAGCGGCGCGGGGCTGCTCTCGGCGCGTGTGCGGGAGACGATATAGGCGTCGGGGTGCTCGGATCAATAGCCCGCAAGTGGCGCCGTGCGCTCTTCAGGGGTGCCTGTCGGAGGACGTGGCTGCGCGCGATCTGCTCGAGCCCGAGGCTGGCGCGATGCGCCTGCTCGCGCAGTTTTCGGCGGATGAGCCACGGGCCGATGACCGGTGGCACCCAGAAGGTTGGCACCACCTCGATCCTGACGCTCAGGCAACTCGCGGGGCTTCCCGAGGGGCACGGCGCGACCCTCCAGAGGCCGCGTCCGTGCCTGAAATCACTTCCTTGCGGCAGAAGCTCGGAGCGCACCACGCCGCCATCCCCGTCGGCGGTTGCCGTCATGATCTGCTCCTGGCGCATCGTCTTGCAGAAGAAGAGCACACAGGCATGGAGCGTCATGAAGAGGCGCACGCGGTCCGGCTCCCGGGTCGGTTCGCTGCGCAGGGCGCGCACATCGGGCTCGTAGCGCGGCAGCGCCGCGTAGTCCTCGAGCGCCTGGAATACCGCTGGCGGCGGCGCATCGAGGGTGATGCGCATTCGGATCAGAAAGTGCGCGCCCGAGCGGCGTACGTGCACGCTCACGACACGGGCGGCATGGGCCTGCGGCAAGAGGCACATGAGAGCCAGCGCCGGCCACGCGCGTGGGCTCATGTTCGGGCTCTGCGGCGCCGGGGGGAGGTGGGAGGTGCGCGTGGCGCCATGTCCGCCGCCTTGCCGGTCGAGGGATCGCCGACGGTCTGCTCGATGATGCGGGCGCCGTTTTGCAGCAGGAAACCCCAGAACGCGGCCGCGATCGGCGGCAGGACCTTCTCGCGCAGGCGAATCACGTACCAGTCGCGCACGATCGGCAGCCCCGTGACATCGAGGATCGCGAGGCGGCCGGCTTCGAACTCCAGGCCGACGGTGTGCGAGGAGATGAACGAGAGGCCCATCCCGGCCATCACGGCCTGTTTGATGGTCTCGTTGCTGCTGACTTCCATCGAGGTGCGCAGGGGCACGCCGCGCTCGCGGAACACCTGCTCCATGGAGGCGCGCGTGCCGGAGCCTTCCTCGCGGATGATGAAACTCTCGCTCGCGAGCGCCTCGAGCGGGATGCGGCGCCTTGCGGCGAGCGGATGGTGCGGGGAGGCGATGATGACGAAGGGGTGGCGGGCGAAGGACTCGGAGGCGGTGGTGAGCTCGCGCGGCGGGCGCCCCATGATGACGAGGTCCGACTCGTTGTCACCGAGCATCCGCACGACCTCGCCGCGATTTCCAATCGCGAACTTGATGGTGACCTCGGGGTACTCGCGGGTGAAGGCCGAGAGCAGCGTCGGGGCGAAGTACTTGGCGGTGCTCACCGCGCCGAGTTTCAACACCCCACGCTTCAGGCCCTGCATCGCCGCCAGCGCCTCGCCGGCCTCGCGCAGAAGCTCGGTGACCTGGGTCGCATAGCGCAGCAGCTCCGCGCCCGCGGGGGCGAGGCGGATCCTGCGGCCGATCTGCTCGATGAGCGGCATGCCGGCCTCCTGCTCGAGGAGCTTCATCTGTTGCGAGACGGCCGGCTGCGTCAGGTGCAGCTCGCGCGCGGCGCGCGTGAAGGACTGATGGCGGGCCACCGCGGCGAATACCCGCATCTGGCGTAGCGTGACGTTGCGCATGACGTGCATAACAAAAGCTTATTCAGAAGACAAGAATATCTAACTGGACCTAATGAAAAGCAAGCCTCACGCTCCGCAGCGTGTCCTTGCACGAGAGAGTGAGCCGCCATGAGTGCAGTCATCGAAGGGGCAAAGCGAATGAAGACCGGCGCCGAGCGCTACCGCGCCGGAGTGATGAAGTACGCGCAGATGGGCTATTGGCAGCCCGACTATGCGCCCGCGCCGACCGATGTGCTCGCGGTGTTCCGCATCTCGCCCCAGGAGAGCGTGGAGCCGGAGGAGGCCGCGGCGGCGGTGGCGGGGGAGTCCTCCACCGCCACCTGGACGGTGGTCTGGACGGATCGGCTCACCGCGTGCGATCGCTACCGGGCGAAGGCGTATCGCGTCGATCCCGTGCCCGGCTCCCCGGGACAGTTCTTCGCCTACATCGCCTACGATCTCGACCTCTTCGAGCCCGGCTCGATCGCGAACCTGAGCGCCTCGGTGATCGGCAACGTGTTCGGCTTCAAGCCGCTGAAGGCCCTGCGGCTCGAGGACATGCGTTTCCCGACCGCCTACGTCAAGACCTTCGCCGGGCCGCCCACCGGCATCGTGGTCGAGCGGGAGCGGCTCGACAAGTTCGGCCGCCCGCTCCTCGGGGCGACGGTCAAGCCGAAGTTGGGGCTCTCGGGCAAGAACTACGGACGGGTGGTCTACGAGGCCTTGAAAGGCGGACTCGACTTCAGCAAGGACGATGAGAACATCAACTCACAGTCCTTCATGCACTGGCGCGACCGCTTCCTCTACTGCATGGAGGCGGTGAATCGCTCCCAGGCGGCCACCGGGGAGGTCAAGGGCCACTATCTCAACGTCACCGCCGCGACCATGGAGGACATGTACGAGCGGGCGGAATTCGCCAAGGAGCTCGGCTCGGTCATCGTCATGATCGATCTGGTGATCGGCTACACGGCGATCCAGTCGATGTCGCGCTGGGCGCGCCGCAACGACATGATCCTGCACCTGCACCGGGCGGGTCATTCCACCTACACGCGCCAGAAGACCCACGGGGTGTCCTTCCGCGTCATCTCCAAGTGGATGCGCCTCGCGGGCGTCGATCACCTGCATGCCGGCACGGTGGTGGGCAAGCTCGAGGGGGACCCGAACTCCGTGCAGGGCTTCTACAACGTGCTGCGCGAGGGACACAATCCCATGGACCTCTCGCGCGGCATCTTCTTCGAGCAGGACTGGGCGGGACTTCACGGAGTGCTGCCCGTCGCCTCCGGAGGCATCCACGCGGGTCAGATGCACCAGCTCCTGCACTACCTCGGCGAGGACACCGTGCTGCAGTTCGGCGGCGGCACGATCGGCCATCCCATGGGGATCGCCGCCGGCGCCGCGGCGAACCGCGTCGCGCTCGAGGCGATGGTGCTGGCGCGCAACGAGGGGCGGGATATCTGGAACGAGGGTCCGCAGATCCTCGCCGATGCCGCGCGCCACTGCGCGCCCCTCAAGGCGGCGCTCGATATCTGGGGCGAGGTGACCTTCAACTACGCGAGCACCGACACGCCGGATTTCGTGCCGACCCCGTCGGTCGCCTGATCGCACCGCAACACGCGAGACACGTCCATGAGAATCACCCAAGGCGCTTTTTCATTCCTGCCGGATCTCACCGATGAGCAGATCGTGAAGCAGATCGAGTACGGCCTCGCCAATGGCTGGGCGATCTCGGTCGAGTACACAGACGATCCGCATCCGCGCAACACGTACTGGGAGATGTTCGGCATACCCATGTTCGACATCAGGGATGCCGCCGGCGTGATGTCCGAGGTCAATGCCTGCCGCAAGACCTTCCCCAACCACTACATCAAGGTGAACGCGTTCGATTCCGCCCGCGGGCGGGAATCGGTGCGGCTGTCGTTCATCATCAACCGGCCCGCCGAGGAGCCCGGATACGCGCTCGTGCGCCAGGAGGGGCCGGGGCGCACCATCCACTACACGACCCGAGCGTACGCGACGGAGCGTCCCGAGGGAGCTCGCTATTGAGGGGGCCCCATGAACGCTGTCGACGCACAACCGCGGAGCGCGGCCGGCGAGGAGGGCGCGCTCGATCTGGAGGCCGCCTACCGGGACTCGCATGTCGGGGAGGTGCTCGAGCGGCTCGACCGTGAGCTCATCGGGCTCGCGCCCGTCAAGGGCCGCATCCGCGACATCGCCGCGCTGCTGCTCATCGACAAGCTCCGGCACGCCGTGGGCCTGAGCGCCGGCGCGCCGGCGCTGCACATGTCCTTCACCGGCAATCCGGGCACGGGCAAGACCACCGTGGCGGTGCGCATGGCCGAGATCCTCCACCGCCTGGGCTACGTGCGCAAAGGGCATCTCGTGGCCGTCACGCGCGATGATCTGGTGGGGCAGTACATCGGCCACACCGCCCCGAAGACGCGCGAGGTGCTCAAGCGCGCCATGGGCGGGGTGCTGTTCATCGATGAGGCCTACTACCTGTATCGTCCGGAGAACGAACGGGACTACGGGCAGGAGGCGATCGAGATTCTGCTGCAGGTGATGGAGAACCAGCGCGATGATCTGGTGGTGATCCTCGCAGGCTACAAGGACCGCATGGAGACCTTCTTCCGCAGCAACCCGGGCATGTCCTCCCGGATTGCGCACCACATCGACTTTCCGGACTACACGCCCGGGGAGCTCCTCGCCATCGCGCACCTGATGCTCGAGCAGATGCAGTACCGGTTGAGCCCCGAGGCCGATGCGGCGCTGCGCGAGTACATCGAGAGGCGCCGGGCGCAGCCGCACTTCGCCAACGCCCGCTCGATCCGCAATGCGCTCGATCGGTCGCGCTTGCGCCAGGCGAGCCGCCTCTTCGAGCGTCGCGGGGGAGCCATCGACCGGCAGGCCCTCGAGACGCTCGAGGCCGCCGACATCCGCGCGAGCCGTGTGTTCCTGCAGCCACCCGGGGGAGAGGGGCCGCCATGACCCACGAAACGTTCAATTCGACACCCATCACGCGTTTCCTGATCGAGGAGCAGCGCCGGCTCAACGGCGACAGCACCGGCCGCCGCGGCGGGTGCACCGCGCTGATCCACGACGTGCGTCTCGCGTGCAAACGCATTGCGGCGCTCATCGGCAAGGGCGCCCTGGCCAACGCGCTCGGCGATGCCGGCTCGATGAACGTGCAGGGCGAGGCGCAGAAGAAGCTCGATGTCCTCGCAAACGAGATCTTCGTGCACACCAACGAGTGGGGCGGAACCGTCGCCGGCATGGTCTCCGAGGAGCTGGATGAGCCGTATGCCATCCCCGAGCAGTATCCGCGTGGACCGTATCTGCTGCTCTTCGATCCGCTCGACGGCTCATCGAACATCGATGTCAACGTCTCCGTCGGCAGCATCTTCTCCGTCCTGCGCTGCCCCGAGGGTGTGACGCATCCCACGGCGGCGGACTTCCTCCAGCCCGGTAGCGCCCAGGTGTGCGCCGGATACGCGATCTACGGTCCGGCGACCATGTTCGTGCTCTCGACCGGCAGCGGCGTCAACGGTTTCACGCTGAATCGGGAGATCGGGGAGTTCTCGCTGACGCATCCGAATCTGCGCATCCCCGAGACCACCTCCGAGTTCGCCATCAACGCCTCGAACTCGCGGTACTGGGAGCCGGCGATCCGCCGCTACGTCAACGAATGCCTCGCCGGCGAGAGCGGGCCGCGGGGCAGGGATTTCAACATGCGATGGATCGCCTCCCTGGTCGCCGAGACACACCGCATCCTCATGCGCGGCGGGGTGTTCATGTATCCGCGCGACCGCAGGGATCCCGCCCAGCCGGGCCGGCTGCGCCTGCTTTACGAGGCGAACCCGATCGGCTATCTCATCGAGCAGGCCGGCGGTCGGGCGAGCACCGGCCACGGGCCGATCCTCGAGGTGAAGCCCGAGAGCGTGCATCAGCGTGTGAGCTTCGTGTTCGGGGCGCGCTCGGAGGTCGAGCGCATCGAGCGCTATCACCGTGACCACAACGAGTTCGAGCTCGACGTCCCGCTCTTTGCCACGCGGGGCCTCTTCACGCACAGCGTCTGATTCCGGGGGACATCATGTCTGCGCGACATCCCATCATTGCGGTCACCGGCTCCTCCGGCGCCGGGACGACTTCGGTCAGCAAGACCTTCGAACAGATCTTTCGCCGCGAGCACGTCCAGGCGGCCTTCGTCGAGGGCGACAGCTTCCATCGCTATGACCGCGCGCAGATGAAGGAGCTGCTCGAGCAGGCCATCGCACGCGGAGACCATCGGTTCAGCCACTTCGGGCCCGAGGCGAACCTGTTCGGGGAGCTCGGGGAGCTGTTCCGCTCGTACGGGGAGCGCGGCACCGGCAAGGTGCGCAAGTACCTGCACAGCGACGCCGAGGCCGCCCCCTACGGCCAGCCGGCCGGCACCTTCACCGCCTGGGAGGATCTCGCCCGGGATACGGATCTCCTCTTCTACGAGGGCCTGCATGGCGCGGTGGTCGCCGGCGAGGTGGATGTCGCGAAGCACGTCGATCTCCTGATCGGGGTGACGCCGGTCATCAACCTCGAGTGGATCCAGAAGCTGCATCGTGACAAGGAATCCCGCGGCTATTCCACCGAGGCGGTCACCGACACCATCCTGCGCCGCATGCCGGACTACGTGAGCTACATCTGCCCGCAGTTCTCGCGCACGCACATCAATTTCCAGCGGGTGCCGGTGGTCGACACCTCGAACCCCTTCATCGCGCGCTTCATTCCGAGGCCGGACGAGTCGTTCCTCGTCATCCGCTTCGCCAATCCGCGCGGCATCGACTTTCCGTATCTGCTGTCGATGCTGCACGGTGCGTTCATGTCCCGTTCCAACACCATCGTGTGCCCGGGAGGGAAGATGGACCTTGCGATGCAGCTGATCTTCACGCCGATGATCTGGCGGCTGATCGAGCGGCGCAACGACGTCCTCGCGCGGGAGCGGGGTCTGCCGCGCTAGGGAGGAATCGTGCGCGAACGTTCCGAAGCGAGGCGCGCGCTGCACCTTCCGGGCTCGCGCTCCGGCACCACAGTTTCGCAGCTTGCTGTTGACCACCAGAGGGGAAAGGTATGGCACTCATCTCATTGCGACAGCTCCTCGATCACGCGGCCGAGATCGGGTACGGGGTACCGGCATTCAACATCAACAACATGGAGCAGGTTCAGGCCATCATGCAGGCCGCGGACGAGACCGACAGTCCGGTGATCCTGCAGGCCTCCGCCGGCGCCCGCAGCTACGCCGGCGAGCCCTTCCTGCGCCACATCGCGCAGGCGGCGGTCGAGAGCTGGCCGCACATTCCGGTGGTGATGCACCAGGACCATGGCGCGAGCCCGGCGGTCTGCCAGGCCTCGATCCGCTCCGGGTTCACGAGCGTCATGATGGATGGATCGCTGCGCGAGGACATGAAAACCCCCGCCTCGTACGAGTACAACGTCGAGGTCACCCGCCGGGTGGTCGACATGGCGCATGCGGTCGGTGTCTCGGTGGAGGGCGAGCTCGGGTGCCTCGGGTCGCTCGAGTCCGGTGAGGCGGGCGAGGAGGATGGCGTCGGGGCGGCGGGCAAGCTCACCCACGAGCAGCTGCTCACCGATCCGAGGCAGGCCGTCGGCTTCATCGCGAGCACCGGCGTCGATGCGCTCGCCATCGCGATCGGCACCTCCCACGGTGCCTACAAGTTCTCGCGCCAGCCGACGCAGGAGGTGCTGGCGATCGCGCGCATCAAGGAGATCCACCGTGCCATTCCCAACACGCACCTCGTGATGCACGGCTCCTCCTCGGTGCCCCAGGAGTGGCTCGCGATCCTGCGCCAGTATGGCGGGGAGATTGAGGAGACCTACGGCGTGCCGGTGGAGGAGATCCAGCAGGGCATCCGCTACGGCGTGCGCAAGGTGAACATCGATACCGACATCCGCATCTCGATGAGCGCCGCGGTGCGCCGCACGCTCGCCACCCAGAGAACGGACTTCGATCCGCGGAAGTTTCTCAAGGCGGCGACCGCGGCCGCCCGCGAGATCTGCAAAGCGCGCTTCGAGGCCTTCGGCTGCGCCGGTCAGGCCGCGCGCATCCGCCCGCTGCCGCTCGAGCGGATGGCCGAGCGCTACGTGCAGGAGTTGGCCGCATGAGCTCGCCCCGAGAGCTAGCCAACTGTCTGCGGGCGCTGTCGATGGACGCGGTGCAGAGAGCCAATTCGGGCCATCCTGGGATGCCGCTGGGGATGGCGGACATCGCGCAGGCGCTGTGGGGGGGGTATCTGAAGCACAACCCCGGGAACCCGAAGTGGTGGGACCGGGACCGATTCGTGCTGTCGAACGGTCACGGGTCGATGCTTTTGTATTCGCTTTTGCACCTGACGGGCTATCCGATGCGGCTGGAGGACCTGGAGGGGTTTCGGCAGCTGGGCAGCCGCACGCCGGGGCATCCGGAGCGGGAGGCGGAGCTTGGGATCGAGACGACGACCGGTCCATTGGGGCAGGGGCTGTCGAACGCGGTGGGGATGGCGCTGGCGGAGCGGCTGCTGGGGCAGGAGTTCAACCGGCCTGGGCACGCGGTGGTGGACCACTACACGTACGTGTTCTGCGGGGACGGGTGCCTGATGGAGGGGATATCGCACGAGGCGTGCTCGCTGGCCGGGACGTTGGGGCTGGGGAAGCTGATTGCCTTTTACGACGACAACGGGATTTCGATCGACGGGCGTGTGTCGGGGTGGTTTACGGACGATACGCCGAAGCGTTTTGAGGCCTATGGGTGGCAGGTGCTGCGGGGGGTGGACGGGCAGGACGGGGAGGCGGTGAGTGCGGCGATCCGGGCGGCGCGTGCGCAGAGTGCGCGGCCGACGCTGATTTGCTGCAAGACGGTGATTGGGTGGGGAGCGCCGCACAAGCAGGGTACAGCGCACGCGCACGGGGAGGCGCTGGGGGCGCAGGAGGTGGCGGCGACGCGCGAGGCGCTGGGGTGGCCGTACGAGGCGTTTGTGATTCCGCAGGAGTTGCGGGCGCAGTGGGATCAGCGGGCGAAGGGGGCTGAGGCGGAGCGGCAGTGGCGGGAGCGATTGGCGGGGTATGGGAGGGAGTACCCGCAGCTGGCCGAGGAGTTTGAGCGGCGCATGAGGGGGGAGCGGCCCGTGCAGTGGAGCGAGGTGCTCGGGCGGGTGCGCGCCGGGGCGCTGGCGCAGAAGGCGCCGCAGGCGACGCGGCAGGCCTCGCAGGCGGTGCTGGATGTGATCGGGCCTGCGCTGCCGGAGCTATTTGGGGGATCGGCGGACCTGACGCCCTCGAACAATACGCAGTTCAAGGGGGCGCGGGTGCTTACGCCCGAGGGGGGCAACTACGTGCACTACGGGGTGCGCGAGTTTGGGATGACGGGGATATTGAACGGTCTGGCGCTGCATGGGGGCTTTTTGCCCTACGGGGGCACGTTTTTGGTGTTCTCCGACTACGCGCGCAATGCCATCCGCCTGGCGGCGCTGATGGGCGCACAGGTGGTGCTGGTGTACACGCACGACTCGATTGGGCTGGGGGAGGATGGGCCGACGCACCAGCCGGTGGAGCATCTGACGAGCCTGAGGGCGATTCCGAACCTGGTGCTGTGGCGGCCGTGCGATGCGTACGAGACGGCCGAGGCGTGGAGCGCGGCGCTCGCGCACCCGGGTCCCACGGCGCTCGTTCTCACGCGCCAGGGGCTGGCGCAGCAGGCCCGCAGCCCCGCGCAGCAGCAGGGGGTGGGGCGCGGCGGGTACGTGCTGATCGAGCCGGAGGGGTTCCCCGAGTGCCTGGTGATCGCCACCGGCTCCGAGGTGGGCCTTGCCGCCGAGGCGGTGCGGGCGCTCAATGCCGCGGGCCGCCGGGTGCGCCTGGTGTCGATGCCCTCGACCCAGGTGTTCGACGCCCAGGACAGTGCGTACCGCGAGAGCGTGCTGCCGCGGGCGGTGCGCGCGCGGCTGGCGATCGAGGCCGGCGCTACGCTATCTTGGTGGAAATACGTCGGCACCGACGGTCGGGTGATCGGACTCGATCGCTTCGGCGCCTCGGGCAAGGGCCCCGAGGTGATGGCCCACTTCGGTTTCACCGCCGAGCGCGTCCAGC
>JAJYDK010000019.1 GCA_021777555.1 Pseudomonadota bacterium | reverse complement strand
CGGGTGTTCAACATCTCGGTCGACGCGCTGCTCACGCGCAGCCAGAGAAAGTCCTTCCACCCCCTGCCCCTCTACGACGCGCGCCACGGCGGGCGGGTGTTCGTCGTCGCCCAGGCCCCGCAGTCCAGGCACCCCGCCAGGAATCATTTCGTGAGCGAGGAGCGGCTGCTCGGCGGCAACGGCCACGGGCCACTCGATGCGCTCGATCTCGGCGACCCGTTGATGGCCCGCAACATCCAGGCGGTGCGCCGTACGCCCTGCCGGGACGTGCCGATCCTGCTCATGGGCGAATCGGGCACGGGCAAGGAGTGCTTTGCGCGCGCGCTGCACGCCTCGAGCGAGCGCTCCGAGAGACCCTTCGTCGCGGTGCACTGCGGCACCCTCGGCGAAGGGGAACTCGCGGAGGAGCTCTTCGGTGCGAGCCTCGCGAGCGGCTCGGATCCGGCGCAGGGGCGCATCCTGCAGGCCGACGGCGGGACTTTGTTTCTCGATGACGTCGGGGAGCTGCCGCTGCCGCTTCAGGGGCAGCTGCTGCGCGTGATCGAGGAGCACGAGTTGTCGCGGCCCGCCGCCGGAGCGCCCGCGCCGATCGACATCCGCCTGGTGAGCTCATCGCGCGAGGCGCTGCACGAGAAAGTGCAGCGCGGCGAGTTCCGCGAGGATCTCTTCTACCGCCTGCAGGGCCTCGCGCTCACCCTGCCGCCGCTGCGCGAGCGCCGGGACAAGGCCGCGCTCATCCGTCAGCTGTTCGCACAGGAGAGCGCCGCGACGCCCTCGGTGTGCATGGGCGAGGAGCTGGTCGAGGCGCTCAAGGCCTACAGCTGGCCCGGCAACATCCGCCAGCTTCGCAACGTGCTGCGCGGCATGATCGCGATGCGCGCGAACGACCAGCTGGATGCGGGCAGCCTGCCTGCCGACTATGGCGCCGGCGAGCCGGATTCCGAGGCAGAGCTCCCGCAGGAGGCGATCGGGCTCAATCCGCTCGAGAAGGCCGAGCGCAGCGCCCTCATGCACGAGATCGAACTGCACCACGGCAACATCAGCCGGGTGGCCCGCCAGCTCGGCATCGGACGCAATACGCTCTATCGCAAGATGCGCCGCCTCAGCATCTCGTTCGCCACCCGGCACTGACGGCCTCCCCCGGCCCGTCCGCTCCACGCCCCCCGCCGCGGCGTTGTGTCATTTTTTTGCAACGCCGCGGGCCGTGCTGTATCGCGATGGCAGGAAACGACACAACCCTGTCACCCATCCGGCACACCTTGCGACACTTCCCGTCGGTTCCGTCGAGTCCACGCCTCATCCTCCTGCAAATCCCGGCAAGCTATCGGTGTGCCGGGCCTGCATCCGTGTGGTCGCGCAGCAAACCGCGATCCGACACCGACGCCGCGCCACTCGCCACCAGGACGGCACGGATACGGCCTTACGTCGCATCGTGTCCCGGGCGCAACAGCGCCGCGCCGACAGAGTGGCACGGCGTTTGCTGCGATCCGCCCGTCAAGTGCACAACCAGGGGGTTAATTCGATGAGACTGCACAGCATCTCTGCACCGGCCATGACCAACACTCTGGTCATCGCCGTCGCCGGCGCGCTCGCCGGCTTCTTGGCCGGCATCACGCCGGCCCATGCGATCGGCGTGAAAGCCGGCAAATGGACCTTGAATTTCGACGGCAACGTCAACGCGCACTACATCTATTCGCATTGCCAGGCCACATCGAGCTCGGCCGACGTGGCAGGAGGTCTCGCTTGCGTCGCGACGAACAGCTCCTCGTCGGTATCGAACGGCCTGCTGCCGGCAGCGCTCACCATCAGCGGCCTGACGACCCAGGACGGCTACGACATCGGTTTCACGTTCGGCCTGTATCCGGGCATCAGCACGAATGACAGCGGCAGCCCGAACCTGCAGACCGGAGCGGGGAACCTCGGCCACACCGCCCTCGGCACCGCCGGCCTCGACATCCGCCAGGTCTTCCTCACGGTGGGCAACAAGAGAATGGGCACCATCATGGCGGGCCGCAACATCGGACTGTTCCAGTCCGACGCCATCCTCAACGACATGACGCTGCTCGGCGTCGGCGCGGGCAACGGCGACTATGCCGCACCGGCGAACACGTCCCTGGGCTCGATCGGTCTCGGCTACATCTACACCGACTGGCTGTCGCAGATCGACTATACGACCCCGAGCTTCGCCGGAACGAAGGTCACCGTCGGCATATTCGATCCGCTCAACACGCTCGGGCAGATTCCCGTGAATCACTCGAGCCCCGGCCTGCAGGCGAAGATCGCCTACAAGATGGGACCGGTGTATCTCTCGGCGAGCGGCCTGTATCAGAAGCAGCGAATCGCCTGCACGGACACGGCGCTGCAGGCGAATGCCTGCGCGCTGGCCGGCACCACGAGTGAGCTCGCCTACAGCAGCGCCGGTTTCGATCTCGGCGGCATGTACACCATGGGTCCGTTCCAGGCCGCGGGCTGGTACTACCGGGCGAAGGGTGTCGGCACGACGGGACTGTTCGTCCTCTCGAACGACACGCTCGGCCGGCCGCGCGACTCCGAAGGCTTCCTCGCGCAGCTCACCTACACGATCGGCAAGACGAAGCTCGGGGTGAACTACGGCCAGAGCAAGCTCGACCCCACGGGCAATGACATGGCCACCCTGCCGACGCTCGTCGAGAAGAACGACAAGTGGACCGCCGGCGTCTATCACCACCTGACCCACGATCTGCTGCTGGTCGGGGAGTTCAGCCAGATTCACGCGACCAACGACCTGAATCAGCGCAACTCCAGCTGGAACATCAACGCCGGCCTGTTTCTGAGCTTCTGACACGGTGCGGCGTCTCGCGTGCCGGTGACCCCTTCGCGGGCTCACCGGCACTTTTTTTGCGCACGCCTGTCCGCGGCGATTCATGATTTTCATGATGCCCGTCGCCGCGCGCTGCCCGTAAGATGGCGGCTGCGCAGTCCCTGCGGTTGTCCCGATCAGAATGAAAACGATGTCCCGGTCTCGAGCGGCGGTATCCTCACGTGTGACCGGCGCCCTCGTCGCGGTCGCGATGGCCTCGGGCGCCCCGGCGCCGGCCCGGGCAGCCGGTCAGAGTACGCTGTCGGACATCGTGGTCACGGCGACACGCATCGCCACACCCGCCTTTGACGTGCCCGCGAGCATCACGAGTCTTTCGGGCGCGCAGTTGCGCGCCGACGCCCTCGGGGTGAACTTCGCCGACGGCGCGCAATCGGTTCCGGGGCTGCTCGCGCGCAATCAGTACAACTACGCCCAGGATCAGCAGATCTCGATCCGCGGCATCGGCGCGGAATCGGCCTTCGGGGTGCGCGGGGTGCGCATCTACCAGGACGGCATCCCGCAGAGCGGTCCGGACGGCCAGGGACAGCTCTCGCAGTTCAATCTCGGCTCGGCCGGGCGCGTGGAGGTGCTGGAGGGGCCGTTTTCCGCGCTCTACGGCAACTCCTCGGGGGGCGTCATCCAATTGTTCACCGCCCGGGGAGCCTCCCCGGGCACCGTGCGCGCGGACATCGGTTTCGGCAGCTTCGGCGCCGTGCGGGCCGGCGTCGATGCGAGCGATGCGATCGGGGGACTCGACTACAACCTCGATTTCACCCACTTCTCCTGGCGGGGCTTCCGGCCCCACCAGAGCGCCCGCAGCGAGTCCTTCAACGGCAAGGTCGACTACGCCTTGAGCCGGCACAGCAGCCTCACGTTCGTCGCCAATGTGCTCTCCCGTCCCGACTCGAACGATCCCCAGGGCCTCACCGCGGCCGAGATCGCCTCGAATCCCGATCAGACCTCCGCCACGGCGCTGGCCTTCGACACCCGCAAGAGCCTCGAGCAGCAGCAGGGCGGCCTCATCTACCACCTCGAGCTCACCGCCCACCAGTCGCTGCGCCTCATGGGCTATTACGGCCACCGGACGGTACTGCAGTACCTCTCGATCCCGGTCGGCGCGCAGAAGCCCCCGACCAGCTCCGGCGGTGTGGTGGACCTCCATCGGGCCTTCGGCGGCGGCGATGCGCGCTGGAGCTGGCAGGGGCCGCTCGCGGGCCGGCCGCTTTCCTGGGTGGCCGGGGTGAGCTACGACACGCAGAACGAGCATCGCAGAGGCTTCGACAATTTCGTCGGCGGCACTTTGGGTGTCGAGGGCGCGCTGCGGCGCGATGAGAGCGACATCGCGCGCAATATCGATGAATACACCCAGGCGAGCCTCGCTCTCACTCGGGCCTGGACGCTCACGGCCGGGGTGCGTCACAGCGAGGTGCGTTTCATCACGGAAGATCACTTCTTCGCCGGTGGCAACGGCAGTGGCGCAATCACCTACACGGCCACCACCCCGGTGCTCGGGGTCCTCTACGCGGCGCGCCCGTGGCTGCACGTTTACGCCTCGTTCGGCCAGGGGTTCCGCACTCCCCTCGCCTCCGAGCTCGCCTATCGGCCCGACGGCCAGCCGGGATTGAATCTCGCGCTGCGTCCCTCGCGCAGCAACGACGGTGAGATTGGCGCCAAGATGCGCCTGGGCCGCAACCTCTCGGCGGATATCGCCGCATTCGACACCCACACGAACGACGAGATCGTCGTCCTGACGAACGCCGGCGGCCGCTCGACCTACGTCAACGCGGGGCGCACCCGTCGCAGCGGAGCGCAGGCGTCAGTGGACTACATCTTCGCACCGGAGTGGCGACTGCAGGTTGCATACACCTATGTCGATGCCGTCTTCATCGACGCCTATCACACCTGCAGTGCGGCGCCGTGCCGCACCCCCACGGTGCTGGTAGCTTCCGGCAACCGCCTGCCCGGCGTTGCGCGCAATGACGCCTATGCGCAGCTGAGCTGGGGCGGTGACCTCGGCTGGCATGCGAGCGTGAGCGGCCAGTACCTCGGCGCCATCCCGGTCGATGCGACGAACAGCGAGCACGCCGGCGCGTACCCGGTCTTCGACGTAAGCGGCGGTTATCGGACGCGCATCGCAGCGCAGCGTCTGGAGCTTTTCCTGAGACTCGACAACGTGCTCGATCGCCGTTACGTGGGCGCTGTGATCGTCGACCAGGCCAACGGCGCGTACTTCGAGCCCGCGCCCGGGTTCAACGTATTCGCGGGCTTCACGGTCGCTCTGCGCTGAGCACTGTTCCGTTTCGCCACACTTCTCGCGACACACATCCGTTCCGTTGCGCAACAGCACGCTTCGCGCCGCAGTGGCGCATCATGGCGGCCCTCTGCAGCCCCTCGCAAGGATGCCCGCGGCCGCCTCGATGAAGACATCCGTGGCCGTGGCATGTCCCTTGCAGTGAGAGGGGGCACAACGGTTCAACTGCGAGGCCACTTCCATGTCCATCAATCCCAGCACTCACGGACGCGTCAAAGTCCAGCTGAAGAAGCAATACGGCAACTACATCGGCGGGAAGTGGGTGCCGCCCGTTCGCGGCGAGTATTTCACCAACCTCACGCCAGTCACCGGGGGGGCGCTGTGCGAGGTGCCGCGCTCCACGGCCGAGGACATCGAGCTCGCGCTCGATGCCGCGCATGCCGCCAAGGGCGCCTGGGGCGCGACCTCGGTGGCCGAGCGGGCGGTGATCCTCAACAGGATCGCGGATCGGATGCAGGAGAAGCTCGAGTATCTCGCCACGGTCGAGACCTGGGACAACGGCAAGCCCATCCGCGAGACCATGGCCGCCGACCTACCGCTCGCCATCGATCATTTCCGCTATTTCGCGGGCTGCATCCGCGCCCAGGAAGGTACCGTCTGCGAGCTCGATCGCGACACCGTCGCCTACCACTTCCACGAGCCGCTCGGCGTCGTGGGTCAGATCATCCCGTGGAACTTTCCGCTGTTGATGGCGGCCTGGAAGATGGCGCCAGCGCTGGCCGCGGGCAACTGCGTCGTGTTGAAACCGGCCGAACAGACGCCGCTGTCGATCCTCGCGTTCATCGAGGTCGTCGGGGATCTGCTCCCCCCCGGGGTGCTCAACGTCGTGAACGGCTTTGGAGTGGAGGCCGGCAAACCGCTCGCCTCGAACAGGCGCATCGCCAAGATCGCCTTCACGGGCGAGACGACCACCGGCCGGCTCATCATGCAGTATGCGGCGCAGAACCTCATTCCCGTGACACTCGAGCTCGGCGGCAAGTCTCCGAACGTGTTCTTCGCCGATGTCTGCAATCAGGACGACGAGTTCTTCGACAAGGCGCTCGAGGGCTTCACCATGTTCGCGCTGAACCAGGGCGAGGTGTGCACCTGTCCCTCGCGCGCGCTCATCCAGGAGTCGGTGTACGAGCGCTTCATGGAGCGCGCGGTCAAGCGCGTCGCGAAGGTCAAGCAGGGCGACCCGCTCGATCCCTCGACCATGATCGGCGCACAGGCCTCACAGGAGCAGCTCGAGAAGATCCTCACCTACCTCGATCTCGGGCGGCAGGAGGGGGCCCAATGCCTGATCGGCGGCGAGCGCAACCGCCTGGGCGGGGACTTCAAGGACGGCTATTACATCCTGCCCACGGTGTTCAAGGGTGACAACAAGATGCGCATCTTCCAGGAGGAGATCTTCGGCCCGGTGGTCGCGGTGACCACGTTCAAGGACATGGACGAGGCGCTTGCGATCGCCAACGACACGCTGTACGGCCTGGGCGCCGGCGTGTGGTCGCGGGATGCCAACACCTGCTACCGCATGGGGCGCGGCATACAGGCGGGGCGCGTGTGGACCAACTGCTATCACGCGTATCCGGCGCACGCGGCGTTCGGCGGCTACAAGCAGTCGGGCATCGGGCGCGAGACCCACCGGATGATGCTCGATCACTACCAGCAGACCAAGAACCTGCTGGTGAGCTACTCGCCCAAGGCGCTCGGGTTCTTCTAGGATGGACGCGAGCCGTGTCAGCGCCACGGAGGCGGCCCTGCAGTTGATCCGCCAGCTCGTGGCGCGACACGGCCCGCTCATGTTCCACCAGTCGGGGGGATGCTGCGACGGCAGCTCGCCCATGTGCTACACGCGCGGGGAGCTCATGGTCGGGGACCAGGACGTGCTGCTCGGGCAGATCGGCGAGCAGCCCTTCTACATGAGCGCGGCGCAGTTCGAGTACTGGCGGCACACGCATCTCATCATCGACGTCGTGCCCGGCCGCGGCGGCATGTTCTCCCTCGAAGGACCGCTCGGGATGCGCTTCCTCACCCGCTCGCGCCTGTACACACCCGAGGAGGAAGCCGAGCTCCCGCCCGTCGGCCACGGCGCCGCATAGGGGCGCGCGGCGCTCACCGCTGCGACAGCGATCTGCCATACTGGGGGCGAATGTCCTCACTCACCCTGCTGTTCATCGCGCTCGTCATCGCGGGCCTCGCCGTGGAGTGGTGGCTGTCCACCCGCCAGATCGAGGCCGTGCGGGCGCATCGCGATCGCGTCCCCGATGCGTTTGCCGGACAGGTCTCCGCCGAAGAGCACCGCAAGGCGGCCGAGTACACCCTCGCCAAAGTCGCGTTGGCGCGCCTCGGGGCCGTGGTCGATGCAGCGCTCACACTCGCCCTCACCGTCGGTGGCGGCATCGCTGCCGTCGATGCCCTGTGGCAGCGAAGCGGCTGGGGGCAGCCCTGGCTCGGCGCCGCGGTCATCGGCACGGTCGCCGTCATATCCCTGCTCGTCGGACTTCCCCTGTCGCTCTGGCGCACCTTCGCGCTGGAGGCCCGGTTCGGCTTCAACCGCACCACACCGGCCCTCTTCCTCGCCGATCTCGCCAAAACCACCGCGATCGCCGTACTCCTCGGGGGACCTCTGGTGCTCGCATCGCTGTGGCTCATGATGCGCGCCGGCCCGCGGTGGTGGCTATGGGCGTTCGCCTGCTGGCTGGCGGTGACCCTCGTGCTCACGTGGGCCTGGCCGGCGTTCATCGCGCCGCTGTTCAACCGCTTCTCGCCTCTGAAGGACACGGCGCTCAAAGAGCGCATCGAGGCGCTGCTCGCGCGCTGCGGCTTCAGATCTAGCGGCGTGTTCGTCATCGACGGCTCGCGCCGCTCCACGCACGGCAACGCCTACTTCAGCGGCATCGGCCGCAACAAGCGCATCGTGTTCTTCGACACCCTGCTCGCAGAGCTCGATCCGCCGCAGATCGAGGCGGTGCTCGCGCACGAGCTCGGCCACTTTCGCCTGAGGCACGTGCGCTCCCGCCTCCTCGCCTCGGTGGCCGGCATGTTCGTCGGCTTTGCGCTGCTGGGCGCTCTGGCGGGCTCACCTCGCTTCTATCACGTCCTCGGCGTGCCCCGACCGTCGGCCCATGCGGCGCTGCTGTTGTTCGCATTCGCAGCGCCCGCCGTGCTCTTCTTCATCACACCGCTCAGCTCGCTCTGGTCGCGCCGCCACGAGTTCGAGGCCGACCGCTTCGCCGCCCGCCACGCGAGCGCGGCGGATCTTGCCTCGGCTCTCGTCAAGCTCTATCGCAGCAACGCGAGCACGCTGACGCCCGATCGGCTGTACGTGGCGTTTCACTACTCCCACCCGCCGGCGATCGAGCGGATCGGCAGACTCGAGAGCCTGTGACCGGCGGCGGCCCGATCAGCCGAAGGGATGGCGCAGCACGATGGTCTCATCGCGATCCGGGCCGGTGGAGATGATGTCGATCGGGACCTCGACCAGCGCCTCGAGACGCTCGAGGTACTTGCGGGCGTTCACCGGCAGGCCGTTGTAATCGGTGATGCCGACCGTTGATTCCCGCCAGCCCGGCAGCTCCTCGTACACCGGCTCGATGGACGCATAGCCCTCGATGCTGAGCGGTGGCTCCGCGACCATCTGACCGGCGATCCGGTAGCCCACGCATACGCGGATGATGTCGAGTCCATCGAGGACATCGAGCTTGGTGATGCACAGGCCCGAGACACTCGAGTGGATGATCGAGCGCCTGAGCGCCACCGAGTCGAACCACCCGCAGCGGCGCGCCCGGCCCGTGACCGAGCCGAACTCGTGGCCCACGCGCGAGAGATGCTCCCCATAGCCGTCGAACAGCTCCGTGGGAAACGGTCCCGCGCCCACGCGCGTCGTATAGGCCTTGACGATGCCCAGCACGTAGTCGAAGACCCGCGGCCCGAGACCCGAGCCGGTTCCCGCGAAGCCCGCGGTCGTATTCGAAGAGGTGACGTAGGGATAGGTGCCGAGATCGACATCCAACATCGCGCCCTGCGCCCCTTCGAACAGCGCATTGGCGCCCTCGTGGCGCAGCGCATTCAGTGCGGAGGTCACATCGGTCACCAGCGGCGCGATGGTCTCGGCGTAGGTGAGCTGCTCGTCGAGGGTCTTCTGGAAGTCGAGCGGGCTCTGGCGGAAATAGTGCTGCAGCACGAAGTTGTGGAAATCGAGCACCTCGCCGAGCTTGGCGGCGAACCGCTCGCGCTGGAACAGATCCGCCACGCGCACCGCCCGGCGGGCCACCTTGTCCTCGTACGCCGGTCCGATGCCCCGGCCCGTGGTGCCGATTGCGTTGGCGCCGCGCGCCTGCTCGCGCGCGCGGTCGAGCTGGATGTGCGAGGGCAGAATGAGCGGACACAGGGGCGAGATGCGCAGACGCTCGAATACCGGCACCCCCTGATCGATCAGGGCGCGGCTTTCCTTCAGCAGCGCCTCGAGCGAGAGCACGACACCATTGCCGATGAAGCAGCGCACATCCTGCCGCAGGATCCCCGAGGGAATGAGCGAGAGGATGGTCTTGCGGCCGCCGATCACCAGCGTATGACCGGCATTGTGGCCCCCCTGGAAGCGCACCACCGCGGCGGCGCGCTCGGTGAGCAGGTCGACGACCTTGCCCTTGCCCTCATCGCCCCACTGCGTGCCGATCACCACGACGAATCTGCCCACTTCGCTTGCGCTCCTCAATTCAAGTCAGGGTATCTTCCAATTCGACCCGGGGGGCGCGCCGCTGCGGCTCGAGGATCTCCACGCCCGGGGTGCGCTCGAGCGCCAGGACCTCCTCATCCGGCAGCTCCACCGCAAGCTCGATCGAGCCGTCCTCCCCCGAGTGCTCCTCGCGCACCACCTTGGCCGCGTAGAGCCGCGAGCGCAGCGCGCCGGCTCCCGGTGGCAGGCGCACCCTGGCGCGGCGCGCCAGTCGCGAGAGCCGCTCGGCGATCGCACTGTGCAGCAGGTCAAGCCCCTGCCGCCGCCCAGCGGAGATCCACACGGCGGTCACGTTGCCCTCGGGCCCACGCTCCACGCCGGGCGCCCGGTCGAGCCGATCGATCTTGTTGTACACGAGGATCTGCGGGATCGACTGTGCTCCGATCTGCGCGAGCACTTCGTTCACCTGCGCGATGTGCTCATCACGCCGCGGATCGCTCGCATCGACGACGTGCAACAGCATCGTCGCCTCGCGAGCCTCGGTCAGCGTGGATTGAAACGCGGCCACCAGCTCGTGTGGCAGTTCGCGTATGAATCCGACCGTATCCGCCGCGACCACGAGTGTGCCGCCCGGAAGGGTGATCCGGCGCACCGTCGGGTCGAGGGTGGCGAACAGCTGGTCGGCGATGAAGGCATCCGCGCCCGTCAGTGCCCGAAACAGTGTCGACTTGCCCGCGTTGGTGTAGCCCACCAGGGCGAGCGAGGGCACGGGAATCTCGGCGCGCATCTGCCGTCCCGTCTCACGCTGTTGGCGGATCTTCTCGAGGCGCCGGCTGAGCAGGCGCACCCGTTGGGCGATGAGGCGCCGATCGGTCTCGAGCTGCGTCTCGCCCGGGCCGCGCATGCCGATACCGCCCTTCTGGCGTTCGAGGTGACTCCATCCGCGCACCAGGCGGCTGCCGATATGGCGCAGCTGCGCGAGCTCGACCTCGAGCTTGCCCTCGAAGCTGCGCGCCCGCTGGGCGAAGATGTCGAGGATCAGACCGTTGCGATCGAGCACCCGCCGTCCGGTGAGCTTCTCGAGGTTGCGCTCCTGGCTCGGCGAGAGTGCGTGATCGATGAGGATCAGCTGCGCGTCATGGGCATCGGCGCTCGCCTTGATCTCCTCGGCCTTGCCGCTGCCGACGAAATAGCGCGGATCCGGCCGCTCGCGGCGGCCGGTCACCGTGGCAACGGGCTCGGCTCCCGCCGAAACGGCGAGCTGCTGGAATTCCTGCAGATCCTCCGGATCGACCTGGGCGCCGAGGCCGATGCGCACGAGCAGCGCGCGCTCACCTGAACGCGGGCGCTCGAACACCTGGCGCTTCCCGGCAAAGCCTCGGCAACAGAAGAATCACTCGACCGATGTCTCCGGCGCGCCCTCCTCGTCGGAGGCCAGACGGACGTTGCGCGCCGGCACGACGGTGGAGATGGCGTGCTTGTACACCATCTGGCTGACACTGTTCTTCAGCAGTACGACGAACTGGTCGAACGAGTCGATCTGACCCTGCAACTTGATTCCGTTGACGAGGTAGATGGACACGGGCACCCGCTCCTTGCGGAGCGCGTTCAGGAAAGGATCTTGGAGCGACTGGCCTTTGGCCATCGGGTTCTCCTTGTTCTCACGACTTGTAGTTGTTCGGGAGCCGGCAAGCGAACCGGAATCCCTGGGGGGCATGCAAGCGTCCGCCTCCACGGCGGGCGAAATAGCGACCGTATGATATTAACATGCGGCCCGAATCAAAGACCAAGCTCCCGCAGTTCCCGCCGTACGTCGCGGTTCCACGACAGTTCATCCGTTTCGGGATCGAGACAGCGGGCGAGATTTTCCGACCGCATCCAGGTCAGCTGGCGCTTGGCCAGCTGCCGGGTGGCGAAGATGCCACGCTCGACCGCCTCGGGGAGCCCGCACTCGCCCTCGAGGTGGGCCCAGAGCTGCCGGTAACCCACCGCCCGCATCGAGGCGTGGTGCATGGACAGATCTCCACGGGCGTGAAGGCCGCGCACCTCTTCCAGAAAGCCGGCGGCCATCATGGCGTGGAAGCGCCCGGCGAGGCGCCGGTGCAGCCAGTCGCGCTCGCGCGGCGCCAGCGCCCAGACCGAGAGCCTCATTCCGCAGAGCGCACTGCGGCTGCGCCGCTGCAGCTCGGAGAGCCGCTCTCCGCTGACCAGGCACACCTCGAGCGCCCGCTGGATCCGCTGCCGATCCTGCGGCTGGATGCGTTGCGCGGCGATGGGGTCGAGTCGAGCGAGCTCGGCATGCAGTGCCGGCCAGCCGAGGCGCGCGGCACGCTCATCGAGGGTGCGCCGAAGCTCCGGCGAGGCCTGCGGAAGCGGCGCCAGGCCCTGCAGCAACGCGCGAAAGTACAGCATGGTGCCCCCGACGAGCAGCGGGACGCGCCCGCGCGCATGGATGGCCGTGATGCACTCGATCGCCTCCCCGACGAAGCGTCCCGCCGAATAGCTCTCCCTCGGGTCGCAGACATCGACCAGATGGTGCGCGATGCGCTCACGCACCGATGGATCGGGCTTGGCGGTACCGATGTCGAGTCCGCGATACACCTGAGCGGAATCGACGCTGACGATCTCCACCGGCGCCTCCTCGGCGAGGTGCAGCGCCCAGTCGCTCTTGCCGGTGCCGGTCGGGCCCGTGAGCAGATAGACGGGCAGTCGCGACGCTGCGCCCGCAGCAAAGCGCTCCGCCGCCATCAACGTCCCCGCAGAAAGAGCTGATCGAGCTCCCGGAGCGTGAGGCGCGTCCAGGTGGGACGGCCGTGATTGCATTGGTTGGCGCGCTCGGTCACCTCCATTTGCCGCAGCAGCGCGTCCATTTCGGGCAGGGTGAGCCGGCGCCGCGCGTGGATCGCGGTCCGGCAGGCGAGTGTGCCGAGGAATCGATCGGCCGCCTCATCGAGGTGATGCAGCTCCCCGTCCCGGCCGAGATCCTCGGCGACGGATTTGACAATATCCACCACCTGTTCACCGGCGAGCAGCGCCGGCACCCGGCGCAGGGCGAGGCGCGTCGGACCGAGGGCGTCGAGCTCGAATCCCGCCCTCTCCCACGACACGCGCTGATCGAGGACCGATTCGAGCTCGTACGGTTTGAGCTCCACCACCAGCGGCTCGAGCAGGTGCTGTGAGGCCGGGGCCTGCTCTGAGCGCTCCGCCTTGAGCTTCTCGTAAAGGACGCGCTCGTGTCCGGCATGCATGTCAACGAGAATCAGCCCGTCACGGCTTTGCGCCAGGATGTAGATCCCATGCAGCTGCGCGAGCGCCACACCGAGCGGCAGATCGCCCCGGGCGGGCACGCCCTCACCGGCGGCCGTGCGCCCCTCATCCCCCGAAGGCGCCGCGGCTCGCGCATCGGGATGACCTCGCTCCTCGTCGCGGGATTCGTCTGGCTCGCGCACGCTGGCCGCCAGGGCCCACGGGCTGCGCGAGGCGCTTAGATGAGCCGCCTCACGCAGCGGCAACACGCCGGGCCTGAAGTGCGTGGCGGCGCCGGTGAGCCCGGGCAGCAGCGCGGCGACGCTCGCCGCGGGAGCCGCATCGCCCCCGGGCCGGGTGTCGGCGAGCGCGCGCTCGATCGCGCGCAGGATGAACTCGTGGATCTGCCGGCTGTCACGGAAGCGCACTTCGAGCTTGGCGGGATGGGCGTTGACATCGACCATGCGCGGATCCAGCCACAGATGCAACACATAGGCCGGATGCCGGCCGTGATACAACACATCGCGGTAACCCAGGCGCACCGCGCTCATGAGCAGCTTGTCGCGCACGTTGCGGTCGTTGACGAACCAGAACTGCCGGTCGGGCTGCGCGCGCGAGGCGGTCGGCAGCCCGATCCAGCCGGCGAGGCGCACCGGCCCCGCGGCGTGGCTCACGGTGAGCGCGTTGTCGATGAACTCCCGGCCGAGCACCTGCGCCACGCGGCCTTCGGTGGCGGCCGGATCCTCGGCCCCGGCCCCCGGCGCGGCGGGCGCATCGAGCAATAGGCGCTCGCCGCTGCGCAGCCGAAACGACACGTCGGGACGAGACAAGGCCAGGCGCTCGAGCAGACGCGCGATCTGGCCGAGCTCGGTGCTCGCGCCGCGCACGAACTTGCGCCGCGCCGGCACGTTGTAAAAGAGATCGCGCACCTCGATGGTCGTGCCCGGAGGATGAGCGGCCGGACGAGGCGCTGAGACGGAACCGCCCTCCACTGCGATCTCGGCGGCGTGCGGCGCGTGCGCCGGGTGCGAGATGAGCCGCAGCCTCGACACCGAACCGATGGAGGGAAGCGCCTCGCCGCGAAAGCCGAGGGTGACGATCGACTCGAGATCCGCGAGCTCGGCGAGCTTGCTAGTGGCGTGGCGGCAGATCGCCACCGCCAGCTCCTCGGCGGCGATTCCGCAGCCGTCGTCGCGCACGCGGATCAGGCCCACCCCGCCCTGCTCCACCTCGACATCGATGCGCCGGGCGCCCGCATCGAGACTGTTCTCGACCAGTTCCTTGACGACGGAGGCGGGCCGCTCGATCACCTCGCCGGCGGCGATCTGGTCGATGAGCTCGTTGGGAAGGATGCGGATGGGCATGAGTGACGGGGTGATGCGGGGCGCTGCGCGAATTATGCGCGAACGCGGCGCAGTTCTGCGCCCGGAGTGCGCTCGAGGAGCGGATTTCTCCCGCCGGCACCGCGGCGCGCCTCGCCGCGGTGGACCCTGGGCGCGGCGAGCCTATCTCGAGGTGCGGGCGAGGAGTCGGTCCGTGCGCGCCTGGCGCTGCTCGGCGAAGAGGGTGCCGGCGGGGGGATGAGCGCGGAAGTAGCCGAGGATGCCCCGGAAGATGGCCTCGGCCATCTGCCTTCGGTAGGCGGGATTGCGCAGCTTGAGTTCCTCGACCGGATCGGACAGGTAATCGGTCTCGACCAGCATGGAGGGAATGTCGGGGGATTTCAGCACCACGAAAGCCGCCTGCTGCACCTGCTCGCTGCGGATCGGCATCGAGCGGCCCATCGCGCGAACCACGTCCCGCGCGGCCGTCATGCTCTCACTGATGGCGGCCGACTGCGAAAGATTGAGCAGCACCGAGGCGAGCGTGCGTGATTCGCCCTCGAGCGGTATGCCGCCCTTCAAGTCCGCGGCGTTCTCCTGACGGGCGAGGATCCGGGCCGCCTCACTCGAGGCCCCGTGGAGCGAGAGGATGTATACCTGGGCGCCCTTGATGTCACGATCCGACACCGCGTTGCAGTGGATCGAGACAAACAGATCCGCATGCGCCTGCCGCGCGATCACCATCCGCTGCCGCAACGGCACGAACACATCGCTGTTGCGGGTGAGGACCGCCCGCATGCCGCGCTGCACATCGATGCGTCTTGCCAGCAATCGGCCGATGGCGAGCGTGACATTCTTCTCTTCCGTCCCGTAAGGGCCGATGGTGCCCGGGTCCACGCCGCCGTGGCCCGGATCGACCGCGACGATGATGTCGCGACCGGTATTGCCCGGGGCGTGAGCCACGGAGATCGGAGCCGGAGCGTGGGCAAGGAGGGCGCCGCGCGAGTCGGTCGCGGGCGTCGCCGCGCCGGCCAACTCGATCACCAGGCGCTGACCGCCGCGCTCACCGCGCCGCCAGGCAAGATGCAGCGCCGCGCCCGACTCGAGGACAAACACCACCCGCAGCGCCCCGTTCGGCCGGCGGCCGACGCGTGTTTCACGCACCAGTCCCCAGTCCCGCGGCAATCGCACCCCAGGGGCGAGTTGAGTCTGCTCGAGGTCGATCACGGCACGAGCGGGGTGATGGAGTGTGAAGTATCGGGTCGCGGTCACCCGCGAGAGCGAAAGCCGCGCCCAGGTGCTCCCACCGGCTTGAAACAGCAGCACTTTGCTCAAGCGCGCAGTGGCCGCCGCCGCCGGCTCGGGCCGCACGACCCCCACTCCCAGCAGGAGCATGAGGGAGAGACAAAAGGCCTTTTTGATCATGGGCTTCGCGGCACTCGTTGATGTGTAATCTACGAGCTACGCGGCCGATTTTCAACTCCGGGGCGTTTGCGGCCCCGCGAAGGAGTCCGCGGGCAGGCGGCTCACCCATGCGGCTCCGGCTGCCGTTGCGGCGGTGAGCCGCGCCTCATGGCCTCCGGAGCCCGCCTCGAGCGCCACGATGAGGTCGGCCGGTGGCAGGAGAGTGCCCCCGCGCTGCGGCCATTCGATGAGCCACAGACACCCCGGTCGCGCCCACTCCGAGAGCCCCAGGTGCTCGAGCTCCGAGGCGTCCCGGAGCCGATACAGATCCAGATGCACGAGCAATTGCGAGCCGCTCTCATAGAGCTGCGCCAGGGTGTAGGTGGGACTGCGCACTGCACCGGAGACGCCGCAGCCGCGCAGGAAGCCTCGCGCGAAGGTGGTCTTGCCGGCCCCGAGATCCCCTTGCAGGTAGATCACCGCGAGCGGCTCACCCGCTGCGGGGCGCGCTCCCGCAAGCTGCCGCCCCCACGCCTCGGTGTCCTCGGCGGTCTTCAAAAGTTGACGCAGGCGCGCAGCTCCTCGATGACATCGCCTGCCAACAGCCCTCGCGCCCCGGAGCGCGCCGCCGCATCGCCGGCCATCGCATGCGCCAGCACGCCGGCCCGGGCGGCACGCCAGGCGTCCCGGCACTGGCCGAAAAGGCCCGCGATGACCCCCGTGAGCACATCTCCCATGCCGGGACTGGCCATACCGGGATTGCCTCGCTCGCACAGCGCCGCCGTGCGCCCCGAAGCGCCGACCAGGGTGCCGGCGCCTTTGAGGACCACCACCCCTCCATACCTCGCCGTCAGGCGCTCGAGCGCCTCCAGACGGTCACGCTGCACCTCGGAAGCCGCCATGCCGAGCAGCCTCCCGGCCTCTCCCGGATGGGGTGTCAGGATCCACTCCTGCCGTGATCGCGCGCCGGACTCGGCGATGAGATTGAGCGCGTCCGCATCGAGCAGCAGCGGCTTGCCGGCACCGAGTGCGGCCTCGAGCGCGCCGCGGGCCCACTCGCTGCGTCCCAAGCCCGGCCCGATCGCGATGATCTCGGCGTGCGCGGCCGCCTCGCGCAATTCAGCGGGATCGGCCAACGGCAGACAGATCAGCTCGGGCCGCCCGGCCGCAACGGCCGCCATGTTCTGCGGCGCCACCGCGACGGTCACCAACCCCGCCCCGACGCGCAGACACGCCTCGCCCGCCAGCCGCGCCGCCCCCGGCATCCCTGGCCCACCCCCCACGATCAGCACGCGCCCGAAATCCCCCTTGTGCGCCGAGCGCCTCCTGCGCGGCAGCGCCCTCTCGATCTCGGTGTCGACCATGCGCTCGAGGCGCGCCGGAGGCAGGTCCCGCGCCGCGAACCCGATGGCGAGATCGTCAAAACACACCGAGCCGGCGAACTGCGGACCGTCGCCGACGAACAGTCCGGTCTTCAGTCCGACGAAGGTGATGGTGCAGTCCGCGCGAACCGCATCCCCGAGCGGTGTGCCGGTATCACTGTCGAGGCCCGAGGGCACATCGAGCGCGAGCACCGGGCGTCCCGAGGCGTTGATCTCGCGGATGAGGTTCGCGGCATCCTCGCGAACTGCGCCCTGCAGACCGGTGCCGAGCAGCGCATCGACGATGATCTCGGCGTTGGCAATCTGCTCTGGCGTGCGCGCCAGCACCTCCCCTCCGGCGGCGAGCCAGTCCTCGGCGGCCTGACGCGCATCCCCCCGCAGCCGATCGGCGGGGCTCCCCGCGCGCACCGTGACGGCAAGCCCCGCCGCCCGCGCCAGACGGGCCAGCACGTAGCCATCGCCGCCGTTGTTACCGGGCCCGCACACGATGAGCAGGCGCTGCGCCCCCGGCCAGCGGGCGCGCAGACAACGCAGCGCCGCCTCCGCAGCGCGCTGCATGAGCGTGTAGCCCGCAATGCCCAGTGACTCGCTCGCGCAGGCATCGAGCGCGCGTACCTGCCGGGTGGAATAGAGCGCAATGGGCAGCGACATGCGCTTGATTATACTGGCACGGTGAGGGCCCCATGACACCGCCGCTCGATCTCGCCGCGCTCAAGCGCGAGCTCGCCTCGCGCGCCCGCGAACTCGGTTTCGGCGCCCTCGGCGTCGCAAGCGTCGAGATCCCCGAGGACGAGCAGCACCTGCTGCGCTGGCTGGAGGCGGGCTTTCACGGCGACATGCGCTACATGGAACGGCACGGCAGCAAGCGCAGCCGCCCCCAGGAGCTCGTTCCCGGCACCGTGCGCGTGATCAGCGCCCGCATGGATTACTGGCCCGCCGAGGCGCGCGGGGCGGCGCAGGCGCTCGCGGATCCCGAGGCCGGATACATCTCCCGTTACGCCCTGGGGCGCGACTACCACAAGGTGCTGCGCAGAACGCTGGCGAGGCTCGCCGAGGAGCTCGCCGGACGGATCGGACCCTTCGGTTACCGCGTCTGCGTCGACAGCGCGCCGGTGCTCGAGAAGGCGCTGGCGCGCAACGCCGGCCTCGGTTGGATCGGCAAGCACACCAACCTCATCGCCCGCGATGCGGGCTCCTGGTTCTTCCTCGGGGAGATCCTCACCGACCTGCCGCTGCCGGCCGATGAGCCCGCGAGCGCCCACTGCGGCAGCTGCACGGCCTGCCTCCCGGCCTGCCCCACCGCGGCCATCGTGGCGCCGTACCGGCTCGATGCGCGCCGCTGCATCTCGTATCTGACCATCGAGTACGGCGGCGCCATACCGAGGGAGCTGCGCCCGGCCCTCGGCAATCGCATCTACGGTTGCGACGACTGTCAGTTGGTCTGCCCGTGGAACAAGTTTGCGCGCGCCGCGGCGCACCCGGACTTCAAGGTACGTCTGGGCCTCGATGCGCCGCGGCTGACGGAACTGTTCAGGTGGAGCGCGGCCGAGTTCGATGAGCGCATGCGCGGCTCGGCCATCTACCGCATCGGCTACGAGCGCTGGTCACGCAACGTCGCGGTGGCGCTCGGCAATGCACCGGCGAGCGCCGCCGCGACCGAGGCGCTCGAGAGGCGCCGCAATGACGCTTCGGCGCTCGTGCGGGAACATATCGAGTGGGCGCTCGCGCGCCAGCGTCAAGGCGCCACGCGCAGCGCCGCCCCTAACGCATGACCTGGATGTTGTCGATGAGCCGCGCCTTGCCGAGGCGGGCCGCGGTCAACACGACGAGCCGGCGGGTGTCGGCCTGGGCGGGCGCGAGATCATCCGCGCAGCGCACCGAGAAGTAATCCGGCCGCAGACCTTCGCTTTCGAGCGCCCGGATCCCCGCGCGCTCGATCCCGGCGTGGTCCTGGTCGCCGGCGCTCAGACGACGCGCGGCCCCCTGCAGCGTGCGGAAGATGACGGGCGCGCGGGCCCGTTCCTCGGCCGTGAGGTACTGGTTGCGCGAGCTCATGGCGAGTCCGTCCGCATCGCGCACCGTGGGCGCGGCGATGACCTCGACCGGTATGCACAGCTCGCTCGTCATTCGGCGGATGATGGTCAGCTGCTGGAAGTCCTTCTCGCCGAACACCGCCGCATCGGGCTCGACGATGTGAAAGAGCTTGGCCACCACGGTGGCGACCCCTTCGAAGTGCCCCGGCCGGAACTCCCCGCACAGGATGGAGGACAAGCCCGGCACTTCGACCCGCGTGGCGCGCTGCTCGCCGTGGGGGTACATCTCGGCCACATCCGGCATGAACATCAGATCGCAGCCGGCCTCGCGCAGCATCCGCGCATCGCGCTCGGGGGTGCGCGGATAGTGCGCGAAGTCCTCGTTGGGTCCGAACTGCATCGGGTTGACGAAAATGCTCGCGACGAAGTGATCGCCGTACGCGCGCGCGGCCTCGATCAGGCTGAGATGTCCGGCGTGCAGGTTGCCCATGGTCGGGACGAAGACGACGCGCTTGCCGGAGTGTCGCCATAGGCGCACCTGGGCGCGGACTTCCGCGATGGCGGTGAGGGTTCGCATCGCCTCAGAAGCAATGTTCGGGAGCGGGATAGGCGCCGGAACGCACCGCCTCGACGTAGCGCTTGATGGCATCGAGATTGTCGGCCGCCCCGGTCATGAAGTTGCGCACGAAGCGCGGCTTGCGCCCCGTCGTGATGTCGAGAATGTCGTACAGCACCAGGATCTGTCCGTCCGTATGGGGGCCTGCGCCGATGCCGATGACCGGAACCCTGAGCGCCGCGGAGATCGTCTGGCCGAGCTCCGCCGGGATGCACTCGAGCAGCACGATGTCCGCGCCCGCGGCTTCGAGCCGCTTCGCGTCCTCGATCATGCGTGCCGCGGCCTCCTCCTGCCGGCCCTGCACCCGAAAGCCGCCGGTCTTGTGCACCGACTGGGGCCGAAGCCCGAGGTGCGCACACACGGCGATGTCGTGACTCGCCAGGAACTCGACGATGTCGCACTGGCCGGCGCCGCTTTCGAGCTTGATCATCTGCGCGCCGCCGTCTTGCATCAGGCGCACGGAGTTCTCGAGCGCCCGCTCCTTCGACGGATAGCTCATGAACGGCAGATCGGCCATGAGCAGGGGCCGGTGCAGTCCCCGTGCCACGATGCTGCAGTGATACACCATGTGATCCATCGTGACCGGCACCGTGGTGTCACGGCCCTGGATCACCATGCCGAGCGAATCACCCACCAGCACCACATCGACGTCCGCCGCATCGAGCAGGACGGCGAAGCTCGCGTCATAGCAGGTGAGGCTCGCGATCTTGCGCCCTTCCTCCTTCATGCGCGCCAGCGTGCCGAGTGAGACCGGCTGGCGCTCCGTGTCGCGAAGCTGCAGGTGGGTGTACATGTCTCGAAGTGTACCAGGGTGCGGGGCCTAGACGGCGCGGGCCCCCATGGGGTTGCCCATGGGGTTGTAATAGAGGCGCCCGCGCCTCATGCGCCGGATCGCGCCGAGCAACTCCTCGTAATCGGCCGGGTTGTTGACCGGATCGATCGCCGCTGCGTTCACGATGAGCAGCGGCGCCGACTCGTACTCGTGGAAGAAGCGCGCGTAGGCCTCGTTCAGCCGCACCAGGTATTCCCGGTCGATGTACTGCTCGTAGCCGATGGCGCGCCGCCCGATGCGCTCGAGCAGCACATCCACCGGCGCCTGCAGGTACACCACGAGATCGGGCTTCGGCGGGTGCACATCGAGGCGGCCGCTCACCTGCTCATACAACGCGAATTCCGCATCATCGAGGGTGACGCGCGCGAAGAGGCGATCCTTCTCCCACAGGTAGTCCGTCACGCGCACCGGGGCGAACATGTCCTTCTGGTTGAGCGCGGCGAGCTGCTGGCAGCGCTGGAACAGGAAGTACAGCTGCGCCGGCAGCGCCCCCGCCCGCGGGCTCTTGTAGAAGCGCTCGAGGAAGGGGTTCTGGGCGGCATCCTCCAGCACGGCCTGCGCCGAGAGACTCCCGGCAAGCAATCGCGCGAGGCTGCTCTTGCCGACCCCAATCGGCCCTTCCACCACGATGAACTGGTGCTCAGCTGCCATGGTCTCCCGTGCGGCGCTCGGCCGTCATTCACGCTCTCATTGTTCGAGACGCCCAAGTCCCTCGGGTGCGAGCCGGGCTTTGAGCTCGCTCACCGGGCCGAGCCCGGGCACATCGAGATCCGGGGCGATATCCGCGAGAGGATACAGAACGAAATTGCGCTCCACTATCCCGGGGTGAGGGAGGATGAGATCAGGCTCGGCGCGGCGCTCATCCCCATGGACCAGCAGGTCGAGGTCGATGACGCGCGGCCCCCAGCGTGGCCCGGGTTGCCGGCCCAGGGCGGCCTCGATCGCCTTGAGCGCCCCGAACAGGGCGCGGGCGTCGAGCCGCGTGAGAAGCCCCGCCACGGCATTGACGAAGTCCGGCTGCGCGAGCGGACCGAACGGCCGCGACCGGTAGAGCGGCGACAGGCGCACCGCCCGGGTGTCGGGCAGGTGCTGCAGGCGCTCCCAGGCCCGCATCACCTGCGAGCGCGGCTCCTCGAGGTTGCTGCCGATGCCGATGTACGCCGGCCGCCAGACCGGCAGGGCGGTCATGTAGGGCCTGGGGCGCGCCGCCGTGGCCGGCGTCGGCGACGGGATTTCTGGCCCGCCGGCCGTTCGCCGCCCTGACCCTGCGCGTCGGCCATGCGCTCCCGCTCCTCGCCGGAGGCTTCCTGCAGCTGCGTCCACCACCGCGCGACATCGGATGAGGCCATGCCGAATTCCGCACGCAGCAGCAACAGGTCGTACCCGGCGCGGAACTTCGGGTGAGCCAGAAGACGCAGCGCCCTGCGTCCCCGCGGATACTCCAGGCGCGGCTGCATCGCGAACATCTCGCGCACACCGAGCGCCAGGCGCTTCGGAATGGCGATGTGCGTCTGGGCCTCGCGCACCGCCTGGTCGCAGGCCTCGAGGATGGCCGAGAGCTCATGCCAGCGGCTCGGCGGCATGGCCTCGATGATCTGGGCAATGGGGCCGTAGAGGAGCACGGAGAGAAGAAAAGTGGGCGCCACGGGCCGGCCCGCACCCACCCGCGCATCGGTGTTGGCGAGCCCCTTGAGCAGCAGCTTCTCGACGAGGCTCCCCGGATGCCGGGCGAGGTAGGCCTCCACATTGGGCATCAGCGCCGTGAGCAGGCCGCGGCGCCGCAACACCTCGAGGCTGCGGGCGCCGTGTCCCGTCAGGAACAGCTTCAGGGTCTCATCGAAGAGGCGCGCCGGTGGCACCCCGCCCAAAAGCTCCCTCAGCCGCGCGATCGGCTCGGCCGTCGCGGGGTCGATCTGAAAGCCGAGCTTGGCCTCGAATCGCGCCGCCCGCAGCATCCGCACCGGGTCCTCGCGGTAGCGCGTCTCGGGATCTCCGATGAGGCGCAGGCGCCGGGCGGCGATGTCCTCCACGCCCCCCACGTAGTCCCAGATGGAGAAGTCGGCGACGTTGTAATAAAGGGAATTGGCCGTGAAATCCCGCCGCCACACATCGTCGTTGATGGTGCCGTAGACGTTGTCCCTCAGGATGCGGCCGGTCTCATCGAACATCCGCACCGCGTCCGGATCGAGGTCGCCCTCCTGGATCACGCCCACGGGAGCGTGCGTGGCCTCGTACCGGGCCGCCCGGGGCTCGGTCACCGGCCCGCCGAGGTCGAGGATCTCGCCCTCCTCCCCCTCGGCCTCCTCGACTTCCTCCTCTTCGATCTCCGGCTCCTCGCCCTGGGAGGGGGCGGTGCTGGCCCGGAAGGTGGCGACTTCGATGGTCTCCTGGCCGAAGAAGACGTGTGCCAGGCGGAACCGCCTGCCCACCAGGCGGCAGTTGCGGAACAGGCGCTTGACCTGCTCCGGCAGCGCATCCGTGGCGACATCGAAGTCCTTGGGGTCGAGGCCGAGCAGCAGGTCCCGCACGCAGCCGCCGACCAGAAAGGCCTGGAAGCCCGCGTCGCGCAGGCGGTACAGCACCCGCAGGGCATTCGGAGAGATATGGGAGCGGGAGACGATATGCTCCGCCCGAGGAATGACCCGCGGTGGGGTGGGCGCCATCAGGCGCTCTTGGGAAGAATTCAATTCTGCGCTTTCTGCTTGAGCAATGAACTGGGATCCATATAATACCGCGCTCCTGAAGCCGGCCCTCGGTCAGCGCTCCCTTCGTCTAGAGGCCCAGGACATAGCCCTCTCAAGGCTGTAACACGGGTTCGAATCCCGTAGGGAGCGCCAATTTGCCGGTGTCCATTCCGGACAGTCCCCTGGGGCGACCGCGCGGCAGCATATTCCACTCGGAGCGAGGATTCGAATCCCCAGGATCCGACCCATGCGCCAGGAACGCATTTGAACGCCCCAATCGGCGCCCCGAAGGGACGAGAAGACCCGTAATCCCATGGGGAGCGCCCTTATATCAAAAGCTTACGCGCACCTCCAGGCTCAACGCACGGTCGTCGGACAGTTTCCGGCCACTTTCGGAGCCGCGACTTCAATCTCCTCCTGAATCGCGCGCAAGGCGGTAGCACCGCGCGCAGCGCCCTCGACCCTGCCTTGCGGCTCGACTTCGGTCTTGGGCGGGCGCTTGGGATCGACAGCCTGCCCATCGAGATGCGCGGTTCCGAGGTACGGGGAAAAACGGCCTGGCCGAAAGACGCATCGCTCCTGGTCCTCGACGAGCTCCACAAGGCTCCCAAGTGGAAAAATCTCCTGAAAGGGGTTGCAGACGAGTATCACAACCGTCCGCCCATGCTCGTCACGGGCAGCGCCAAGCTCGATGCGTTGCCCCGGACGGGCGATGCCCTCACCGGCCGCCATTATTTCTACCGGCTGCATCCGCTTGATGTTGCCGAATCAAAGGCATTCCTTGCGCAGCTCGATCTGCGGTCGCGCCTGACACGGCTGCTCGAAGCAGGCGGATTCCCGGAGGCGTTTCTCGCGCCGCGCGAAGCGGCACGGCTGCGCAACGACAGGATGGAGCTGGTCACTCGTGAAGACTTGCATGATCTCTCTCGAGTCAGTTCCTGGCGCGGCCCCGCCGACCTCGTGGAACTGTTGCGCGAGCGCGTCGGTGGACCTGCGAATTACGACAACCTCTCGCGCGAGCTCTCGGGATTTCTCCGCCGACCGCGAAATCATGGGTCGAGCTCCTGGAGAAACTCTACCCGATCTTCCTGCTGCCGCCCTACTCGAGAAGCCTGTCGCGAAGCATACGCAAGGACCGGAAGCTGTACTTTTCGATTGCGCTGCCGCATACGACGAGACCGGTGGCGCCCGACTCGAGAACCTGGTCGCCTGCTGTCTGCTCAAATTTAGGCAGTTCCGCAGGGACGCCAGGGGGGAGAGCTGGGAGTTCTTCTATCTGCGTGACCGTGAAGGACGCGAGGTGGATTTCGTCGTCACTCAGAACCGCCGCGTTCACTGCCTGATCGAGGTCAAGGTTTCGGATGGCGCGGCCAGCCCATCGCTCGGCTACTACACCCGAAAGCTCAATCCGAAGGAATCGATCCAGCTCGTGCTCAATCTGCAGCGCCCCCAGGAGCGCTCCGGCATCAAGACCCTGCCGCTGGCGGAGTGGCTGGAAGCACTGTCGTAAGGATAGCCCGGACCGGCTTGATGCGCGAACCAGCCCCGGGCGCGACTCCGCGCGCGATCGGGGCTCATCGTCTCAACCTGCACGCCAACCCTCAATGCCCCCTGGCCTCGGCATCACCGCAACACCGGCCCGCGAGCTGCACGGGAGGGCACGGCACCGATCCGTAGGAGCAGAACACGCAGCAATCGCCCGCCTTCGGCGTCAACACGGCGCCGCACGCGGTGCATTCGTAATAGTAGAGGCAGGCGTCCGTGGGCATGACCTCCGAGTGGCGCGCCCCGCACTTCGGGCACGTAATCTCGCTCGTGGTCCGCGGCGTAACGCTCGCCGAAGAGGCTGAATCGGTCATTGTCGTCCTCGAATCGGTTTCACCAACCGGCGTCTCATCTTAACCCTGCGCCGCGCCCGCGAGCCGCACGGCGGCGAGGTCCTCCATGTCAGCGAGACGCTCGGCCTCATCGAGCCGCAGCGCAAGAACCGCCTCTTGCACCTGCACCCGCGTGCGCTCGATCCGGACCGGCTCCTCGAGCGCCGCCCGGCTCTGCTCGACATCCGTGCGAGCGAAGGCGGCCATGCGCGCGAGGCGCGGCAGGAAATCGCCCTCGTACAGGTCGATCTGCCGGGTGTCCCCCCGGATCATCACGAGATCCGTGAGGAGCCGCGCGGCGATGCCGAGCCGCCGGCTCCGCAGCTGCGCCTCGGTCTCGCGCAACCGGTCGCGGCTTTGCCGGATGGCGGCATTGATCGCCTGGTAGCGGACGAAGGGCAACATGAGCGCGCCGCCGAGGTTCTGCGTGATGCCATCGAGGCTGCTCGCCGCCGACAGCGTGAAATCGGGAATGTAACTCATCCTGGCGCGCTCGATGTCGATGCGTCCGGCGCGGATGTCGCGGCGCAACGCGGCCAGATCCGGATTACGGCGCACCGCGAGCGCCAACGTGCGCCTCATGCCGCCCCGGGGCAGAGTCTGGCGCGGAAGATCCCTCGGCACACCGAGCGGCCGCCGCACCGGGCGGCCGAGAACGCGATTGACCGCGGCACGGTCGGCAGGCAACTTCGCCGAGGCGGCGGCGATCTTCGCGCGCACGCGGGTCAGCTCGTTCTCGACCGCAAGAGCCGTCGTCGGCGATGCCGCGCCGGCCTCGATGCGCGCCCGCGCAAAGGCGTCGAGCTCCCTGAGCAGCGCCGCGTCCCGGCGCAGGAGCACGAGCATCGCCGAGTCCGCCACCAGCGTGTGCCAGGCGTCGAGCGTCTGTCGGCGCACCGCGAACTGCGCCCGGCGGAATTTCCAGCCGGCGGCATACGCCCTCTGCAGCGCGGCCCGCGCCTCGGCACGCGGCTTGCCCGGCCATTCGATCGGCGCGCTGCTCATGTTGGCGAGCTCGAGCATGGCGCCGCCCGCGCTCGCCGCTCCGTTTTTCAAAGACACGGTGCCGCCGATCATGGGGACCGTCGCCTGGGTCCCTCGCTGGGGCACGGCCTCGAGGGCCACGCGCCACTGCCAATATGCGGCCTCGACGTCCGGGCTGTCGAGCAATGCCCGATGGACGAGCTCCCCTGCCGTGGGCACTGCGGACAGCGGGGGGAGATGCCGCTCTGGCGGGGGTTCGACGAACGGCCGCCCCGCCCGCACCGCCTCGTGCCGCAACGCAGACGTTCCGCGAGGTATGAACGTGCATCCCGTCAACAGGGCGGCCACTGCGAAAGTGAGCAGCGCGCACCGACACGGCGATGGGCCGCTATGGAGCCCGCGACTCATACGCCATCCCCCGGAGTCAGCCGCGGGCGCCCTTCCCCGCCGTCCCGCGGCCCATGCGGCTCGAATTCATGCGCGAGCGCATGACTCATCACCATGTAATAGAGCGTCGGCAACACCAGCAGCTCGAGTACGAAGCTCGTGATGAGACCGAAGATCATGGGCACGGCGAGGTGACGCATGATGTCCGCTCCCGCGCCCCGGGCCCACAGCAGCGGCGCGAGCCCCACCAGCGCCGCCGACACGGTCATCGTCTTCGGCCGGATGCGGCGCACCGTCGCCGTGTGAACCGCCTCGAGCAGATCGGCGCGGCCGCGCAGCCGGCCGCTCTCCCGGAAATCCCGCACGCTCACATCGAGATACACCAGCAGCACCAGGCCCATCTCCGCCGCGAGCCCGGCGAGGGCGATGATGCCCACCCAGACCGCCACGGACAGTTGATAGTGCATGAGCCACAGGCCCCAGAATGCCCCGACGAGCCCGAAGGGGACCGCGAGCAGCACACCGAGCACGCGCAGGAAGTCTCCCGTGGCGAGGAACAGCAGCACGATGATCGCAAGCAGGGTGAGCGGGACGGCGAGCGCAAGTCTCGCATCGGCGGCGCGGATCTGCTGAAACTGCCCGATCCACTCGTAGGTGTACCCCGGCGGCAGTGTCACTCCGTGGGCGATGGCGGCATCGGCGCGATGGACATAGCCGAGGACATCCGACACCCGGGTGGTCACATTGATGTAGTTGACGGTGCGGGTGTCGTAACTGTCGATGGAGGGCGGTCCGGCATCGTAGCGGATCGTTGCGACCATTCCGAGCGCAATGCTGCCGCCGCCGGGCAGCATGATCGGCAGCTCGCGCAGCGCATCGGGCCGATCGCGCAGATTGACGGGATAGCGCAGGTTGATCGGATAGCGCTCGACACCGAGCACCATGGTGCCGATCCTCTCGCCCCCGATCGCCAGGCTGATGACGCGCTGGACGGCGCCGACGGTCAACCCGTAGCGCGCCGCGATGTCGCGTCTCACCTTGATGTCGAGGTAGTAGCCGCCGAGCGGCTGATCGGCGATGGCGCCCAGTGTGCCCCGCACCGGTGTGATCGCGCGCGCGATCTCGTTCGAGAGCCGGCCGAGCTCGCCGAAGTTCGGGCCGCTCACCCGGATGCCGATCAGGGTCTTGCTGCCGCTGTTCACCATGTTGGTGCGATTGGCGACCGGCATGGTCCAATACGCCGGCAGGCCCGGGATGTCGAGCGCCTGATTGAGGCCCTCGTGAAACGTGCCCGCCGTATCCGTATAGCCGTTCTCGAGCTGCTCGACCGACACCCGGCCTCTGTCGGGCCAGAAAGTGTGACGGAACGGCCACTGCAGCCAGTGCGGCCAGCGCGCGTAGAACCTCGTGACCGCCGCGTAGGGCCACGTGTCCCGCGGCTTCAGATGCACGATGGTGTCCAGCATGCCGAGTGGCGCATCGTCCGTGGCGGTATCCGCCCGCCCCGACTGGCCGAATACGCTCGCGACCTCCGGGAATCGCATGAGGATCTTGTCGGTCTGCTGCAGGATGGCCCGTGCCTCGGTGATTCCGATCCCGGGATAGGTCGTCGGCATGTACTCGAGATCGCCTTCCCAGAGCGGCGGCGTGAACTGCGTGCCGAGGTGCGAGAGCGGCCAAAGGATGGACAGCACCAACGCGGCCGCGACCGGGATGAGCACCCAGCGATGGCGGATCCCCATCCGGAACGCCGGCGCGAATCCCTCCTGCAGCGCCCGGCTGATGGGATTGTGCTGCTCGTGAATGATGCGCTGCGGGACGGTGAGCAGCAGCATCAGCGCCACGATCGCGAGCGTCGCGGTCCAGCGATGCCGGACAAGCAGCGGCGAGTGCGCAGCCAGGATGAACGCCGCCGTGCCGGCGGCCGCGGCGAGCGCGATCGCGAGCGCAACCTGCAGGCGGGCTGACCATCGCTCGGGAAACAGGGTCGGCCTGATGAAATACACCATCAGCACCGGAATCAGCGTGATCGATACGATGGCCGCGGCGCCCATGGCGAAGGTGCCCGTCAGGGCGAGCGGCGTGAACATCCGGCCGCTCTCACCCGGCAGCATAAAGATGGGCAGGAAGCTCACCGTGAGGATGAGCAGACTGAAGAAAAGACTCGGCGCCACCTCGGCGGCCGCCTGCAGGATGATCCGCCAGCGCTCCCGGGGGCTCTCGCCGCTTCGGACCCGGATGTCCTCGCCATTGAGGTGCTGGTGGGAGTTCTCCACGGTGACGATCGCCGAATCGACCACGACGCCGATGGCGATCGCGATGCCGCTCAGGCTCATGATGTTGGCGCTCACGCCCATGAGATAGAGAATCGCGAGACTGATCAGCATGCTGGTCGGGATGACGATGATCGCGACCAGCGCGCTGCGGCCGTGGAGCAGGAAGAAGATGCACACCAGGGCGACCACGATCATCTCTTCCGTGAGCGTGTCGGACAGGGTGGAAATGGCGCGGTTGATGAGGAGCGTGCGATCGTAGCCGGTGCGCACGAGCACCCCCGGGGGGAGGCTGCGCCGAATCCGCGCGAGCGTGCGCTTGACGGCCTCGACGACCCGGTAGGTGTCGCCGTGGAAGCGCACCACTGCGATGCCGCAGGCCGCCTCGCCCTTCCCGTCCCAATCACAGAGCCCCTGGCGCGGCGCCCCGCCGAGCTGCAGCGTCGCGACATCGTGAAGGAGAATCGGCGTACCGTTGCGCTCTGCTCCGACCGGCACCTCGCCGAGCTGCCTGAGGTTCTTCAGATAGCCGCGGCTGCGCACCATGTAGCTGAGCTCGCTTTGCTCGACGACCGAGCCGCCGACATCGTCGTTCGAGTCCCGGATGGCGCTGCGGATCTGCGCAATGGACAGGTGGTAGGCGCGCATCCGGTTGGGGTCGATGATCACCTGGTATTCGCGGACGAATCCGCCCAGGGGTGCGACCTCCGCCACTCCGGGCACCGCCTCGAGCTCAAAGCGTACGAACCAGTCCTGCAGACTGCGAAGGCCGGCCAGGTCGACGTCCGATTTCCTCAATGGACTGCCATCGAGCGGACAGGCGCCGCCGTGCGTGAAGCCCCGCACCCGGGTCAGGCGGGCACGCACGGCGGGCGGCGCCTCGCCGCGGGAGCCGTACCACTTGCCGCGGGCCGCATCACGCCAGATCCCTTGGGGATATCGGTCGCAAAACCAACCGGAAAGCAGCGCATATTGGTACGCCCAGCCGACGCCCGTGGCATCCGGGCCCAGCTGCGGCTTGACGCCCCGGGGCAGCTCGGCGCTCGCGTAGTTCAGGTACTCCAGCACCCGGCTTCGTGCCCAGTACAGATCGGTTCCCGGCTGAAAAATCACGTGGATCAGCGAGTAATCGAACATGCTCTCGCCGCGGATGGCCTGGACCCTGGGCACTCCGAGAAGCGCGGTCTCGAGCGGATAGGTCACCTGGTTCTGCACCACATCGGGCGGCTCGCCCACGTCATTGGTCAGGACGAGAACCTGCGTGTCGGAAAGATCCGGAACGGCGTCGAGCTTGCTGTGGAAGGCCATCCAGGCCGATACGGCGATCACCGTCAGCCCGAGCAGAAGGACCAGCCCGCGATTCTTGATCGAGAGCTCGATGAGCTTGCGGATCATGGTGTCTGCGCGCGACCGGTCAGCCGCCCGAGTGGGCCGTCGGGTGTGCGCCCGAGGTCGCGGCATGATGCATCGACTTCTCTCCCGCCACGAGCTTGGTGGTGAGTTCGCTCATGTTCGATTCGACGTCGATCAGGAACTGGCCACTGGTCACCACGCGTTCACCCGCCTTCAGACCCGAGAGCACCTGCACCGTCCCGTCGCTCCCCGTGAGGCCGGTGGTCACCTTGCGCGGCATGAATCGGCCGTGACCTTGCGCGAGCAGCGCCACCTCACCGGTCCCCGTGTGCAGGATCGCCGATGCGGGAGCCAACAGAACGTTGGCGAGCGGTGTGGCCGCAATGTCGATGAGGGCATACATTCCGGGCCGCAGCAGCCCGCCGGGATTGGCGAGTTGCGCCCGGACCGTGACGGTGTGCGTTCGTGGATCCTCGTTTGGATCGATGAACGAAATCCTGCCTGTCAGGACCCGACCGGGATCCGAGGCGATGTGGGCCCGCATTCTCTCCCCGAGCCTCACCCACGGCAGCTGGTTGTCATAGACCTGCGCATCGAGCCAGACGGTGCCGAGCTGCTCGATCCGCATGACCGGGCGGCCGCTCTGGATGTAGGAGTGCTGGCGGACCGACACCCGCGCCAGGTACCCGGATACCGGGCTGAGAAAGGTCAGGTACTCCCGTGCCTTGCCCGTGGCGGCGATGTGCTCGAGCTGAGCCGCGCTCACCCCGAGATACAGCAGACGCCGCTCGATGGACCGGTAGAGACGTCCCGCCTCGGCGACCGATTGCGGATCGCGCGCGAGGGCGCGGTTCTGCGCCGCGGCGAGCAGTTCCTCCTGCGCGGCAAGAAGCTGCGGGCTGTAGAGCGTAAACAGCGGATCTCCCTTGCGGATCGCCGTGCCATCGGTGGCGGCGTAGAGGGTTCCGATCCAGCCGTTCACACGCACCGTCACCGCGTAGCTCACGGGAGTTGCCTGACGGACATAGCCCACGGTGCGCACGCTCTTGTGCAACGAGCCGAGCCGCACACGACTCGTTTCAATCGCGAGGCTCTGTTGGATGGCCGGGTCGATGGTCACTTCGCCCCGGCCCGAGGCACCTGTCGGGGCGTAGACCGGCACGAGCTTCATGCCCATGGCGCTCAGGCCCGGCTGCGGCGAGATCGATGACGGTCCGATCATCGGATCCCACCAGTAGAGAATCCTGCGCGCTCCGTGAGCTGCCCTGGCGGCGGAGGCGGCCGTTCTTTCCGGGATGCTCTGCCTGCGCGCCCCGCCCCTCGAGGCGAGATCGACCCCTGCGAGAAAGCCCGCCCCCGCGGCAAGCGCCACGAGAACGCCCATGATGATCGTGCGTTTCACAGCCATCACCCTAATCCCTGGAGCAGGCTCCAGAGTCAATTGTGCATTGTGCGGATCACCACCCGGGAGCGTAAGAAGCGTGTACGTATCTTTCACCTGGCCAATATCCGCCCCAGGCGATAGGCTTGACTCTGGACCCTGGTCCAGGGCGCCGGCTGCGTTCTGAGACCGTCACCGGGAGTACACCATGACAAACCTCGGCATTGGGGCGCTCGCCAAACGGGCGGGAGTACGCATCGACACCGTGCGCTACTACGAGCGCAGCGGCCTGCTCACGCCCAAGAGTCGGCTCGAGTCCGGCTACCGCCGCTACGGTGAAGCCGAGCTGAGGCGGCTGCGTTTCATACGGCGCGCTCAGGTGCTGGGCTTCTCCCTCAAGGAGATCGGCGAGCTGCTCGCGCTCTCGAAGGCGCGCGACGTTGCGCGAGTCAAGCGTGCGACGCAGATGAAGCTCGCAGACGTCGAGGAACGTATCGCCGCCCTGGTGCGGATGCGGGATGCACTCTCCACTTTGGTCGACACCTGCCCCGGACATGGCGAGCCGTCCGACTGCCCGATCCTCAAAGCGCTCGGCGGCGAGGACGGCCCCGCACCCCCTTCGCACAGCGCTTGCCCGGGTCCAAGCCCTGGGCGCGCATCTGCGCGCTGAGCTGTCGGCGCCACCCGTTTCATCACCGGCTACACCTCCTTCGGCGCGGGCGCGGTTGCCGGTCACCAAGACAAGCAGACCGAGGGTGATTGCATGACGATCGAGATTGCGGATATCAAAGTGCGCCCCGAGGCGCGGGATGCCTTCTGCGAGGCCATTACGCGAGCGGCGGATACTGTGCTCGCCAAGGCGGGCGGCTACCGTCGCCACCAGATCCTCGCCTGTCACGAATCTCCGGGGCGCTTCGTCCTCATCGTCGAATGGGACTCCCTCGAGGCGCACACGGTGGGATTTCGCCAATCACCGGCGTTCGCCGAATGGCGTGCCCTCATCGGATCATTCTTCGAGCAGCCGCCCCATGTCGAGCACTTCGACCCGGTAGCCTCCGGTCCACCGCCTGGCCGGTGAGCCTACCCGGCAAGCGGCGTCTCGCCCGCCAGGATCCGTTGATACACCGACCCGTCGATGTTGGCGCCGGTCAGAATCACTGCGACGGTCTTGCCCGCCATCCGCTCGCGTTCCTGCATGAGCGCGGCGAGCGGCGTCGCGCCGGCGCCTTCGGCGACCTGATGAGTGGTGCGAAAGTAAAGACGCACCGCCTCGGCGATCTCATCTTCGCCGACCTGCACGATCCGGGCGGCACCGCGCCGGATCACTGCGAATGCGTGCTCATCGGGTTGTCTCGTGGCCACGCCATCGGCGAACGTGCGGGCGGAGTCCGTCGGCACCGGGCGGCCGGCTTCGAACGAGAGCGCCATGGCGGGAGCGTTGCGGGCCACGACGCCCACGATCTCCGTGGTGAGCCCAAGCAGATCGCGCACCGTGATGAGACCGCAGACGCCCGAGCCCATGCCGATGGGGACGTATACCGTATCGACTGCGGACACAGCTTGAAAGAGCTCGAGCGCGTAGGTGGCGACACCTCTGACGAGATCTCGATGGAACGGCGGAATAAAATGCAGACCGCGCTCGGCTGCGACCCGCGCACATTCCACACGCGCCTCGTCGAAGTCGCGGCCGTGCTCGATGACCGTCGCGCCGAATGACCGCATGGCGGCGTTCTGGTCGGCTGCATTGCCGTTAGGCACGTAGATCACGGCCGAGAGGCCTGCACGGGCCGCCGAGAACGCCACCGACTGCCCGTGGTTGCCCCTAGTGGCCGTAATGACACCCTGTGCCGGATTCGCGCCGCGCAGAGCGTCCATGTAGACAATCCCTCCCCGCACTTTGAATGCACCCGTGGGCGTGTGATTTTCGTGTTTGACCCAGACCCGGCAACCCGTTGCCGCCGCCAATCGAGGCCAGGCATACTGGGCTGTCGGCGGCACGACCCGATGCACCCGCTCGGATGCCGCCTGCAGATCGGCAAGGGTAAAGAGCATTTCGGTCTGACTCACGGAATAGCCCTCTGAGAGAAGGAACTCACCAGGTGGCGGGCGAGGATGGACGGCGTTGCGCGACTCGAGGCACACCGCCCCGGAGCTTAGCACCGCGCTCGAGGCGCTGCGGAGTCGCGAGCCATCTTCCACAGGCCCGAGCTGGGCGCCTCGCGGGCGGACTTCGAACAGCCGCGAGCTCGTGCTGCAGGAGTTCGAGAAGCGCCATCAGCCGGGGTGGGGCTCGACAGCGTCCGCCGTCGGGGCAATAGCCCGATTTGTTTAGAGCAGCCCGTGGCGAGTCCGGTACATTGCGCGGGAATGCCCCTCATCCCGCGGCCGCCGTGAAGAGCACCTTCCAGAAGCAGCTGAACCGATTGCACACATGGTCGGGACTCAGCGTGGGCGTCGTGGTCGCCTTTCTCGGGCTCACAGGGGCGAGTTTCGTGATGCGCCCCGAGCTCGAGCGCATCGTCTACGCTCGCCTGTTGACTGTCCCGGCCTGTCACGATCCGTTGCCGCTCGATCGGCTTGCCGCGCTGGCGCGCGCCGCTCATCCGCACGACACCCTCTACAGCATCGAAGTGACCCCCGAGGCCACCGCCTCGATCGCCGTGAAGTTCTCCAACGACGATCTGGTTTATCTCGATCCGTGCACGGGCGCGGTGCTCGGGACCCAGAACCAGTACGGCGGCTTCTTCGGCTTCTTCGATGGACTGCACCGCTTCCGCTTCCTGAGCGACGGCAAGCCGATCGCCGGAACCTGCGATGCGCTTTTCCTGGTGCTGCTGCTCGTCGGCGGCGTGATCCTCTGGTGGCCCCGCGGGCATGAGCGGTTGCTGGCAGCCGCGCGCTTCAATCCGAAGCTTCCCGGGACCGCCCGCACCCTCAACCTGCACAAGGTGCTCGGCCTTTACACCTTTCTGGTGTTGCTCGCGATTTCAATCACCGCCCTGCCCCTGGCGTTCCAGCCGGTACGCGATCTCATTGGCTGGGCGGCGGGTTCACCGCTCACGATGCCGGCCCCACCCCACACACCGGCCCCGCCCGGCGCGCGGCGCATCTCGATGCAGAGGGCCTGGGTGCGCTCGAAGCAGGCCTTTCCGGATGCGCGCTGGCTGAATATCCATTTTCCGCTGGCGCCGGGTGATCCCATCGCGGTGACGGTGAGGGAACGAGGCATACCGCACGCGGAGGCCAAATCCTACCTCTATCTCGATGCGTACACGGGATCCGTCCTGCGCCGCAGTCCCTATGGCAGCGGCACGCCCCGCGGCCGAAAGATCTACCTCTACCTGCTCGCGCTGCACTCCGGACTGGTCGGCGGACTGCCTTATCAGTTGCTGCTGTTCATGGCCGCTCTCGGCCTGCCGGTGATGCTTTACTCCGGCGTCAGTCCCTATCTGAGGCGCACGGCGCGCGAGCGGGCGAGCAAACCATTCAAGGTGCGGGTTGCGCGCCGCCGCGAGGAGGCGCAAGGGATCTGCTCCTTCGAGCTCGTGCACCCGCTGGGACGCCCTCTGCCGGCATTCAGTGCAGGAGCGCACATCGACGTACGCATTCGACCTTCACTCGTCCGACAATACTCGCTCTGCAATCCTCCTTCAGAGCGGCATCGCTACCTCATCGGCGTGCTGCGTGCTTCGGACTCCCGTGGAGGATCGCACGCGATGCACGATGAGCTCGATGAAGGCGCCCTGGTCGAGATCAGTCCACCGAGAAACCACTTTCCCCTCGCGCCGGTGTCACGGCACTCCGTGCTGCTTGCCGGCGGGATCGGCGTCACGGCCATCCTCTGCATGGCCGAGCAACTGGCAGTCGACGGGGCGAATTTCGAGATGCACTACTGCGCCCGCTCACCTGAGCAGGCCCCGTTCCTCGAGCGGATTCTCGCCGCGCCCTATGCCGACCGGGTGCGCTTCTATTTCAGTGCCGGGCCGGGAGCGCGCCGCCTCGACATGCGCGCTGTGCTCGCATCCCCGCGGTCTGACACTCACCTCTACGCGTGCGGACCGAAACGATTCATGGACGGGGTCATCGAGACGGCGCGGCAGCTCGGCTGGCCCGAAAATCACATCCATCGCGAATACTTCGGCGGCGCCGGGCAGATCCGCGAGGATGACGTCGCGTTCGATCTTCAGATCGCGGGGACCGGGAAGATCATCCACGTGGGCGGCCGGCAGACCGCGCTCGAAGCGCTCGCCGCAGCCGGCGCGCCCGTCCAATCCTCGTGCGGCCAGGGAGTGTGTGGCGCGTGCATGCTCCGTGTCCTCGATGGGGAGCCCGATCACCGCGATCTGTTCCTCAGCGCCGAAGAGCGCGCCCGAGGCGATCGATTCCTCCCGTGCTGCTCGCGCGCCAGGGGCGCAAGGCTGGTGGTGGATCTATAGAGTGCGTGCGATGGAGGGAGCTGAACGAGCGCTTGCCCGGGCTCCTGGCGACCCTCCTGAAATTCGAGCCGTGAGGCAAGCGCCATTCGGGATCCGACCTGCCGCGCGGCGACCGCCGAGTGTATGCTGATGAAGAGGCGCGCCGCGGCGCAAGTGTCGCGGCATGCCAACACCTGGACCATCCTCCTTTCGCCGAGGCCCGCCTATGCTCGCAGCGAAATGGTTCGAACTGCATCGAGTCCTGCTCGTTCACGCGACCGTCATCGCAGTGCTGGCCGCCGTCCTGGTTGTGGTGCTGCGCCTGACCGGTCTCAGGCTCATCCATCAGTCGGCAGGCCGCATCGGTGCGCTTCGCGAGGCCACCTATCGCGCCGCGCACTCCCCCGCCCTCGCGCTGATCATGCTGTGCGCGGCGTATCTGATCGGCACGCAAGTCAATGAGCGCATTCATGCCCCGGTGCTCTCCCGCATCCTCGACCCGTCGCTGCGCGTCGGGATTCTCGCGGTGGTCGGCTGGGCGGGCTGGAACCTGATCGAGATCTATCCGCTCGTGCGGCGCCCGCGCGGCCGTCCGCTCGATCCGATGCTCCAGGACCTCGCTGGAAAATTCGCCCGCCTCGGAGTGCTGACGCTCATCGGACTGATGATCCTGCGGACGCTGCACTTCCCGATCGCCAGCCTCCTCACCGTCGGCGGCATCGCGGGGATCGCCGTCGGCTTCGCCGCCCAAGGCGTCGTGGCCAACCTGTTTGGCGCGGTGGTGATCTACCTCGATCAGCCGTTCAAGATCGGCGAGTGGATCGTGCTGCCCTCGATGAACATCTCCGGAACGGTCGAGCACATCGGCTGGCGTTCGACGAGACTGCGGGGGTTCGATACGTACCCGTACTACGTTCCGAACCATGTATTCAACACGAGTGTGGTCGAGACGCCGCCGCGGATGCAGGCGAGGCGCATTCAGCAGACTTTGCCGCTGCGCTACTCGGACGTGGAACGGTTGCCCGCGATCCTGGCGGACCTGCGCGCCTACATCGCGAATCATCCGCGCATCGATCATGTCCAGGGCAAGGTGCAGGGCGAATTCGTCTACTTCACCAATTACGGCGTCCATTCCCTCGACATCCTGATCTACTGCTTCGCCAACACGGTCTGGTGGGCCGAATCGCTGGCCATTCAGGAGGATGTGCTGCTCAACGCCGCGCGAATCATCGATGAGCATGGCGGGCAGCTCGCGCTGCCCGTCACGCGCGTGCAGATGCAAATGACCCCACCGGAGGGGAATCGGGAGGAGCGGTGCGCGCCCCCCTGAGTCCTGTCCCGCGGCGAGGCCGGGCCGCGATCTCAGGACATGGTGAGCACGACGCGGAACCGCGCTTTGCCGCTCATCATGTGATCGTAGGCCTCGGCGGCCCGCTCGAGGGGGTATTGCTCGATCATTGGCCGGATCTGCGCGAGGACGCTGAAGGCGAGTGTGTCCTCGGAGTCGCTCGAAGTGCCGGACGGCCATCCCTGCAGAGAGCGTCTTGCCGCGATGAGCGCGAGCGGAGGCACCTCGATCGGCTCGGCGGAGGCGCCGACGATCATCAACCTGCCATCGACACCGAGCCCGTTGACGGCCGCGGACATGGTCCTGGCATCGGTGACGGTGGCGAGAATGGCGCGCGCCCCGCCAAGCTGGGTGAGCTCGGCGGCCATATCCTGCACGGTGGTGTCGATATAGTGCCGGGCGCCGAGCTTCTTCGCGAGCACGCCCTTGTCGGCGCCGCGAGCGATGGCAACGGTGCGAAAGCCCATCCGGGCGGCGAACTGCACGCCAAGATGCCCGAGCCCGCCGATGCCGAGGATGGCCACCAGATCGCCCGGCCGGGCTCCGCAGTGCCGCAGCGCATTATACGTCGTGATGCCGGCACACATGAGCGGGGCAGCGTCGGCGGCGGAGAGTTCCTGCGGAACCGAGGCGAGGGCCTCGAAGGGCGCCAGCATGTAGTCCGCGTAGCCGCCATCATAGGTGATTCCGGGAATCTGGCCTCGCTGACAGGTGATGAAATCCCCGCGCCGGCAGGACGCGCAATGGCCACAATATCCACCCTGCCAGCCAACACCGACGCGCATGCCCGGCGTCCAGTCCGGGACCTCCGGTCCCACCGCGTCGATCAGTCCCACGACTTCGTGTCCCGGCACGCGTGGATAGCGCAGGCCGGGGAAGATTCCCTCCTTGGTGAAGGAATCGCTGTGACAGATGCCGCACGCCTGCACGCGGATGCGCACCTGACCGTGGGCGGGCTGCGGAACCTCGCGCTCGATGAGCTCGAAAGGCGCATTGGCCCTGGGGACCTGAACGGCTCGCATCCTGGCCATGAGCTTCTCCCGAATGGCACGCGATACCCAAGAGTCTACGCCGTCTGCGCCCTCGCGCCATCCCAGGTGCGACGAATCGCGGCAAGATGCGCCATGGGCCTGCCGATCACGGCGGCACGTCATCGGGCGCCGCGCGTTGCATGCTCATGACAACTCGATGACGAGGCCGTGACGGCGCGGAGCGGGCTGTTTCACGCACCGCGTGCGCGCTGTAAGCTACCCCGCTCGATCAGCCTTGCGGGGAGCGACGCGTATGCGATTCCGCAGAACATCCGCCCTCTTTCTCATCACCGGGTTGGCGTTGCTCGCGGCCACCCCGCGAGACGCGCTCGCGACACCCGGTCCCGAGCGGCGCCCGATCGCCCCTTCCGGCCTGAGAATCACCCCGGCTGCGGCCGCGGGCGCGCAGTTCTCTCACCTCGATCCCCACCTGCGCCGATTCCCCGGCCACCTCGCCGGGCAGGCCGTCACCACGCTCGCGAGCCCCGACGGCAAGACCCTGCTCGTTCTGACCAGCGGTTACAACCGACTGTTCGACCGGATGGGCCGGATGATCCCGTCCGACTCCGAGGAGTACGTGTTCGTCTACGACATCCGCCGGGACCAGCCCAGGCCCGAGCAGGTGTTGCGCGTCCCGAATACCTACATGGGCATCGCATTCTCACCGGATGGCCGGCGGTTCTACGTCTCCGGTGGCGTGGATGACGATGTGCATGTTTTCGTCCGCCGACGTGGCCGGTGGTCCGAAGATACCGCGGCGCTCATCAAGCTCGGTCACCGCAAAGGCAAGGGCATCGATGTGAAACCCGAGGCGGCCGGCGTCGCAGTGTCGGCCGATGGCTCGAGGCTCGTGGTGGCCAACTTCTACGATGACTCGGTCTCGATCGTGCCGCTCTCGCACGGACTGCCGAGCGGCACCCCCATCGGGCTGTCCCTGCAGCCGGGCAGGGGGCGCCCCGGCGGTACCTACCCCTATTGGGTGGCGATCAAGGGAAACCGTACCGCCTACGTGTCGAGCATGCGCGATCGGCAGGTCGATGTCATCGATCTCGCGCGCGCCCGGCCCGACGTTGCCGCGCGCATTCCCGTCAAGGGCAACCCGAATCGCATGGCGCTCAATCGCTCCGGATCGCGCCTCTACGTGGTCAGCGACAACGACGATGTGGTCTCCGTCATCGACACGGCCGACAATCGTGTCGTGCACGTGATCCGCACGATTGCCCCGCCCGCCCTGATGCGCCCCGGCGCCTATTATCACGGCGTCGACCCCAACAGCCTCGCTCTCTCGCCCGACGGCAATCGGCTCTATGTCACCAACGGCGGCGAGAACGCCGTGGCGATCATCTCCTTGCAGGCCAGGCGCCCTCACGTCATTGGCCTCTTCCCGACCGGCTACTGGCCGAACTCCGTGAGTGTCAGCGCCGACGGCAAAATGCTCTACGTCGTCAACGGCAAGAGCGTCCCGGGACCGAACCCGGGATTTTGCGACACCAGCCAGCACGGCAGCGCGCAGCGGGCGCGCTGCCGCGCGTCCAACCAGTACATCCTGCAGATCTCCAAGGCCGGCTTCCTGAGCCTGCCCACTCCCCGTGGGCGCGACCTCTCCGAGCTCACCCGCACCGTCGCGGCCAACGACCACCTGTATGTCCGGGAAAATGCCGCGGACCGCACTCTGATGCAGGCGCTGCATCGGCGCATCCGGCACATCATCTACATCGTGCGCGAAAACCGCACCTACGACCAGGAACTCGGCGATCTCGAGGTCGGCAACGGAGATCCGCGCCTCGCGGAGTTTGGACGCGCGGTGACCCCGAACGCCCATGCGCTCGCGCTGCAGTTCGTGACGCTCGACAACTTCTACGACACGGGCGAGGTGAGCGGCAATGGCTGGCCCTGGAGCACCTCGGCGATGGAGTCGGACCTCGGCGCCAAGGAGCTCGCGATCAATTACGCCCACCGTGGGCTTTCCTACGACTGGGAAGGGGACAATCGCAACGTCGACGTCGCCATCGGCTCGCTCGCGGCGCGCCGCAAGGAGGAGCCGGGCTACCCGGACGATCCCAACCTCCTGCCCGGGACGGCCAACGTGGCGGCTCCGGACGGCCCGCGGGGCGAGCTCCAGCGGGGATACCTCTGGGATGCGGCCATGCGGGCCGGTCTCACCGTGCGCAATTACGGGTTCATGCTCGATCTGAACCCGTACTTCAACCGGACTCATCCCGTGCCGCTCGTGCCGATGCCCTACAAGACCCGCACGCGGGTCGCCTTTGCGGCGAACCCGCAGCTTGCCCCCGTGACGGACCCCTACTTCCGGGGCTTCGACACGCGCTTTCCCGATTACTACCGCGAAGCGGAGTGGGACCGGGAGTTCAGGCAGTACGTCGCCCGCGGCAACCTGCCGGCGCTCAGCCTGGTGCGGCTGATGCGCGATCATCTCGGGGACTTCGGCCAGTCGATCGATGGCCTCGACACGCCGGAAGCCCAGGTCGCGGACAACGATTATGCGGTCGGCCGCCTCGTTCAGACGGTGGCTGACAGCCCGTACGCCGACGACACGCTGATCATCGTCATCGAGGACGATGCGCAGGATGGCCCGGATCATGTCGATGCGCATCGCAGCGTCTGCTATTTCGTCGGTCCGTATGTCAAACATCACGCGGTGGTCAGTGAGCGCTACTCGACCGTCAATGTGCTGACGACGATTGAAGACATCCTCGGCATCGGGCACCTGTCAATCTACGATGCCTACCAGCGCCCGATGTCGGCCGTATTCGATCTGAAGCGGAAGCATTGGCGCTACGAGGCGATCGAGCCGGCGCCGTTCGCGGCCGCCTTCACAGGAGGCCACCGCACTGCGGACCGGGCTGCGTACCGATTCAAGCACACGGCCGCCTACTGGGCGCGGGTGACCCGGGGCATGAACTATTCCCGCGAAGACGACAACCCCGCCCCCTACATCGAGAAGATCTACTGGCAGGGCCTGAACCCCGGGGTGCCCTATCCCACGGTCCGCTCTGGAGCGGACCTCAGCCGCAACCGCACTGCCCTGCTGCGCTTGAAAATCAGCGACCCGGCGTGCTGTCATCGTCCGGGGCCCCTTGCTAGACTGAATCCGGCCAGACGACCGGCCGGGCGCGCGCCGGCCACAGGAGGACCCGGGTGATTTACCTCGCGATCCTGATCGCCTCGGGGTTCCTGCTCGCCGCGTTTGCCGTGGAGCACCTCGACCGCCGATCCGGCGTCCCCTCGGTGATCGTGATGATCGCACTCGGCGTCGTGGCCGAGCCGCTGCTGCGCCCCGTGGGTGTGGTGGACGAGGAACTGAAGAGCATGGTGCCGATCGCCGGGGCCATCGGCCTGGTACTGGTCGTGCTCGAAGGCGCGCTCGATATCGAGCTGCGGCGCGAGCGCATCAAGCTCGCCGCGACCGCCTTCGCCGAGGCGGTGATGGCGTTCCTCCTGTGCACCGCGGTATTCGCGCTCATTGCGGTCCACGCGCTCGGCATGAATTACCTCCAAGGGGTGCTCCTCGCCACCCCGTTCGCGGTGATGAGCAGCACCATCGCGATACCGAGCAGCCACTTTCTCGAGGAGCGCACCCGGGAGTTCGTGATCTACGAGAGCTCCGTGTCCGACATCTTCGGTGTCCTGGTGTTCATCGCGCTTCTGGATTCCGACGGCACCCTGCGCGGGTTTCTCACCGGCCTCGCCGGCGGCGGACTGCTCTCGCTGGTGCTCGCATTCGTCTGCTCCGTGGCGCTGCTTGCCGTCTCGACGCGCACCGACGCCCACGTGCGCTACATCCCGCTGCTCGCGGGCCTGTTCGCGCTCTACGCCACCGGCGAGCTGCTGCACCTCTCTCCGCTCATCATGGTGCTGTTGTTCGGGCTGATGCTCAACAACCGCCAGGCGCTCGATCACGTGCCGATCCTGGGCCGCGCCTCGCAGAGGGTATCCGCAACCACCGTCGGGGAATTCAAGGTGCTCGTGCAGGAGCTCACCTTCGCGGTGCGCGGCTTTTTCTTCTTCCTGCTCGGCTACTCCACCAACCTCTCGGATTTCGCGGTCGCCCGCTCCTGGCTGGCCACCGCGATCATCCTCGCGGTGATCTACGGGGTGCGCCGCCTGCTCCTTCGCGTGATCGACAGGCGACTCGCCTCGGCCCTGACCTGGATCGCCCCGCGCGGACTCGTCACGGTGCTTCTGTATCTCGAGGCCTCGCAGAAGCTGCACGTCGTGCCCTACCTCGATGGCACCGTGCGTCTGGTGGTGATCGCCTCTGCCACCATCCTGGCCCTATCGCGCCGGGTCGCGGAATCGGGCGCGGCGCGCGTGCCTGCGCCTTAGGCGGCCCGGGACCGGCCCCTCAGGTATTTTCCCTGCGGATCTGCTGGGCGACGATGCCGGCCATGGCCGCGATCTGCCTCGCCAGATGGGCGAGCAGATCGTCTGCCGAGACGAACCCGATGAGCACACCGTCCGAGGACACCACGGGCGCGCGGCGGACCCCGCGCGCGCGCAGATGGCCCACTGCCGCCCCGACCGAGTCCTGTTCCGCGATGACGAGGGGATGCGGTGTCATGATCTCCCCGGCACTGATACTCGAGAGATCCTCCGTCCGCGTGACCCGCGCGCACACGATGTCCCGGTCCGTGATGATGCCCGCCACACGCGGTCGCTGCGGATCGCCCTCGGTAATCACGACCGCCCCCACGTGCCGCTCCCGCATCAGCCGCGCGATATCCGAGAGAGGCGCCCCGGTGGGCGCGGCGACCGGCGGGCGGCTGCAGAGACTGCCGACGTTCATGATCCCCTCCACGGCGCTGTTGGGTCACCGCAAGTTCGACACAGCGGGACGGGCCCGCCAATGCGTATCAATGCGGATGGCGCACCGCCACCGGAGGTGATTATGGTGACGGCCGTGAAGATACGCGATCTATACTCACCCCAGCCGCAGACCGCCTTCCGCGACGAGCCTCTCGCCGATGCGGCGCGGCTCCTGTGTGATCGGCACGTGGGCGCCCTGATCATCGTGAAGCGTGGCGATCCGCTGCGCCATCCGATCGGCATCCTGACCGACCGCGACATCGTGCGCGGGGAGATACGCCGCGGGGCCGACCTGTATCTGCTCACGGTGGGGGAGATCATGACGCCCGATCCGCTCGTGCTGCGCACCGATCTCGGGCTGACCGAGGCCATCGGGGCCCTGAATGCCCGCTGCGTCCGCCGCGCCCCGGTCGTCGATGCTTCCGGAGCGCTGCTCGGCATCGTGGCGCTCGACGATCTGCTGCCCGCGGTCGCAAGCGAGCTGATGGAGCTCGCCAGCCTGATGGGCGCCCAGGCAGGCCACGAAGGCCGGCGCTGACTATTGCCGCGCGGCGGCGGCGCTCAGCTGGTGGTGCTGGGCGGCGAGACTCAAGAGCACGCCTCTGTCAACGGGGCGCACGGGCCTGCTGTCGCACCGCCGCAGCCCATCGAGCGCCTCGGCGACCCGGTCGGGTGTCCCAAGGTCACTCCAACCGCACTCCGGCGCGCTCAGCACCCGCAGACAGGCCTCCTGCCCCTGCAGCACCGAGCGCGAAAAGTCGAGCTCCGGCAGCAGCCGATAGAGCGCCGCCAGAGCCTCATCGGGCCGCCGCCCCCCCGGCGTGGCACGAAGGGCCGCATGCATGGCGGCAACGATATCCGGGCAGCGCTGCTCGAAGAGCGTGAGCAGCGCCGGCGCATCCGCCGCGATGATGAACGTGTTCCAGAGCGCCCCCTGCTGCACCAGCGCCGCCGCGCACATCGCGTCCGGCTTCTCCACGAACCGCTCCACCCCGTGATCGGTTCGTCCCTCCTCGGGACGGGGCACGATGTATCCGAGCTGCGTATCCGCGCAGCGCGGCGCGAGCCCGAGCAGCACGATCTGCGGACGAGGAGTTCCGGACGGTGCCGCCGCGAGGCTGAGCGAGTGCGCGAGGCGCCACTCATCGCGCACATGATGGTCCGAAGGCAGCAGCACGACCCGCGCCTGCGGATCGCGCTCGAGAATCGTGAGCAGCGGCAGCAGCACTCCGTTGGCAGTGCCGCGGTTGTCGGGCTGCACGATGATGTTGTCTCGGGGCACACCGCGCAGCTGATCGCGCCACCACTGCTCATGCTGCGCCGCGACGATCGGACAGATGCGTTCGAGATCGGCGATGCGTGACGCGCGCTCGATCGCCTCCTGCAGGAGCGAGGGGCCGCGCTCGAGCGAGCAGAACTGCTTGGGGATCGCCAGACCGCTGCGCGTCGTGGTGAGCCGTCTCAGCCGCCTGCCGTCTCCGGCCGCGAGGACGATGGCCCAGACACCGTTTGATTTTCTCATGCGGCCACTATCCTCTCGCAGCGCCCGCGAACGGGGCGCCGCGCTCTGGCGTGGGGAATCAACCAACGAGACGGAGCAAGCATACCGTCCGGCTGGCGCGAGCTTCACTACGTAATAGTATCTACCGAGTCACGAAGCTGGCCAGAAGTTCCCCGAGATTTATTTTTCCGGGCGCCGCACGAGGATTGCACGAGGCAGACGTCATCGTGAGCGTGGCGATCGGTCTGCCCACTTCAAGCCAAAGGCCGCTCGTCCCCCGCCGCCGACGGGCTGGACGGGGGTGCCGCCGCCTCCTGTTGCGCTCCGGGAAGTTGCCCGCTCCCGGCATGCGCCTTTCCAACACGGACACTGACGTGCATGGCCGCAAGACGCTGATACAGTTTCCACTTGCGCCACAGCGGCACCCACCCGTACACCAGCGATTCGGCGGGGCGCCACAGCGCAAGCCAGGCGAGGATGATCAGACCCTCATCGAGCAGGCGGGACGTGCCGTGCGGAAGCAGAGTGGAGAAAATTCGCCGCGCGCTCATGCTGAGCAGGAAAATCACAGACCCGCCGAGCAGGGACAACTGTCCCAATTTCATCTGCTCGCGCAGAAGTCGGCGCGTGGAGCCCGCCATTCGTTGATAGTAGCGTCCTACGGCGCTGTGCAGGTCGGCTGTCAGGTCCGCGCCTTCGCTTGCGTGCACGATCAGCCGCCAGTGCCTCGCGCCGCGTTTGTCGCTGAACTCCTCTTCGATGAACTCCGCCGCCTCGCGATCGAGGTCTCGATCCCAGAAGGGGGAGGGATCGAGGGAGTTGAACATCTGCGCCAGGTTGTGCACGTGCACGCTCACAGTGGCGGTGCTCCGGTCGCGCCGCTCCCGGCGATGGCTCGCTGCGGCGCTCTGCGCACTCACGACCGCAGCACCGAGCGCACCTCGGCCACCGGCCGGGTGTTGAGGACATTGCGCCGGGTCACCCAGCCGCGGCGCGCCTGGCGGATCGCGCCATCGAGATTGGCCAGCTGATCGCCCGAGTGCGCATCGCTTGCGAGCGACAGGCGTACGCCACGCTCGACCGCGGCCTTGATGAGGCTGTCGGTCAGGTCGAGCCGAGAGGGCTGTCCGTTCACCTCGAGGCACCCGCCGCGCTCGCGCACCGCGTCGAATATCTTCCTGAAATCACAGACATACGGCTCACGCTCCCCGATAAGGCGGCCGCTCGGGTGGGCGAGCACCGAGGCGCGAGGCCTCTCGAGCGCCCGCAGAATGCGCCTCGTCTGCCTGCTCTCGGGGAGATCGAAGTGATCGTGGACGGCCACGACGACCACATCGAGGCGCTCGAGCGCTGCATCGGGCAGCGCGAGCTGCCCGTCCTCGAGGATATCCACCTCCGCGCCCTTGAGGATCGTGAAGCCTCGCAACGTCTCGTTGAGCGCATCGATGGCATCGGCCTGGCGGGCCAGCCGCTCGGCATCGAGTCCGTGGACGATGCCAAGGTGCTTGGCGTGATCGGTGATCGCGATATAGGACAGCTTCTGCGCCTGCGCGGCGGCCACCATGCGCTCGAGCGGATCCATTCCGTCCGAAGCGTCGGTGTGCACATGCAGGTCCCCCTTGAGATCCGTGCGTTCGATGAGCTCGGGCAATGCGTTGCGCGCAGCCGCCTCGATCTCCCCCCGATCCTCACGCAGCTCCGGCGGTATGAACGCGAGTCCCAGGGCCCGGTATACGCTCTCTTCGGTCGCTCCGGCCACTTGCCGCTTGCCATCGAACAGACCGTACTCGCTGAGCTTCCAGCCCCGCTCCTGAGCCATTCGGCGCGTGTGGACGTTGTGATCCTTGCTCCCGGTGAAATAATGCAGTGCCGCGCCGAAGCTGCGCTGCGGAACGACCCGTACGTCGACCTGCAGGCCATTGCGAAGGATACCGCTCGCCTTGGTCGCTCCGGAAGCGGAGATCTCGCGCAGATCGGCATACTCGCGCAGCGCCTCGAGCGGTTTGGCGCCTCGCCCGGCGCAGACGAGCACATCCAGATCCCCCACGGTGTCGCGACCCCGGCGATAACTTCCCGCGATCTCGACTCGAGAAACCCCCGGAAGGGAGGCGAGGTACGCGCGCAGGGGCTTCGCATACTGCGCCGCCACCGACCGCTGCAGCCGCCCGTTGGCCGGCTCACGCCTGGCAAGGGCAGCCTCGAGCCGCGATTGAATGCCCGCTCCGAAGCCGTGCACCGTCTTGAGCCGGCCCGCGGCGATGGCTTGCTCGAGATCCCGCCGGTTTGCGACCTTGAGCTCGCTCATCAGGGCTCGCACGCGCACCGGACCAAGGCCCGGCAGGCCGAGCAGCTCACGGGTTTGCGGCGGCACCTTGCGACGCAACGTCTCGAGTGCCTTCAGGCGTCCCGTATCGATGAGCTCGACGATCTTCTTCGCGAGATCCTCCCCGATGCCCGGTATCGCATCGTATTCACTCGCGCCGTGCATCTCGGCAAGCTCCCTGGGGAGGCTGCGCACGATCCGCGCCGCGCGCCGGTAGGCGCGGATGCGGAAGGGATTCTCGCCCTCGATCGAGAGCAGGTCCGCGATCTCATCGAAGGCATCGGCAACGTCTGAATTATGAATGCCCATGATCCTGCGCCGCCTGCGGCGGCACGCTCCGTGCGGGATGGAAGCTCTCCCCGCTGCGGGTAGCGAGCTCCTCGTACAACCGGTATCTCTCCGTGACCACGTGCTGGGCCTGTGCGAGCAGCGCCGCGGCGGCCTGCGGATCGGTCTCGGTGAGCGTCCGGTAGCGCAGCTCCCGATAAGCATAGTCCTGGAACGGGATCGTGGGGCGCAGCGAATCGAGCCGGAAGGGGCGTGCGCCCACGGTGCGCATCGCGGGGTTGAATCGAAACAGTGGCCAGTAGCCGCTCGAGGCCGCCAGGCGCTGCTGGCGCAGGCCGTAGCGCAGATCGAAGCCGTGCGCGATGCAGTGACTGTAGGCGAGGATGAGCGAGGTGCCCGGGTACGCTTCAGCCTCTCGGAACGCGAGCAGTGTCTGCTGTGGATTGGCGCCCATCGCGACCTGCGCGACGTACACATTGCCATAGGCGATCGCCTGCAGCGCCAGGTCGCGCCGCGCGGTCCGTTTGCCCGCTGCGGCGAATCGCGCCACCGCGCCGAGCGGCGTCGCTTTCGAGGCCTGTCCGCCCGTATTCGAGTACACCTCGGTGTCGAGCACCAGGATATTCACGTCGCGGCCGCTCGCGAGCACGTGATCGAGGCCCGCGGAGCCGATGTCATACGCCCAGCCGTCGCCGCCCACGATCCAGATGCTGCGGCGCACGAGCTGATCGGACAGAGACAACAGCTCGCGCGCGCGCTCCTCCTCCACGGTGCGAAGCCTGCGCTTGAGCTCCTCGACCCGCTCGCGCTGCGCGCGCAGTTGCGACTCGCGCACCTGCGAAGCGTCGAGGATGGCCCCGGCGAGCGTCTCACCGAGGGTAGGCGCGAGCTCGCGCAACAGCGCCCTCGCCCGCCCGAGCTGCTGATCGGCGGCCAGCCGGAACCCCAACCCGAATTCCGCGTTGTCCTCGAACAGCGAATTCGACCAGGCGGGCCCGCGCCCGTCGGGACCTTTCGTCCACGGTGTGACCGGGAGATTGCCGCCGTAGATCGAGGAGCAGCCGGTGGCGTTGGCGATCTGCGCGCGGTCGCCGAAGAGCTGCGAGAGGAGCTTGAGGTAGGGCGTCTCGCCGCAGCCGGCGCACGCGCCCGAGAACTCGAACAACGGCCTCAGGAACTGCACGCCCCGCACGGTCGCGAAGTCGACACGCGAGCGATCATTGTCGGGCAGTGTCTCGAAGAAGGCGATGTTGAGGCGCTCGATCCCGACCAGCGGTGCCTTCGCGGTCAACTGGATCGCCTTCGCCTGCGCCGGGCACGCCTCGACGCACAGCCCGCAGCCGGTGCAGTCCTCGGGATAGAACTGCAACGCGAACCGCACTTGCGGGAAGCCGCGCACATTGACCGGAGCGGAATTGAAGTCCCGCGGCGCGGCCTGCAGGCGGGACTCATCGAAGTACTTCGCCCGAATCGCGCTGTGCGGGCACACGAAGGCACACTCGCCGCACTGCACGCAGTGCTCCGGGATCCACGCCGCCACCGTGTCCGAGACGTTGCGCTTCTCGTAGGCCGCCGTGCCGGAGGGAAAGGTGCCATCGGCAGGGAGCTTGCTCACCGCAAGCTCATCGCCGCGCCCCGCCATGAGAGGGGCGATCACCTCGCGCACGAACCGCGGCGCGTCCGACGGGACGAGCGGCGGCGCATCGCGAAGGCTCGTGCACGCCGCGGGAATCGGCACTTCGATGAGCGCCTCGAGCGTGCGATCGACCGCGGCGAAGTTGCGCTCGATGACCTCGGCGCCCTGTTTACGATAGCTCCTCGAGATCGAGTCCTTGATTCGCCGCATCGCCTCCTCCGGTGGCAGAACGCCCGAGATCGCGAAGAAGCACACCTGCAGCACCGTGTTCACGTGCGCGCCGAGACCGGCCTCGTGCGCCACCCTCGAGGCATCTATCACGTAAAGACGCAGGCGCCTCTCGAGGATCCGGCGCTGCACGGCAGCGGGCAGATGACTCCAGACCTCCCGCGCCCCGTAGGGCGAGTTGAGCAGGAAGATGGCGCCATCGGCGGCTGCCTGCAGCACCTCGATGCGCTCGAGCAGCGCCGGATTGTGGCAGGCGATGAAATCCGCCGACTCGATGAGATAGGGGGCGTGGATCGGCCGCGAACCGAAGCGCAGGTGCGAAACGGTGCGGGCGCCCGATTTGTGCGAGTCGTAGACGAAGTAGGCCTGCGCAAAGCGATCCGGATCCTGCGCGATGATCTTCGCGCTGTTCTTGTTCGCGCCCACCGTGCCGTCCGAGCCGAGGCCGAAGAACAGCGCCCGGATCACCCCTGGCGGCTCGATCGCGAACGCTGGGTCCACTTCCAGGCTGCCGTGCGTGAGGTCATCCACGATGCCGACCGTGAAGCCGTTGCGGGGCTCGGCCTTGCTTAGCTCATCGAAGACCGCCTTGGCCTGCGCGGGGCTGAAGTTCTTCGAGCCGAGCCCATAGCGGCCGCCGACCACCCGGGGCATGCCGCGGCGCTCGCCACGGGCGACCGCCTCCGCAAGTGTCGCAACCACATCCACATAGAGCGGCTCGCCACAGCTACCAGGCTCCTTGGTGCGATCGAGCACCGCGACGGCGCGGCAGGAGGCGGGCAGCGCCGCGAGAAAGTGCTGCGCGGAAAACGGCCGGTACAGACGCACCTGGACAACCCCCACCCGCTGTCCCTGGCGCCGCAGCGCCTGCGCCACCGCACGCGCAGTCTCGGCGCCGGAACCCATGATGACGATCACTCGCTCGGCATCCTCCGCGCCCTCGTATTCGAACAGCCGATAGCGCCGGCCGGTGAGTGTGGCAAAGCGCGAGAGCGCTTCGGCGAGCACCCCGGGAGCGCGGGCGTAATAGGGATTGCACGCCTCACGCGCCTGAAAGAATGTGTCGGGATCGTGCGAGGTGCCGCGGATGAATGGGTGCTCCGGGGATAGTCCGCGGGAGCGGTGCGCGCGCACGAGCTGCGGATCGATCATCGCCTGCAGCTCGCGCCCCTGCAGCACGCTGATCTTGTCGATCTGGTGCGAGGTCCTGAAGCCGTCGAAGAAATGCAGAAACGGGACGCGCGCCTCGAGAGTCGCGGCCTGCGAGATGAGCGCCGCATCGTGCGCCTCCTGCACCGATCCCGAGCAGAGCAGCGCGAATCCGGTCATCCGCGCGGCCATCACATCGGAGTGATCGCCGAAGATCGAGAGCGCCTGAGTCGCCACGGCGCGCGCAGCGACGTGAAACACCGTCGCCGTGAGCTCGCCGGCGATCTTGTACATGTTGGGCAACATGAGCAACAGTCCCTGTGACGCCGTGAACGTCGTCGTGAGCGCCCCCGATTGCAGAGCGCCATGCACGGCCCCGGCCGCCCCACCCTCGCTTTGCAGCTCCTCGACGAAGGGCACCCGGCCGAAGATGTTCTCGATGCCCCGCGACGCCCATTCGTCGGCGAGCTCCGCCATGGTCGATGCCGGGGTGATCGGGTAGATCGCGCAGCCATCATTGATCCGGTACGCCACGTGGGCGACGGCCGTGTTGCCGTCCATCACCTCGAACAGGCGCTGCTCATTCGGGCTCATCCGCCATCCCGATCGCGTGACATGGACAGCTCTCGAAGCACACCGCACACCCCGTGCAGCGCTCGTAGTCGATGCGGTAGCCGCGGTCCGTCCCGAGCTTCTCGATCACGCGCTCCGGGCAGGCCGCCTGGCAGATGTCGCACTCGTAACAGTTGCCGCAGGAAAGACACCGCGCCGCCTCACGCAGCGCCTGCCCCGGGCTCAGCCCGGACATGACCTCCGGGAAACCGTCGGTGCGCGCCTCGGGAGGAAGTCTCGCCTCCATCGAGGGCGCCGCATCGCTGAACAGCGGCAGATGCAGCATGGAGAAGGACACGCTCGGCGATTTCGGTCGTGCGGTGCGGACCGTCCCGCGCAGCCAGGCATCGAGATGACGCGCGGCCCGTTTGCCATGACCGATCGCCGCGGTGACGGTGCGCTCGCCGGGCACGAGATCGCCACCCGCAAAGATCCCGGGACAGCCGGTCATCAGGTTGGCCGCAACCTTCACCGACCCGCCAGAGGTGAGCTCGATCCCGGGGACTTGCGAGAGAAAGCCGCTCTCGCTCTGCTGGCCGACGGCGAGCACGACCGCATCGGCATCGATGCGCTCGAACTTTCCGGTCGGCTGTGGATGTCCATCGGCATCGAGGGTCATCTGCTCGACGGTGAGACCATCGCGGGCGATCTCACGGATCGTGGACAGCCACTTGAAGCGCACCCCCTCCTCTTCCGCCTCCCGCGCCTCGAACGCCTGCGCAGGCATATGCGCGCGATCACGCCGGTAGACGATGAGCGGATCGACTGCCCCAAGGCGCCTGGCCGTGCGCGCAGCGTCGATCGCCGTGTTGCCGCCGCCGTAGATGACGACACGCCGGCCAAGCTGCGGCCGCTCACCGGCACTCACTTCGCGCAGAAGCGACAGCGCATCGAGCAGACGAGTCGCATCGCGAGCAGGAATGTCGATGTGCTGCGAAGCGTGCGCGCCGATCGCGACGAAGACGGCATCGAAGCCGCCCGTCTTCTTGCTCTCGAGCAGATCACCGATCGCATGCCCGAGAGCGAGCTTCACGCCGAAGGCCTCCAGACGGCGCAGCTCCTGATCGAGCACCTCCCTTGGCAGGCGGTAAGCCGGTATGCCAAAGCGCATCATGCCGCCGGCCAGGGGCTCGAGGTCGTGAATCTCGACCGCGTGCCCGAGGCGCACCAGGTGATAGCCGGCGCTGAGTCCCGCGGGACCCGCTCCGACGATGAGCACCCGGCGACCGCTCGGTGCGGCGGCGGCGGGAAGCGGCCAGCCTTCCCGCAGGGCCACAGCGCCGAGATGGCGCTCCACCGCATGAATCGATACCGCGCTCTCGAGCTCGGCGCGGTTGCAGGCGCTCTCGCAGGGGTGATAACACACCCGGCCCTGCACCGCGGGCAGCGGATTGTCCCGCACCAGGGTCTCCCAGGCCTCGCGGTCGCGGCCCGCCGCCGCGTGCGCGAGCCACGCCTGGATATTCTCACCCGCCGGGCAGGCCTCGTTGCAGGGCGGCAGGTAATTCCGGTACACCGGCCGGCGCAATCGCACCGGTCCGGCCCCGGGCGCCGCGAGCAGATCGACGTCGGGGGTGAGATCTGTGCGCCGCGCGTTCACTCATCAAACCTAGAACTCGAGGGCTCTCGCCGTCGTCCGCAGATCTACCTATCCTCCGTATGCAGTAGTGCGGATATTCCGATGGGCGCCATCCGAGTAGCGTCATTCCATGAAACCCTACCCGCATCGCTATCTGGCGTCCGCTTCGGGCCGGCCCGAGGGCGCCGTGACCCTCGCCGCCCCGTCCCTTGCATCCCTCCCCACGGCGGCGCCACCGGAATTCGACGGACCGGGCGGCCTGTGGGGCCCGGAGGCGCTGCTCACCGCGACCATCGCGGACTGCATCGTCCTCACCTTCCGCGCGATGGCGAGCGCCTCGCACTTCAAATGGAACGAGCTCGAGTGCCACACCGAGGGTGAGCTCAATCGCATCGACGGCATCACGCAATTCAGCCGTTTCGCGACGATTGCGCGGCTCACCATCCCCGCGGGGGCGAGCGAGGAGCGGGCGCGGCGACTGCTCGAGAAGGCCGAGCGTGACTGCCCCGTGGCCAACTCGCTGCGCGGACTGCGCACGCTGCAAATCGAAGTGATCATCTCCCGCGAGCCCGAGACGCAGTTGGCGTGACGGGCGCCACGACCCCCTTCCGGGCCACGGTAAGGAGAGCCCACGATGCGAGCTCAGAGACGCTACATCCGCTCCTTCGATGAGATCAGCGCTTCGGATGTGGGACTGGTGGGAGGCAAGACCGCCTCCCTCGGGGAGATGTATCACGCGCTGCGGCCCCGCGGCATTCTGATTCCCAACGGATTCGCCATCACCGCGGACGCCTACCGCGCCGTGCTCGATGAGGCCAATGCCTGGGGGCGGCTGCGCGAGGCGCTCGCGGGCCTGCGGATCGATGATACGAATGATCTGGCGCGCCGCGGCCACGCCTGCCGCGAAATCGTCTACGGCGCGGGACTTCCGGAGTCTCTGAAGCGCGAGATCCTGCGCGCCTACTCGGACCTGCGGCTCGAGTACGGCCCGCCGCTCAGCCTCGCGGTGCGCAGCTCCGCGACCGCCGAAGACCTGCCGACCGCAAGTTTCGCCGGCCAGCAGGACTCCTTCCTCAATGTGCGCGGCGAGGAGAAGCTTCTCGACGCCTGCAAACGCTGCTTCGCGAGTCTGTTCACCGATCGCGCGATCCATTATCGGGTCGACAACGGTTTCGACCACTTCAAGGTCGCCCTCTCGATCGGAATCCAGAAGATGGTGCGCTCGGATCTCGCCTCGAGCGGGGTCATGTTCACGATCGACACCGAGAGCGGATTTCGCGACATCGTACTCATCACCGGCAGCTACGGGCTCGGCGAGAACATCGTGCAGGGCGCGGTCGAGCCGGATGAGTTCGTGGTGTTCAAGCCGACCTTCGCGCAGGGGCACCGCGCGGTGCTGCGTCGGGCGATGGGCAGCAAGAAGCTCAAGATGGTCTATGCCGAAGGGGGCACTCGCGAGGCGACTCGCAACGTTCCGACGCCGCAGGTCGAGCGGGAACGCTTCTGCGTGGGCGATGCGGATGCGCTTGCCCTCGCCGGCTACGCGATCGACATCGAGCGCCATTACAGCGACCGCTCGGGCCAGCCGGTCCCCATGGACATCGAGTGGGCGAAAGACGGGATCGACGGCAAGCTCTACGTCGTGCAGGCGCGGCCCGAAACCAGCGCCTCGCGCAAGACCGGCACCGTGCTCGAGGAATACCTGATCGAGACCGACGTCACTCCGCTCACGAGCGGGCGCGCGGTCGGCAATCGCATCGCCACGGGCACGGCGCGCATCATCGCCAACAGCGCCCAGATCGGACAGTTTCAATCCGGGGAGGTGCTCGTGACCGACAGCACGACCCCCGACTGGGAGCCCATCATGCGCCAGGCCGCGGCCATCGTCACCAACCGGGGTGGCCGCACCTGCCACGCCGCGATCGTCGCGCGCGAGTTCGGCATTCCCGCGATCGTCGGGACCGAGAATGCGACCGAGCGGCTCACGAGCGGAGCGCTCATCACGGTCTCCTGCGCCGAGGGCGAGACTGGCAAGGTGTATCCCGGCAAGTTGCCCTTCGAAGTACGCCGCACCGACCTGGCGCAGATCGAGCGGCCGCGCACGAAAATCATGCTGATCCTCGCCAACCCCGAGCTTGCCTTCAGGGAGAGCTTCCTGCCGAACGACGGCGTGGGGCTCGCGCGCATGGAGTTCATCGTCACCGAATACATCAAGGCGCATCCGATGGCGCTGCTGCACCCCGAGCGGCTCGGCGAGGAGAGCGAGCGCCGGGCGCTCGCGCAGCTCACTCGCGGCTACGCGCGGCCGGCGGATTTCTTCGTAGAGCGCCTCGCCGAGGGCATCGGCACGATCGCGGCGGCGTTTTATCCCAAGCCCGTCATCGTTCGCATGTCGGACTTCAAGACCAATGAGTATGCGGGCCTGCTCGGGGGACGATGGTTCGAGCCGAAAGAAGACAACCCGATGCTCGGCTTCCGCGGCGCCTCGCGTTACACGCATCCCGCGTACGCGGAGGGCTTTGCACTCGAGTGCGCCGCGATGAAGCGCGCGCGTGAAGTCCTCGGCCTGCGCAACATCAAGCTCATGATCCCCTTCTGCCGGCGCCTGGACGAAGGCAAGGCGGTGGTGGCGCGCATGGAGGAGCTCGGCCTCACGCGCGGCAAGGAGGGGCTTGAGATCTACGTGATGTGCGAGATCCCGAACAACGTGCTGTTGATCGACGAATTCAGCCGCATATTCGACGGCTTCTCGATCGGCTCGAACGATCTCACCCAGCTCACCCTCGGAGTGGACCGCGATTCGGCCCTGGTCGCCTTCGAATTCGACGAGCGCGACCCCGGCGTGCGGCGCATGTTGAAACTCGCCATCGAGGGGAGCCGGCGAAATGGCCGCCACGTGGGCATCTGCGGCCAGGCGCCGTCCGATTACCCGGAGCTCGCCGCGGAGCTCGTGCGGCTCGGCATCGACTCGATCAGCCTGAATCCGGATGTGATCATCAAGACGACGCTCAACGTGCTCGCGCTCGAGAAGGAATTGGCGCGCAATTGAGCGTCAATGGGCCTGGTCATTGCGCCGTCCCGCAGGCCATGACCACCCTCGCGGACCGCTCTGCGCTCATCATGCCCCGGACGATCGCCTCGACATGACCGCCGGCGGCCCCGAGACGCCTGATTTCGTTCTCGAGATGCCGCTCGCCGTAGCGGCGGAAAGCTTGCAAGCGCGTAGCGCGGAATCATCGGAACGGGGCCGCAGAGGTGGGCGTACTCCTCGAGCGCCTTGCGGTTATCGTGGCCGTACACGAACAGGTACCCGTCCTCACCCGGTGGCCTCGGGCGCACCGCACCGTGCAGGCGATTGACATCGATGCCATGCTATCGATGTCAATCCTGCCTCGCAAGCATGGCGGAGGATAATCGGCCTCCGCTTTCCAGCCGTGCGACAGGAGGATTCCATGAGCCGCACCGATGTCAGCTTCCTGTTCGATCTCGACGGCACGCTGGTCGACAGCGTGTACCAGCATGTGCTCGCCTGGCAGCAGGCACTGGACGCCGCGGGGATCGAGCTGTCGGTGTGGCGCATCCACCGGCGCATCGGCATGAGCGGCGGCTTGTTCACGGAAATGCTGCTGCGCGAGGTCTCTGCGGACATCACGGGCGAGCTGCTCGAGACGCTCAAGCGCCACCATGCCGAAGCCTACGCCCGACTCGTCCAATGGGTGCGCCCGCTCCCCGGTGCGAAGCAGTTGCTGGCCTACCTCACCAATGCCGGCATTCCCTGGGCGATTGCGACCAGCGGCTGGATGGACTCTGCGAAATACAATCTCGATGCCCTCGGAGTCGACCCTGCGCAGACCGTCGTGGTCACTCGCGACCAGGTGCGTCACGCCAAGCCCGACCCGGATCTGTTTCTCGCCGCCGCCCGGCGGCTCGGCGTCGATATCCATTCCGCCGCCATCGTGGGCGACAGCATCTGGGACATGCTCGCGGCGCGCCGTGCGCACGGTCTGGGAGTCGGTCTGCTCTCGGGCGGATACGGTCAGGATGAGCTCGAGCGATCGGGCGCGATCCGCGTCTACGAGGACCCGGCGGACCTGCTGCGCCACATCGATGAGATCGGTGGCCGCCCCTGAGCCGTCGTCCACCGAGCCCCGCTACCGTGCCCGCCCCCCGCGTCCCGCGAGGCCGGCCCCTCCCTGTCATTTCACGCTCCAACCTATGCCCGCTCGATCCGGGCGGCGTAGCAACCCGGCTTGGCGTAGTGCGCGTGAATATACGCGGTGTGCGGATGTCCGAGCATCCGCTCGATCAGACTTTCCGCCGCCGTTCCCGGGGCGAGGTCCGCCTCACGGAGCATGTCACGGCGGTCGAACGCCCTGAGGGAGAGCACCCTTGGACGAAACACCTCGGGAATCTCGTTGACCCGGTCGTAACGGCTTCGGCTGCCCTCGAGAACGTACACCGCGTAAGAGGAGCGGTACGGACCCTGCACGGGCAGGTGGGTGAAGTTCACCAGCAGCACGCTCTCCCCGGGCTCGGCATCTCGCAGCTCGATCCGATCGGGGTATCCGGGCTTCTCATCGACGAGAACGCGTGCCGCGCCATGCCAGGCGAGCTCAACATCCGAAAGTCCGAAGAACGGCTCGAAGAGCTCTGGCGATAATCCAGTGATGCGGTAATCCATGGGATCCTCCTCGGGTGAAACGGGAGGCAGAGCGTACGGTCAGCGCTCTCGCGCGACTCGCCGGATCGAGACCTGAGCCCGATGCGGGCATCCCCCCCCCCCCACTCGAGGAATTCCCCCGCTCCGGCGAGCGGGGCGCGGCGCTGGCTAGCGTGATCGGCGCCCCGCTGAGCTCGGCGTCCTTCGGATCGCCCTGCCAGAGCTCCCGGATCGATACGAGCGACCGGTCCCAGGAAAACGGCAAGCCGATGATGTAGACCACCACCGCCGCAACGGAGCGGCGGGATCTCGATGAGGCGAGGTCTCGCCGCTCCGCGCTACACTGCTCACCGTGATGAAGCAGCCCCCCCTCACCCGCACCCTGCCCTCGGGCCGCAAGGTGCAGCTCCATGGTCTGCCGCGTCGGCGCTGGCGGGATCTGTATCACGTGTTCATGACCACGAGCTGGCCGAGGCTCTTTGCCAGCTTCGCCGCCTTCTTCGTGCTGTGCAATCTGCTGTTCGGCCTGGCCTACTCGCTGCAGCCCAGCGCCATCACCCATCTCGATCCACCGGGCTTCTGGGGCCGGTTTTTCTTCAGCGTCGAGACGCTCGCCACCGTCGGCTACGGTGACATGCACCCGCGGACCGTGTACGCGCACATCGTGGCCTCACTCGAGATCTTCACCGGCATGATGAGCCTCGGTGTGATCGCGGGCATGATGTTCGCGCGCTTCTCCAGGCCCACCGCCCGGTTCCTGTTCGCCCGGCATGCGGTCATCCGTCCGCTCGATGGCAAGCTCACGTTGGTATTGCGCGCCGCGAACGAACGGCAGAACGTGGTCATGGAAGCCCGTGCGCAACTGCGCCTGATCCGCGATGAGCGAACCGTCGAAGGCCACCACCTGCGCCGGATCCACGATCTGCGCCTGCGCCGCAGCGAGCAACCCATTTTCCTGTTCGGCTGGACGCTGATGCACACCATCGATGAGACGAGCCCTCTCGCGGGCGTCTCGGCCAGCTCGCTCGAAGCCTCGGACGCCCTGCTGCTGCTGACATTGAGTGGCGTCGACGAAGCCACCAAGCAGACGCTGATCGCGCAACAGGAGTACCCGATCTCGATGCTGCGCTGGCAGCATAAGTTCGCGGACATCCTGACACCGGGCGAGGACGGCGTCGATCGGCTCGATTACACGAAGTTTCACGACGTCGAGCCGCTCGTCTGAGCGGGAAGCGGCGGAAACGTCAGCCCCTCGCGGGGCGCGGAGCCGCGCTGACCGACGATGAGTGCGGCAACCTGGTTCGCGTAGGCGGCGGACTCGGCGCGCGCGCACCCTCTGATCCGCGCGGCCAGATAGCCGGCGAGATGTGAATCACCGGCGCCGGCCGTATCGAGCGCATGCACCGGCACGGTGGGAATGTGCCGCCAGCGCTCTCCCGAGCCCACCCAACACCCCGCGGCGCCTCCCCGGATGACACACTCGGCCCGGTGACCACCGAGGCGGCGCGCGACCGCCGAGCGCAGGAACTCACTCGCCGCCGATCCGGCGCGCCAGTACGAGAAGCCGGGCCGGCGCACGGGGTCGAGCGGCAGTCCGTAGAGGCCGGGCTCGCCCGCGAGCGGCGGCTCGCGGAGCCGGATGCCCTCACGGCACAGGCGCTCCCGCAGCCACTCGGAATAGCCGCTGTCCCCGAGGGCGCTGACGAGCGAGCGCTCCGGGCCGCCCGCGCCGAGTATCCGGGCGAGACACACCAGGGAGTTCGCGACATCTCCGCCGAATGCGAGACGGATCTCACCCCCGGCCGGCTGCAGCTCGAGCAACGGCTCCCCGAGTGCGGTGATCTGACGGACCCTCACCCAATGCGCGTCCTCACGATCGGCATCTATCTGCATGGCGGGCATCCTCCGGCATCGTGGCCGCGGTTCAACGACTCCCTGGCCCCGAGTCCCGCAACAATCCGGGGGCTCGCACTCACGTGCGGATCTGGGCCGCGGTTGAACAAACGCCTGATGCGCGAGCTCAGCGCTGGGTCGGACCGGACTTGCCAAGTCGGTCTACGACGCGCCGTGGAGCGCATTCGCAGCACAGCTCCGGTACAAGTGCCATCGGGCAAGACTCGCGGCGGAACGTCGCCATCGTGCGCAAGGAATCCTCGCCCTTGCCGCGAAAGCGGCGGCCTGAGCAGGCCGAGGAGGACATCAAGGGGCGCCCGCCGCGGGCGCGAGCCACAGCCTTCCGTGAGCCAGATCCACGGTGATGACCCAGCGGCGCAGCACCGGCTCGCCGATATCACCGTCGATGATGAGATTCATCAGGCGAGCCGGCGCCCGCAGCCGCAGGCCCCCTCCAATCGAGGCGGTCAACTGTTGCGGCCGGCTGTCTTGCGGCTCGAGGCCGAGCGCGTGCGCCAGAGGCCGATTGGCGATCACAACGCCGTCGCTTCCCGAATCGATTTCCATCCATACGCGCCCCTTCCGCGTGTCAATGCCGAGCAGAGGCACCAGAGAAGCGCCATTCACCTCGCGCTCGAACCGCATGGGCACCGCGACCGCGTGCTCGCGGCGCAGGCGCGCCGCAAGGCTCGAGCGCGTCTCGATGATGAATCGTCGCTTCGCCAGATCGAGCGTCACGGCCCGGTGGGCGAACGCATCGAGCGCGATCGAGCCGGCGAGCGGTGGCGCATTCCGGGGCAGCGCTTTACCAAAATCCCACACCCCCGCCTCGGGCACGCGCACGACCCGGCCTTCGACCCTCAACGTCACCCGGTCGCAGCGGCGCATATCCACCCGGTCGCCCCGCATGCGAAAGCCCGTGAGCCGCCCCCAGGGATGGCAACCGAGCGCGGCGGCCGTGGCGGGCGTCACCACGGTGAGGCCACCCCCGGTGTCGAGCAGCATGGTGTGCTCGCCTCCAGCGAACCGGACCTCCAGAGACGGCAGAACACCGAGATACATGCCGAGCGGAATGACCGTAGGGCGTGTCCGGGCCGCCGCCGGGTGCATGACGAGCAGGCCCGCAAGCGCCGCAGAAAAGACCCACAGGAATCGATTCATGGTCAGGCTCCCACCCTCGTCACGGCTCGAAGCGCTGAGGGGTCATCCATCCTCGCATGAACATGAGGCCAATGGCGATCCCGGCCGGTGGCGCGGACGGGACGGCTCAGTGCGGGCCCGAAGCGCCGCGAGCGCCCGGCCCGGCGGACTGCAACTCCCTCAGAAGGGTGCCCAGCCTCCCGAGGGCGCGCGGGATGGCACGCACCTCGGTGCTTGCCGATCCGAACACCAGCGCCGGCGGCAGCGTCCGATCGAGTGTGAGCGATGACAGCGGGATCGCGTAAATGCCCCGTGCGAGGGCGAGCCGGCTCGCCTGCCCGGCATCGATCCCGCGCGCCAGCCAGCCGACGACCTGCAGGCCCGCCGCGGGCGCCGAGAGCGTCAGGACATCCGGCAGATCGCGCGCCGCCCGCCTCATGAGCGTCTCGACCCGCTCGGTGTAGAGCTCCCGCATGCGGCGCATGTGCTGCTCCATGTGGCCCTGGACGATGAATTCCGCCAGAGTCGCCTGATCCAACACCGGGGGGAAGCGCTGCAGCACCGAGCGGGCGGCCCGCGCCGCCTCCGCCAGTCGCGGCGGCACGATCAGGTACCCGAGACGCAGCGAGGGAAACAGCATCTTGCTGAAGCTGTTGGAATACACCACGCAGCCGGCGCGATCCAGGCTGCGCAGCGCCGCAAGCGGCCGTCCGTCGAAGCCCAGCTGACCGTCGTAATCGTCCTCGAACACCCACGCGCCCGCCTCGCCCGCCCAATCGAGGAGCGCGAGCCGGCGCGGCAATGACAGGCTGCAGCCAAGCGGGAACTGGCAGTTCGGGGTCAGGTAGACGAGCTTTGCGGTGCGGCAGCGGCGGCGGCCGGCCTCGCAATCGATCCCCTCCTCGTCCACCGGCACGCCGACCAGCTCGGCGCCGGCGGCCCGCAGGAGCGAGCTCGCGGCCGAGTAGCCCGGATCCTCCATCCACACGCGATCGCCCGGATCGAGCACCAGGCGGGCGATGAGGTCGAGTGAGGGCTGGGTACCGGCGGTGATGATCACCTGCTGCGCATCGCACTTCACGCCCCGGGTGAGACCGACATGCTGGGCGATCGCCTCGCGCAGAGGCCTGAATCCCTGGGTGTCACCGTGGCGCAGGAGACCGGGCGCATCGCGGCGCAGGCACTGCGCTGCGATGCGCCCCCAGATGCTGATGGGGAAAGCCTCGAGCGCCGGGAAATCGAGCCGGAACAGGCTCACCTCGCCCCCACCGCTCGGAAAGGGGAAGGGATGGCCGGCGAGACGCCTCCCTCTCGCCGAGAGCGACGGCAGCGACGTCGCCCGCACTTTCGCACGCGCTCCCTGGCCGGCCGGCGGCCCGGGCGTCATGCGCCTCACGAAAGTTCCATTGCCCACCGCGCCCTCGAGGTAACCCTCCGCAACCAGGTGATCGAACGCCGCCACGACGGTTCCGCGCGCGAGACCATTCTGGCGCGCGATGGTGCGAGTCGAAGGGAGCCTGGCGCCTGGGGCCAGCCGGCCCTCGATGATTCCAGTACGTATCCCGTCATACAGCCAGCGCAGCAGCGTCGCCCCGTGCGGCCGTGGCCCGAGAGTCAACGCAACATCGGCTTGTTTCTTCGGCACGGCGGACTCGCGGTGGATTCGATAATGGTCCAGTAATCCGGATCGCAATGGTCCATGCGGCAGGTCCATCCGCAGCATACCATGCGCCCTGTCGCGCCGACCGGGACAGGGCCCATGAGCTTCAAACACAGCGCAATGGCGGTATTCTCCGCCGGTCTGATCGGTCTCGGCGTCCTCGGACTCGCGAGCGGCGATTTCGCTCTCGTGTGGCAGCGGGTTCCGGCCTGGGTGCCTGAGCGGGAGCCGCTCGCGTATGCCTGCGCGCTGGTGAGTCTCGCCTGCGGCGCGGGCCTCATCTGGCTGCGCACCGCCCCCTATGCCACAACCGCCGCGCTGCTCTACCTTTTCCTGTGGTGGCTCCTGCTCCGGGTGCCCGCAGTCATCGCCTCGCCGCTCGACAGCGGCCCCTGGGGCGGCCTCGGGGAGAACGGCATCATGCTCGCCGGCGCGCTCGCGCTCCATGCGGACTGCGGGATGCGAATGCCCGGGCTGCCCTTCCTGAGCGGCACCCCAGGCATACGCATCGCGAGGATGCTGCTCGGGGCCTCGCTGCTCGCGTGCGGTCAGTTCAACGTCCACTATTTCGCGGACACCGCGAACTTCATACCCGGTTGGATTCCCGCTCACGTGTTCTGGGCCGGCTTGACCGCCGCCGCCTTCATCGCCGCAGGTCTCGGCATCCTGTTCTCGGTCCTCGCGCGCCTCGCGGCCATCCTGGTCACTGGTCAGATGATGACCTTCACCGTGCTCATCTGGCTGGTGGAGGTCATCGTGGCGCCCGAGCGGTATCACTGGACGGGGCTGCTCATCTCCTGGTTGATCTCCTCGGGAGCCTGGCTCGTGGCGCACTCCTACCGCCCGATGGCCGTGCCGGCCTTCCCGCCGGCCCACCGTCAATCGCTCTCCGCCGGGAGATGAGCGGGCCCCGGGACGGTCAGCCGAGCCCGGAGTCGGTCTGCGCGAGCTCCATGGGCGAGGTTGCCGCGCTCGGAATCCGGAAGAGCACGTCCTTGCGCGCGTAGTCGATCGATACGCTCGAGAAGGCGCGCAGGCAATTCATGCCGATGAGGATCGCCGGCCTGCGGCTGAGCCCCCACAACGCGAACACCCGTAAATCGGCGATGACCACGGGCGTCACGGTGAGGGCAAGCCCGGGCAGCCGGATGGTATCGATCACCGTCACCGAGCCGGCGATCGTCCCGCCGGTAACGCCTGAGAGCTCTACGGTGGCGAGTGAGATGGGAGGCGACTTACGCTGTTGCAGCGCCGCATAGAGCGGCGGATTGCACACCGAGACCTGTGCGCCGCTGTCGATGAAAGCGGTCGCCCTGACACCATCGACGTAGCAGTCGGTCGACCTCAAACGGCCCGACTCGCCTTGCGCGCGGACCCGGATCTGGTCGTCCTCGCCCCACAGGGCCGAGAAGAACCCTTGCGGCTTCTCGATCCTCAGCGCGTGCCGCTTGAAATCGAAGACCACGCGGTGTCCGTTGAGGACATCGAGCCCGAGATAGCCGTCCGCCCCGAGCATCGCACCCGACAGGATCGGCACTCGCAGATCCGTGCAGATGACGCCGCCCGTTGCGAGCTGCGCGACTTCCACCTCCGGGGTCTTCTGCGCCAGGATGATGCCCTGCAGCAACACCGGCGGGCAGCGCGGCAGGGCGAGGCGTGAGGCGAGCTCGGCCGCGAGGACGGAGCGCTCGGCGCCGGTATCGACCAGAAAGCGGTAGGGACCGTGACCAGTGACGTAGACGGGTGTCGTCAATCGGGCCGCCTGCTCCTTCCCGGAAGGCCCCGCAAGGCCTCCCGGCGGCGGAGCGTTGTGTCCGCCTGGGCGCGCCGAGGAGTGAGGCATGGCCGTGGCGGTCAACGCCCGCGACAGCTGGGGCACGAGGAGCACGGGCAGCAGGCCGTTCGCGATGAAGCGTCGTCGCGACCACGCTGCGTCCGGTGTTTGAATGTCGACCCCCATGGTTTGCCCGGCGCATCTGAGGCCCATTCGCACGGGAGTCAGCTTACGCCCCCAGTGAGCCGACGTGTTGAATCTTGGTCGCGGCGCGGCCTGAGCCGTTACCTCGGCAGGCGCCCGACTCGATCAATGTGATCGAGAGGCACGTGCGCTGAGGGCGAAGCAGCCCGATCAGGCGCCGGAGCCGCCCTTGCCCTTGGCTGCGCGCGAGCCCGCACCGACCACTCCGAGCGCGGGACGTGAGCCCTGGCGTCGCACCAGCGTGCTCTTGCCGAACAGGGATTCGAGCAGGCTCACCGCGAGCACCGCGGTCTCATTGCGCACATCGAGCGCGGGATTGAGCTCGACCACATCGAGTGAACCCACCAGGCGCGTGTCGGCGATCATCTCCATGCACAGCTGCGCCTCGCGATAGGTCGGGCCTCCCGGTACCGTCGTGCCCACCCCCGGAGCGATGTCGGGATCCAGGAAATCGACATCGAAACTCACGTGCAGGTGGGTATCCCGGTCGAGACCGGCGAGCGCCTGCTCCATCGCCTGGCGCATGCCCATTTCATCGATGTAGCGCATGTCGAACACTTCGACCCCGAGCTCGTGCACGAAGCGCCTCTCGCCCTCATCGACGCTGCGTATCCCGATCTGCCGGATCCACTGCGGGTGAATCGCCGGCATGGCGCCGCCCAGCTCCGCCAACGGCTTCGGCCCATGGCCGCAGAGGCACGCGAGCGGCATGCCGTGCAGATTGCCGCTCGGGGAGAGCTCCCCGGTGTTGAAGTCCGCGTGCGCATCGAGCCACAGCACCCGCAGCTTGCGGCCGCTCTCGCGGCAGCGCCGTGACACGGCGCTGATCGAGCCGATGCCGAGGGAATGGTCACCGCCGAGCACAATGGGCAACCGGTCCGCGCACAGCTCCTCGTACACCGCCTCGTGCACCAGGCGATTCCACTCGAGCACGGCCGGGAGGTTACGGTAGCCATCGACCGGCGGCGGGCGGGGGTTGGCGGGCCCGGCGAGATTGCCGCGGTCGAGCACACGCAGTCCCCGCTGCTCGAGCGCCTGTTGAATGCCCGCGACCCGCATGGCTTCCGGCCCCATTGAGGCACCACGCTCCGCAGCCCCGACGTCCGTCGGCGCACCGATCAGGCTGACCATGCGCCGCGGCGCACTCATGCGCTCAGCCTCTCCGTGGCCGGCGCCGGCCGCTTGCGCTCATCCAACGGCATGGCGAGCACCGAGAAGAGATCCTTCGGATCATCGAGATCGGGAATCAAATCGATGGTCGCACGCGTACCACGGCGCTGCTGATGCAGCCGGTGCAGGTAGCGCAATGCGGAGAAATCCTGCAGGGCGAACCCGACGGAATCGAAAATGGTGACCTCGGCGTCGTTCACGCGCCCCGGTTTGCGACCGTTCACCACCTCGGTGAGCTCCGTCACCGGAAAGTCGGCCGGGAGCTGCTGGATCTCCCCTTCGATGCGCGATTGGGGCTCGAATTCCACCACCACGCGCGCATCGGTGCGCCGCAGGATGTCGGCATGCAACTCCGTCTTGCCCGGACAATCGCCCCCGACGGCATTCAGATGCATGCCAGGCTCGATCATCTCGGGCGTCAGGATGGTCGCGTTGCGCTTGTCCGCGGTCACCGTCGTGACGATGTCCGCACCGCGCACGGTCTCCGCGCTGGATCGGCAGCGCACGACCTTCAGCCCCTCGAGCCTCAGCCGCGCGAGATTGTCCTCCAGCTTGTCGGTCGCATCCGGGTCGACATCGTACAGGCGCACCTCACGGATCCCTTGCAGGTGGTGGAACGCGATGACCTGGAATTCGGCCTGCGAGCCATTGCCGATCAGCGCCATGGCACGCCCATCGCGACGGGCCATCCACCGTGCGGCGACAGCCGAGGTCGCCGCCGTGCGCAACGCAGTTGTCAGCGTCATCTCAGACAGCAAGAGCGGGTAGCCTGTCTCGACATCCGCGAGCACACCGAAGGCCATGACCGTCAACAGGCCCTTTGCGGTGTTCTTGGGATGGCCATTCACGTATTTGAAGGCGTACTGGCGGCCATCGGAGGTTGGCATCAGCTCGATGACGCCCACCGGGGAATGCGTGGCATGACGCGGAGATTTCTCGAACTCGGACCACCGCCGGTAATCCGCCTCGATCTCGCGCGCCAATCCCGCGAGGAATGCCGCGGGGCCCAGGTCTGCGACCAGTTCCTGGACGCGCCGGATGCCGATGAAATCGACCATGATCGTTCTCCCGAAATCGGGCGCGCCGCAAGGGACACGCCACTTCGGAACGATGATCCCGCGCCCCCGGGCTAGAAAAAAGCCAGAACAATGATCAAAACTCGCCCTCGATTGACCAGAACGCCAATGACACCTATCGATTTGCTAAGCTAGCCACTCCAGAATCCAGATCTCGGGAGCCACCCCATGGACGACCTCGATCATCGGCTCATCGCGTTGCTGCGCGCCGATGCGCGCGCATCCGTCGCGTCGCTCGCCAAGAAGCTCGGGGTGGCGCGCGGCACCGTGCAAAACCGCATGGCCCGGCTCGAGGCCGATGGGACCATCGTGGGCTATACGGTGCGGCTCAAGCCCGACGTTCAGGAGCAAAGCATCCGCGCATTCATGACGATCGCCGCGGAGGGGAATCAGGTCGATGCCGTGGTGAAGACGCTGCGCGGCGATCCGGCCGTCGCAAGCCTGCACAGCACAAATGGGCGATGGGATCTGGTGGCGGAGCTGCGCGCCGACAGCCTGGCCTCCTTCGACCGGGTGCTCGCGAGAATCAGCCGCACGCCCGGGGTGTCGAGCAGCGAAACGAGCCTGCTGCTCTCGACTTTCAAGCTCTGAGGCGGCCCGCCGAAGCGGGCCGCCTGACAGACTCCGTCAAAAGTCCTGACCGAACTCCACCCCGAAGGTGCGGGGCTGGGCCGGCAGGATGTAGACCTGGCTGTCGAGACTCGGATTGCTCTCCGTGAAGCGTGAGTACTGGGCGAGACGGTTCATGAGGTTCGAGATGAACAGGTCCACGTGCATGCCGTTGCCGGCGTTGGCGCCCAGCTTGAAGTTGAACAGCGCGTAGGCCGGCAGGTTGCCGTAAACCGCATTCTGGTCGAGCAGCAGCGCAGACGAGGTCTCGTCCTGGTACATGCCCGCGAGCTGCACGTAAGGCTTCCAGTCACCCATCATCGGCAGCGTGTACCTCACGATCACATTGCCCTTGAACTTCGGTGCGACCGGCAGGTTTGTTCCCGCCGGCACCGGCGAGTGGGCGCACTTGGCGGTCCCCTGGGGACAGGTATAGAAGGTCTGCGTCAGAACCGGATCCGTGAAGGAGAAATTCGTGCTCAGGAACAGGTTGTGCACCGGAACCCACTCCACATCGCTCTCCACGCCCTGGATGCGCGCGTTGCCCGCATTGGCGATGATGGTGACGCTATTCGCCCCGAGGTGGGAAAACTGGAAGTCCTTCCATTCTTCCCAGAAGAGCGCCCCGTTCCAGCGCACCGTGTTATGGAACCACTGCGTCTTCCAACCGATCTCGTAGTTGGTCAGGAAATCCGCCTGGTATGGCACGGGAGCCGGCCTCACTCCCTGAACCACCGAGGGCGGCGCGATACGATTGACGCCTCCGGGACGATAGCCCTTCGAGTACGTCGCGTAGACCATCTTGTTCGGCGTGATCTGATAGGTCAGGTTGACCCTCGGAACGTGCCCGCTGCCGGTCGTCTGTGCGTCCAGATCGGTACACGGTGAATACTTGACGATGGGCCCCTCGAAGCACGTCGCCGTTCCTTCGCCGGCAAAGAAATTCTTGTTGAAGCCGTAGAAGCCGACCAATGAATTGTCGTAGTGGTAGAAGCGCATGCCACCGGTGAGATGCCACTGGTGGGTGATATCCCACGTCGCCTGCGCGTAGACGGCCCGGTCGCGATCGATGCGCTGCTCATCGGTCAGCCAGATGGCGTTCGGGAAACCCGGGATCGACAGGTTGTTTGGATTATTCGGCCCGCCGAGATAGCCTAGGCCATTGGGGTTGCCGGCCGCGATGCCGCCGCCGTAGACGTTGGTCCAGCCGAATCCGGGCATGGTGTAGAGCTGCCAGATATTGTGCATCTGTCGCCCGAGATACGCGCCGACCGTCGCGTGGACCGGCTCATCGAGCGGCGTGGTGACACGCAACTCCTGGCTCCACATCTCGAAATCACCGGCACCGATCACGAACTGCTGCGGCATGATTGCCGCGCCGGAATTGCCGACGTAGTACGCGCCGGTACTCGCCATCTTGTCATAGAACTCCGAGTAGTCGCTGTAATCGGCGATCGAATGCTGATTGCGCTTCAGGTAGCCGCCGGTATACACGACGTCGAAGTCGTGAATCTTGCCCTCGATGGTGAGGGCGGTCTGATCCCAGGTGTCGTGCGAGGTCTCCGGCCCGAAGTGCGTGAGCTTCAGGTAGCCCACCGCCGGATCGTAGCCGAAGAATCCGTCCGCCGAGATCGACTGGCCCTGGAAGGTCGGCGTCACCGTCCACGGGTCGCCCCAGGGATCGTTGACGGTGAACCGCAATTCCACCCGTCCGCCGTAGGTATCGGAAGTGTTGTAGTTGTTCTTGAGCCAAGGCCCGACGGTGATGGCGCCGGCGCCGATCGGCGATCCGATGGCGCATTGCCCCGTGTTTCCGCCCGGCCCAATCCCGCTCGCCTGGAGTGACCAGGTGGGGAATGTTCTCACGCCGTTGAAGATACAGCCATTGGCATCGGTGCCGGCGACGTTGCTGATGAAACCACCGTGATGCACGTCCCAGCCGAC
>JAJYDK010000103.1 GCA_021777555.1 Pseudomonadota bacterium | reverse complement strand
CATCGTCGGACTACCACGCGCCGGCTCGACGTTGCTCGAGCAGATCCTCGCCTCGCACTCCCAGGTCGAAGGCACACAGGAGCTGGCGGAAATTCACCGCTACACGGTGGAATTGCGAGGCGGGTCATCCGACCCCGAGGATCCACGCTATCCGGGCATCCTGACGACGCTTCGGGCCGAGGATCTACGTTCGCTCGGCGAGCGATTTCTCGCCGAAACGCGGATCTACCGGCACACGACCCGCCCCGTGTTCATCGACAAAATGCCGAACAATTTCCGCCATATCGGCCTCATTCACCTGATGCTGCCGAATGCCAAAATCATCGACGCGCGCCGGGAACCCATGGCCTGCTCCTTCGGCAATCTGAAGCAACTGTTCGCCAGCGGCCAGGAATTCGCCTACAGCATCGAGGATATCGCTCGTTATTACCGAACCTATCTCGAGCTGATGTCGCATTGGCATACCGTGCTGCCGGGCAGGATTCTCACGATGCACCACGAGGATGTGGTCGCCGACCTGGAGGGTAGCGTACGGCGCATGCTGGCGTTCTGCGGGTTGCCGTTCGAGCCTGCGTGCCTCGAGTTTCACAAGACCACACGCAGTGTCCGCACCGCGAGCTCGGAGCAGGTCCGCCGCCCGATCAGCCGCACGGGGCTCGAGCAATGGCGCCGATATGAGCCGTGGCTCGCGCCGCTCAACAGTGCGTTGGGCGACGCTCTGAGCCGTTACCGCGAGTCTGGAAGCACCGCCGCCTAAGGGCGAAACACCGAGTGCAGCACGAGGGCCTCGCGAATCAATGATCCGCGTCTCCCGGATTCCCCGACATGGACTGCAGGGCACGGACCCGGTCGATGAACTCGACACGCGAATTCTCGGACGGAAACGGCGCTGACGGCGGTTCAACGCCAAGGAACCGGCACAGTGGCCCCCAGCCCTCGCCCGCCCGGTACACCAGCAGCCGCTCGGGCGCGATCGTGGCGATCACATCCCGGGTGTGGGCCTGAAAGAACTCCGTCATCACAGTCCGGTCGTCGAGCTCCCCGGGGACTCGCTTGAGAATCCCGGCGAAGAATCTCGTCCGATCGTCTTCATCCACCCGACGCGCGAGGCTCTCGGGCGCAAAAATCGTCGCATGTACCGAGTCGAACCATTGGTCGGCGTCACGCACGGTGTGGATGACCTTCGCCCTCGGATAATAGTCCGTGAGCTCTCGCCAGTACGCCGCAGTGGGGTAATCCACCGCCGCGAGGTACTCTCGGAAAATCAAATCCCAGTCCGGGTGGCCCCGAGCCGCATCGATCCACAACGGCATGCTCTCCGGGTGCTGGAAGACCTCCACCATGTGATGGCAGGGGCCGAAGCCCAGCATCCCCAGCGCCGTCTGCAGCGACTTGGTGCCCGTGCGACCGAGACCGGTACCGATGACCTTCAAACCCATCGCGGCGTCCCCGTTTTGGTGTGGCAGAACAACGCTCCTGTACGCGGCAGGGGCACGGCCACCATACCCCTTCTGAAGCGCACACACCAACTTGTTCAGGTCCGCCACATCACTCCGGAATGCGCGGGCGTAGATATTCGCCCGCCCCGGCGAGGCCGCGCTCCGAACGTCCGTCTCACCGGGTGCAACGCTCCTTCGGACTTCCGACGATCGCTTGCAAACCAATAATATCGTCGATGTCCAAACATTTTCTGATCGGCTGATGCAGTTCACGAGCGAACATGAGCACTGCTAGACTCCCCGCTGCGCGCCAGCGCCGCCACTTCCAGCTCATGACTCGCCGCGTGAAAAGCCCAAAAGTGGAAAAGCAGGGACCTCTCGGAACCACTGACTCAGCTGTACATCAGGGGCGGCGCCTTGAAGGCGTCGATCTCTTGCGAGGCATCGCCATCCTCCTTGTGCTCCTGAATCACGTGAACATGCGCTTGGTCCTCGCCCACATTCCCTATGGCAATGCGCTTCCACCCCTCATCCTGTCGCGGCTCATCTGGAACGGCCAGCGCGGCGTGCAGATGTTCTTCGCGATCTCCGGATTCTTGATTACCTCCATTTCTCTCAACAGGTGGGGCAATCTCTCCCACGTGCACATCCGTGAGTTCTACCGACTCCGAGTGGCGCGCATCGCACCTCTCCTATTGCTGGTGTTACTCGTTCTTTCTGTTCTCGATCTCGCCCACGTCACCAATTATGTCATTCCCTCCACGACCGGGGGATTGCGCGCCGCGCTCATCGCGGCACTGACCTTTCAGCTGAATGTGCTCGAGGCCCGGCACGGCTACCTACCCGGCAGCTGGGACGTCCTGTGGTCACTGTCGGTGGAGGAGACGTTCTACTGCTTCTTTCCGCTCATCTGCTGGGCCTTCGGCGCTAGGAAGCGACTCTTCGTGGCGGTCATGCTGGTGTTTGTCGCATTCGGGCCGCTCGCCCGCGCCGTGCTCACCTCTGGTGACCCCATTTGGCACGAATACTCCTACCTCGCGGGCATGGACGCCATCGCCTTGGGGTGCCTTACCGCCCTCGCTCTGCCGCATCTACGTCTGCGGCGCCACCAGATTTGGCTCACCGGACTCCTCGGCACCGCCCTGCTCTCGGCCACGCTGGGCCTGCGACTTCGGGTCCTCGCGCATACGGGCCTCGATATGTCGATCGTCGCGATCGGCACCTGTTTGATCATCATGGCGAACCATCTTGGGACCTGGCGAAGTCCTGCAGCTCTGCGACCCTTAGTGAGTCTTGGTCGGCGCAGCTACGAGACCTATCTGACGCACATGTTCGTGGTATTCACTTTCTTCGGAATTTTTCTGAGGCTGGGAAAACCCGCGTACGCCGTTCCGCTCCTTTTCATAGCCGTCATTATCGTCGCCGGCTTCCTCGGAACACTGACGGCCCGGTTATACTCCGAACCCCTGAACGCTCTCCTTCGCATCCAGTGGTCCGTGGACCATCGCAGTAATGACGGCCCACCCCCAGTCGTCGAACGCGTCGTTAACGGATAGCGTCGGGCCTCTGATACGGCGACCAAGACACTGTGCGAGGGAAGACACGCTATCCACCACTGGCCTCGAGGCCAAAATTCGGCACGAACGCACAAGCGACTGCACTCGCCGTCCATGAGTTCAAGGAAACTATCGACAGCATTCGCATTTGGAGCTATGTTCCGGATAACTCAATCAAGGACGCTCCCTGGGGTGAAACACGGTGTCATCACACTTCGTCGTGTGCTACCCGTCACAGAATATGCCGAACGGTTGAGCGCACGCAGATGCGCCCTCTCACCCGGCCGAACACCCCTTCCCAACCCCAATGAGGGTGTCGAGCAGAGCGGAGCGCCTGGATTCACGCCCCGCCGACTCGGACTGTTTGACGCGTTCTGGCGGCCACGAAGCACGTCTAACGCGCCGATTCGGCAGCGGCATCTTCCTTCTAGACCCCGTTCGGAATTTTCTGCAGTTCCGCCCTTTCGCCGCGCCGTCCGCGATCGGCTGGAATCCGGTGTCAGGGATTCAAACGTAGCCGTCGTTGGGGCGTTGCCCCGATCGAAGTTCTGCATCGCGCTGCAGCCGAGTGCGCCGGACATTCCCCGGGACTGTCTTTGGGTCTAACGTCACCGTGCAACGTACGCACGCCGATGACCAGAACCCAAGGTCCCACTGCAGTTGATTCAGTCCATAGGGAGAGCTCGACGATGCGCTCAGTGATGACAACATCGATACCCACTGTGCTCAAGAGCGCACAGACGTGGCGTCCCCTATGGGTGTTGTGCGGCAGTATTCTACTGAGTAGTTGCGCGGACCTGATCGCCCCCAAGATCGTCGCTCCACAACGAGTGAGCGCTGATGCGGCCCTTAAAACATCCGCCGGCGGTCATTTCCTTCTTGACGACGTCGATGCATACATTTCAGAACATCTGCACGTCGCGGTGGGGCCGCCGCCGGCAACCCTGGCGTTGGCTGTCGTCCCGCCTGGACACTATTTC
>JAJYDK010000018.1:13576-71723 GCA_021777555.1 Pseudomonadota bacterium | reverse complement strand
CCATCGAGTCATATGCACACTGATTCCGGTTTATCAAGCCTGCAGATCACGATCGATTCGCCGAACTATTTTCGCGGGGTTGCCTGCCACGATGACACGAGGCGGCACGTCTTCGGTCACCACCGCACCTGCGCCTACGATCGCGCCTTCTCCGATTGTCCTGCCCCGGAGGATTATTGCGGCGGCCCCAATCCAACTGTCGTCATGCAAGACGATTGGCCGATCACCCAGCGATATCGTCGTGGGATGCCCTCTTTCTGCGATCTCTCTAAAATGCGCATGACGCGCCGCTGCGTCAATGGGATGAGTCAACCCATCAATGATGTTTACGTTGTGCGATATGAGCACCCGGTTGCCGATGCGAATGTGCGCCCCGGACCATATGCGAGTTCCCTCGCCAATAAAGCACCAATCCCCGCATTCTATCCTTCCGCCATGTGCGAATACGAGTAATTCCCCGAGAACTATCGTGTGAGCGCCTATCGCGATCGCCGCATCACGTCCGGACATATTGATGATCCTGGCGGTTCTGCTCAGCCTTGACGAGGGCTCCATCGTGCACGTCGCATGCCCGCCAATCCGCCTGGCCCATAGGTGAAAATTCATTGAGTGGCTCGCAAAAGTCTGGCGCTAGAACCTGTCGATCAGATTCATGAAATCCCTCCATTGCGCAGCCTTGCTGTACCTCGAAGACATCTCCGCGAAACCGCAAGTGCGGATTCTCTGCAGTCTTCCCTGATCTTCCAGCAGCACCCGCAATACACGAACGACGTCATCGGCCGACGTATACGTGCACATCGTCGAATCATCAACAAATCCGGGAGGATATTTTCCCGCGTCCGTGACGAGCGCCGCACCACAGCCCGTCGCCTCAAAGCAGCGCATGTTACCCCGCTCATCGCCGGCCATGTCAATGGCCCCATTTAAGACAATCTTGGCGTTCCCGAACGCCGCATACAGCTCTCGCCCGTAGACCGGACGCAACGCCAGCCGCCGTATCGATCCAGGGCGGCGATGTGCGCGAAGCGGGAGCAGCCGCCCGAGCGGCGATTCCGCGGTCCGCGTCAACCGCGAGCAATCAAGGTGAAAGGCGACCCGGAATTCGGCGCATTGCGCGGCAACGCTTTCAAGTATTGCGGCCCGCTGTCTGTGGTGCCTCGAATAGCTTCCCACGAACAAAATGTCCGTTCGACGATTCTCGTTCGCGGCATACTCCTCCATGATCGGATCAACTGCCGGCGCAAAATAGCCCACATTCCATCCCTGTGCTGCATAATTCTGCAGAATGCCGGGGAAGTTGCACACCACACAATCGTACGCGGAAAAATCGGCCCCGGGCGACGGTGCCGCCCGCCAGGCGATGCATCGCCTCACGCATCCTGGTAGACCACGGATGAAATCACTTTGGTAGCGCATCGGATCGAGGTTGTAAAATACCTCGGTTCGATGCTCCTCGATCTGCGCGTAAAGTATATCGCGGAGGGATGCGCTGTTGGGCATACCGCGCTCTCTTGCCCAAAACTGCTGCAGCTTTTCGTCATGTCCGTTCGTAAAGAACGAAGTGGGGTCTCCCGCCAATACAGGCTCCAAAATGTGGCACGCGCCGAATCGATCCTCCAAAAATGCGCGCAGAGCCGCCGCAAATGTGCGGCAGTTTGAATCGAGCGTTCGTAGCCGTGGAAGGTAGGCCGGATAGACGGCTGAATTCTGGAAAAGCCGCATCGAGTATAGTTCTCCGCTCCTCAAATTCCGTGCATGTGGGAATGCGTCTACTGCAACGGGTGGGCAACCTAAGAGACTGAATTCAGCCGATTCAATTGCCACTTTAGATGCAAATATGGCCAAATTCGTCCTGCGGACTCCCACGTCCACGCCTTACCATTGGTCAGCGCCAGCACCTTTTCCTGAAGGAGGCGCTCATCCACCAGATCCGCGAATTCCGGCACACGCTCCGCAAGCACCCTCTCGACCCATGGCCACAGCACGCCATTCAGCCACCGAGGCATCGGCGAATTGAAACCAATCTTCCGCCGCTGCACTCTTATTGCTTCAGGCATTCTTCCGCGCATTGCCTCTCGGGCGACGAATTTCGTCAGACCGCCAGCATTCTTGCTCTCTTCCGGCAGCGCCATGGCGTACGTGACCAGACGCCAGTCGAGAAACGGCATCCGCACTTCCACTCCATGTGCCATCGACAGGCGGTCGAAGTTCCGCAATATCGTCGGCAGCACGGTTCCATGGAACATCCTATAGAGACGCCTATTCAACCCGCCCCACGCATCCGGAAGCGAGTCATGCTCCCCGACTAAAGACAGCGGAGGTGGCAATGCGCTCAGAGCGCCACGTAGAAACAGCTCCTGACGCCGTCTAAGCACGAACATTCGCGCCCGATCACTCCACGCAGCGCTGGCGGATCCCGGTGGCGCAAGTGCCGCCAGCAGGTTGCGCAGCCAGAAACTCAGCCCCCCGCCGGCCTGCCTGTACGCTCCCAACATCTCATCTGCCCCGTGCCCATCCAAGGACACCAAAACTGCGTTCCGCCGCATCTCACGGTAGAGGTGCCAGATTGCGGTAGGTAAACCGATATACACCTCATCGAGAGCCGCCAACGCCTCGTCGACGTCGCGCAGGGCGTCATCATTACCGAATTCCAGGATGGTTGGCGCCACACCAGCCCACTCGGCGGCCATTTCCGCATACGGTCGCTCATCATTGTCCAGTCCAGGGAAACTTGCGACGAAAGCATGGCGCCATCCGGAAGCGCCACGATCCCGTAGACCACCACGATCGATGGCCGCCATTGTGCAAAGAATTGCCGACGAGTCGAAACCACCCGATAGGCTTGTCCCAATGGGAACGTCGCTGCGCATGCGAATGGCGACAGCATCTCTAAACAGCTCAGCGAATCGCTCAGCGCGCTCGTCGTTCGACTTCGGCACATCCGGCAGGTGCTCGGCCGTGGTCCACCACCGCCTTACCGTGATCCGCCCTTGGTGTACAGACATGCAGTGTCCCGCCTGCAAGCGTCGGACCGCAGAAAACAGGGTCAGTTCACTGCCCTCAACGCCAAACGGGTCGACGAGGATGCGACGGGCGACATCGGGCTCGACACTTCGTGCAACGACACCCGATGCGACAAGCGCCGACAGTTCCGAAGCGAATACCAGCCGCCCGTCGGCCACTGAATACAGGAGTGGCTTGATTCCGAACCGGTCGCGCGACATGAAAAGCGTCCGGGCCTGCACGTCATAAATCGCAAACGCCCACATGCCGTTGAGACGAAAAAGCATGGCTTCGCCCCAGACACGCCAGGCGGACAGCAGTACCTCGGTATCCGAATCGGTCCGGAACGTCTCACCGAGCAGCAGGAGCTCCTGACGCAGTTCCAGAAAATTATAAATTTCGCCGTTGAATACGATGACCCGCCCCCCGTCGCTCGATACCATCGGTTGATCAGCCCGATGGTCGGGGTCGATAATCGCGAGGCGCCGGTGCCCCAACGCCACGGCACCGTCTTCGCTGAACCAATATCCGGAACCATCCGGCCCTCGGTGTGCCAGAAGCTTGCACAGACGGCGCAGCGCCGCCTCTGGCGCCACCTTACCCGTCAACTCGACGATACCAGCTATGCCGCACATGACGAATACCGCGCAGTCGTTTCAAGCAGAACGCGTGCGCTGTTCTGCCTCCGTCCACGGGGGGCGGCGCGGCGCGAAATACAGCATCAAGCTAAGAGCAATAAGACCATTTGTCAGCAATCCCGGGCCAATCCCGGTATCCATCAATGCAAAGGAAGAGCCTGCGCTCACAAGGGCCAGCAATCTTACATCGAGACGCCGCATGCATGAGTTTATCCCTACAAGAATGACGCCGAATAGCGCACAAACCCACGGAATGGCCCAAATTCCGGCGGCCGCCACCCCGTCGGTTTCGATAAACGATGCGTTGTAACTTCCGAGTCGGTACGCCTGATCCATCACCGAGCCCAACGATTCGCCGTTGTAGGGGCTCGGGATGAACTTCGAAAGCATATTGATGTGCGACCAATAGGTGTGCGGATTGAAGCTAAAGAAATTGTGATAAACATTGAATCCAATGGCAGGTATTGAGTACACACGGTACGCCGCAAGCGTGAACAGGTAGTAGAAAATCGAGTGACGATGCGTGGTCCCCATGATGATGGCGCCGCACACGAGCACTAGAAACGGCGCCATGATGACAGTCAGAAATCGAATAGCAGAGCCACGAAAGAAATACCTCTGCATGACGAATATGTACGCAATCCATAGCGGCAAGATAGCCGCGGTCCTTTCCTCCATAGTTGCGTAGCAGACGATGAATCCGATCAGCGCCGCAGGTATCAGGTAGTACCGCCTATACGCCACCGCTACGGCGACCAGAAGACCGCCAAATGAGCTCATGTATCCCGGTACGAGGTAGCCCTGCAGACCACTGACCGTAACCTTCGCACGCGCGGCATGCGCCTTGCTGAGCGAAACAAGCTGCACGTGATTTGTCACGAACACGTAGGCAAGCCCAAGACCCAGAAGAACAAACACCCCGGTCAGCAGTCGCCCATAACCCTCGTCAGTGATATTCGGCGGATGCACCCTGATATCCAATTTTGAAAGGACGCAGACGGTGAAATACCCGATCCACAAAAATATGTAGATTTGCCAATAGTCCTGAACGCTCGTCATGGGAACAAACACGATCGGGATTGGAATAAACAGAATAACTGCCAGTGTGCCCGCGATGAACTGTCCGGCGGCACGCAACTTTGTCCCGATCGGAAGGATCGCCAGCGGCGTCAGATAGCGAATCGCCGTATAGATTCCAGCACGCGCAGGATCGTACGCCGTAAACATATCGTGAAAGAGCGGCGTCAGCTGATATTCGTAGAAATATTCATATATCGCGCTGTAGCCCACGAGGACGACGTAGAGTGCAGCGTATCGCGATGCTGACTGCAGAGAGACTCGCCCGCGTGTAATCATCGGCGACCGTATTTGCGTACTGCGATGAAGAATCCGATCAGGTAACCGAAAACTATACCGGCGAACAGTACCGGAATGGGCTTGGGGTTCACGGGTGTGGCCGATACGATCGGCTCTCCCAGCATGTCGGATACATAAGGAAGCGGAGCGCTGGCGAGCATTCGCAACTTCTCCTGATCCGTGAGATTCGTAACGAGTGCAGCCCGCACCTCCTCGACGGTCGTCTTGGTGAGTTGCCGGGAAAGATAATCAATGTCCATGCTCGCATGTCGCAGTTCATGCTGACGCATCCAATCGTCGATGGATTCGTTCAAATTGACAAGAAACCCCTTGGCTTCAACCGGCCGCAGAGTGTCGAGCTCCAGCGCGACCACTCCGCTTTTCGCATCCGGGATCACCTTCAGGTTATCGCGCAGAAATCTGTAGACTTGCGGCGCCTCCGGCGGTGCCCAGGTCTCAGCCGGCATGCCCAACACACGCCGCCTTATGACATTCGCAACAGGCCGCAGGAAACTCCGCGGCTCCCGCCAGCGGCCTTCCCGCACCGACCAGTCTTGCGGAAACATTAGCCGCAACATGGCTTGATTCTTGACGATCGCTTCGGCGGCCACCGGCGAGCGGATTGCGGCTAGAAATTCCGCGAATTTTGGGTTCCCGGCGGCACCCGCGCTGAGTCCAGCAAGCGAGGAAAGCGCGCTCAGTGTGCCGCCCGCCTGAGCCGTCGGTTTGGCGGCAGTGATGTACAGCCTTACGGAATACTTCCAATGTGCCAGGTGCAAGTAGGTGGAGGCGGCGATCGCTCCAAGTCCCGTGGCGACGAGCACGGTCGCCCAATGCGTTCTGTTGATGCGCCGGGCCACCGCCAGATCCACCGTCCCATGCCGAACGAGACGTTCGCGCAGCCGGGTGGGCGTGTCACCATTTGAGTTCGTCACTACGCCGCACCCCTCATCGATCCGCTGTCCGATAGAACTGCCGACAGGCCGCGACGACTTCCTCAGCATCATCGATCGTCATGTGATCGCCAATCGGCAGACTCAAGAGCTCATCGTCGATCCGGTTTGCGATAAACGACTCTTCAGCCTGCCTACAATACGCATAGGCGGCGAGCTTGGGCAGCGCCCGTGGGTAGTGGATGCCGGTTTCTATGCCGCGCTTGGTGAGGAAGTCCCGGAGCGGGTCTCGATGACGGGTACGGATAACAAAGAGGTGAAACACATGGCGAACTCCGTCCCGCCGCTGAGGAAGGATCAGGTCACCGACACCTTCGAGACCTGCGGCATACACGGCTGCGATCTCGCGACGCCTGGCGATCCAGGCGCCAAGATGCGGCAATTTCGCCGAAAGCACTGCTCCCTGAATGCCGTCCATACGCGAGTTACGCCCCTCAAAATCATGCTCGTATTTTCCGACGCGGCCGTGGTTTGCGATCATCCGCATGCGCTTTGCCAGAACCGGATCGGACGTTGTTATCGCCCCTGCATCACCGTAGGCCCCAAGGTTCTTGCCCGGGTAGAAGCTGAACGTCCCAACGTCTCCTATCGTGCCCACCATTCTGCCGCTCCAGGTCGCCCCGTGCGCCTGAGCGCAGTCTTCGATTATTTTCAGACCAGTATCGCGCACGGCCTCGATCAGCGCGGTCATGTCGCAGGGCTGTCCGTACAGGTGCACGGCAATTACGGCTCGCGTTTTTGCCGTCAATTTTGCGCGCAAACTCGGCACTGAAATAGTGTAATCCGCCGGATCGCAGTCGCAAAATACCACCCGGTGCCCAGCGCGTGTCACGGCCTCGGCGGACGCAATGAACGTGTTTGCCGGAACGATGACTTCGGAATCGGGCGGCAGAGCAAGTGCCTCAAGCGCAATTTCGATTGCGTCGGTGCCGTTGCCGCAGGCGATGCAGTGTCCCGCCCCCAAATAACCGGCAAACTCGCGCTCGAAGCGGGATACGTAATCGCCCGAGATGAACGCCGTGTCGCGAATTACAGCGGCAATCGCGGCATCGATCTCCGCTTTGATTGATATGTACTGTCGTCCCAGATCAAGAAATCGCACGGTCATTTCGCGTTCGCCCCTATCCCGCCTGCGACGCGTCGATGGATGCAGTTGCGTCATTATCACGACCCAACCGGCATGCGCGCGGCTTCACCGGAATCCGAACCTCGGTGTTGGTTTCTATTGATTCGTACAGCGCGGTAATCAGCTCTAGGCTCTTAAGGCCCTCTCGACCATCCACCATGACCTGTGTGCCGTTGCGGATGCAGTCCACGACATGCTCATAGTATGCCTGATGCCCAAAGCCATACACGTTAGGTGGGTTGACCGAAAAGCGACTCATGACATCCCGGTCCTCATCCATCGGTTCGCTGAAGTTCCAGACTTTCAACTGATTGACCGCGAACCCGCCGATTTCCACAGTGCCGCGTTCGCCGAGCAGCGAAATGGATCCCTCTAGGTCACATGGCCGCGTCGCCGTCGTGGCTTCGATGACCCCCAGTGCGCCTGACTTGAATTTCAGTACGGCGATGGCCGTGTCCTCAGCCTCGATTACAGCCGAAGCGCGTGTGGCCTTCGCATAGACGCTTTCGATATCGCCCATCATCCACTCGAGAAGATCGACGTGATGACTCGCCTGATTGGCCAGAACTCCTCCATCCTGGGACCACGTGCCCCGCCACGCGTCCTGATCGTAATATTCCTGCGTCCGGCACCAGCGGACTCGCACGGTGCCGAGAAATAATTTTCCAAAACGTCCCCGCTCCAATGCTTCACGCATCTTGATCACGGGCACGTTGAGCCGATTCTGTTTGACAACGAACATCAGCACTCGATGACGCTGGCATGCCGTGATCATCGCCGTGGCATCGTCCGGTTTCAGTGCCATGGGTTTTTCGACGACGATGTGCTTGCCGTAAGGCGCCAGTGACAACACATTGGCCGCATGGCAGCCGCTCGGGGTCAGGACCGAGACGGCGTCAAGATCGACCGATTTCATCATGGCGTGCAAATCGGTGAAATAGGGGACGTCGAAGGAACGCGCAATGGCCTCGGCGCGCGCGCGATTCACATCGCACACGGCGGACAGCGTCGCGCCCTTGATCAGGCCGCGACCCAGAAGGTCGGAATGGCGCTTCGCGATCCGGCCGCATCCGATGAGCCCGAACCGCAAGTCCGCAGATTTGTTCATCCCTACGCCCCCATTCAGTACATCAAAAAACGGCCCAGAATAGCCAAGTATATAATATCGTCAATTACTTTGAGACGCAGCATTGACCGCGCAGTTTTGGCGCGGATTTTGTGGAAAGTGGTGACGGCAGGCGCTGCATTCGAGGGGCCGCAAGCCCGATGACTTGGCACTGCCCGCCGTGCCGGGATGCGTTGCAGCCTCGAAGCCTCCGGTGCACGACGCCGAAGCCAATCCAAGCGGTGCGCGCGCGCTGTCGCGAACGCAAGGTAGCCGCAGACGGACCAGTCCGCCGAGACACTAGTGAGTCTCTCCATCGAAACGAGGCCCGGGGACACTATCATCGTGCGAAGACGCACTGGGATCGGACCATCGAGCTTCTCTAAGAGGCAAGGCGTCGTGTGCGGGATCGCGCACTGGTGCCCGATGCCACGGCGCCGTCCATTGATCGACCGCCCGCGGACTGCCTGCCGCCGCCCCGCCCGCCGCGATTCCTGGGCCGATCGGGCGGGTGAAAATGATATTCTTTCCCCATAGCACGAATTCTATAAGCGTACCGAAGGAGTTCCGTCGTTGGCGAGGGTATGGAAACAAGGCGTGACTCTATTGACAGGCTCGGGCATGGCCCAGCTGCTGCCCGCCCTTGCGGCACCTCTGATCACGCGCGTGTATCAACCACATCAATTCGGCGTATTTGCGTTCGTGCTCGCAGCCTTCGGCATTTTGGTCCCGGTCGCCTGTTTGCGCTACGACATCGCCATTGTCCTGCCGGAACGGGACGAGGAAGCCGTCTCGATTGCTGCGCTCTGCCTGGTTGTCGCGATCGCGCTGCCTGTTGCACTGGTAGCAGCCCTACTTCTGGTCGAATTGTACGCACGGCAGCATGTCAGGGAGATCGGGCTGCTGCTGCTCACGATGCTGCCTGCCGGTGGATTCCTGCAGGGCTGTCAATTGGTCGCGCAGGGCTGGTGCCTGAGGAAGCAGAATTTCAAAGTAATGTCCCTGGCAACCGCGACTCAAGCGTTCGCCACGGTGGCATCCCAGCTAATCCTGGGTACTTTTTTCGCTCCTTCCGCTTTGAATCTGGTTCTGGGTGCATTACTCGGCAATGCGTGCGCGGTTCTGATTTTCTCGCCGACCCTCGTCGGCACGGTCTGGCGCATCGCACAAATACATACCACTCCAAAGCTCCTTGCAACCACTGCGCTGCGTTATCGGCGCTTTCCGCTCATAGCGGCGCCGTACGCGTTTTCCGGGCAAGCCTCGGTGCGCGGAGCGCTTCTGGTGCTGGCGCTCTGGCTGCCCGCCGCGATCGTTGGTCAATACGCCCTCGCATTGCGCGTCACATTCCTTCCCGTCATGACGGTGACCGCGGCGCTCGGCCATGTGTTCTACGCCCGCGCCGCGCGGGATCTCGACCAGCCTCGAACCCAGCACGTCGTGCGCACTGTGCTGCGCCTGGGACCGTGGATTATCGGACCATTTTTTATGCTGCTCGCGCTCTACGGCAGGCAGATATTCTCCATCGCCTTTGGAACGGGGTGGGCCGTCGCGGGTCAATTCGCCGGCATTCTCGCTCTGGCGGCATTTGCCAAGACTTCGACATCCTGGCTCGACCGGATCTTTGACATTCGCAGCCGTCAACACCTAGCGCTCGCTGTGGAAGCCTTGTTCGGCGTTCTCGCCCTCGCCGCGATGTACCTTATCCTCGACCGGACCCATGATGCGGAAGCCGGTGTTGCCGGCTACACCCTAGTAATAGCCCTGTTTTACGTGATCTGGATGATGTTGGCGCTGCGAGTTGCACGATTCGCGCGGCGCATCAGTTCCGAATACCTGCTCTCGAGTCTGGTGATGGTGGCCGTCATGCTCGGCGCTTATGAGTCCGTCCACCAATTGCATGCATCTCCACTTGCGGAATTCGCGGTGATGGGTTTGATCGGCGCGACACTGTGCGCAATCGCCCTGCAACGCAGCGCGATACGAATGACTCAGTCGTGGTAGCGCACGACAGCGCCTGTCTTCGCGGGGCGCGCCACAAATCATCTCACCGTCCCGATCCGGCGAGCGGGATTGCCCGCATAGACACCGCACTCCGATATGTCCTTGGTGACCACCGATCCTGCGCCAATCACGGTATCGTCACAGATCCTGACCGGAAGGATCGTGGCATTTGACCCGATGGAGACCCGGTCACCGATGTGCGTGGCCTGCCACAGTTCCCGGTTGCCTCGCGCCGGACCACCTGTCGAAAATCGATCGTTGATGAACATCACGCCGTGACCGATGAAGCAGTCATCGCCAATCGTCACCAACTCGCAAATGAAGCTGTGCGATTGAACTCGCGTCCGGGATCCGATGCGTACGCTTCGCTGTATCTCGACGAACGGGCCGATAAAACAAGCATCGCCGATGGTGCAACCATACATATTCACCGGCTCGACGATGACGACGCCCGTTCCGAACGCCACGTCGACGATGCCGGCTTGTTTGAAGCGCGCGTCGCTCATGCTCGAATTCTCCTGGTTGCCGATTGCGCGAACCCCAAAGGCAGTCCGTCGCCCGCCGCGCAGATGACCGGCGGCGATGGCGTCCCCGATCGTGCTACGGCCAATTCCTTCATGCCGTTGGCGCATTGCACGGCAAGTCATCGCCGCGAATGGTCGTCCCTTCAGCCTCCCCCGCAACTCGCAGTGTCGTGTCGGCGCCACAGCGCGGTGTCGCGCCAGGAAAGGCCTTCAGCGCGCGGTTCGGGCACCTTGCCATTGTCATGACCGAACCGCTCCGCAAGGTGCGCGTGTCATCGCTCCGGCGACCCGAACAATCCAGTGCAAATTCCGTCGGGCTCGAGAGGTAGCGCCATGGGCTATTGCTGCCGAGCGGGGGCACGCAGGTCCGCGTGCAACCGCCGTCGAACACAGGATCCAGACAAAGCGAGGCGCAATCGGCGTTCCGGTTCTCTGGTATCCAGAAATGGCCCGCTTGATGTCTCAATTGTACATTGTGCCCGGTCGCACCCGCAATCGGGCCGGCGAACGCTTTGAGCGGTCGTCTGGAACCACGCGACCGGCTGCGACCGTCGCGCGCCTGACGACCCTGGACCGAGGCGATTGGTTGGGAATCATTCGTCCCCCGAGTGGTCCGCCGCACAGGCAAACCGCGATCTGGCGCTTGCACGCCGAGAGCGAGTGCGGCAGCGGTCGCGGCCGACTGCCCGGTGCCTCGAACCGAATCGCCGAAGTGTGCAGGGAACCTCACTGCGGGCGCACGTAGATCGCCTCCGGCAGCCCAGGTCGACGGCCTGGGGGTCGTGAAGCGAAGGCGTGGGCAGTGGCTTTCCGGCGATCTTCGTATAGGATGCCGATCTGCCACACGGCGATTTGCACTGTCCCCGGGACCCGTCAGCGAGGTCCGCCGGGGTCGATGTACTGCTAGCCTTCGCATTCGTGGCGTCTCAGCGGCTGGTTCACCTGTTTGTTCTTGGGATGATTGCGCATGATGACAGAGAGAAAAATCGAATTTGCGATTATTGGCGCCGCCAAGTCCGCCTCCACGTGGCTGCACCTTGCGCTTCGACAACACTCCGCGATCTACATGCCGGGTACCGAGACGGCATTCTTCGAAGACCCGTATTACGATCCACACAATCTCCGCGCCCTGCACCACTCTGTCGCAGATGCCCCTGAAACCTCGCGCATCGGCATCAAGTGTCCGAACTATTTGTGCACCCCAGAATGCGCCCCGCGTCTCGCTCGGCATCTTCCGGATCTCAAGATGATCGCCATTTTGAGAAATCCCGTCGACCGCGCGATTTCCCAGTACTATCATCTGATCCGCTCCGGCCGGCTGCCGGTGGCGCCCGCAGATGAAGCCTTCGCCAACTATCTGCGCGGTCATTTCGATCCCCCGTTTGCCAAAAAGCTGGTGCTCGACTTTGGCTGCTACGGCGCGGGAATCGAGGCCTTCCGCCGGCAATTTCCCGTCGACCAACTGCTCATTTTGACGGATCTGGACCTGGCCGCAGACCAGCAGGGTGTCTTCCGGCGGGCGTGCCGGTTCATAGGGGTCAGCGACGATTTCATCCCGCCGACCATCGCGCTGCCACGCAATCAAGGGGTATACCTCACCTCCATTCTTGCACTGATCCAGCGCCTGAACAGCCTCGGATTTACATTCGACTCGCGACTTGGAACCGAAACGTTGCGCCCCGGCCCAGTGCCCGCTGCGGCGCGCCGGCTTGCCGTGCTCACCAGTCGCGTCTCGGCGGTGCTCCGCCATTTCGTGCACACGCAGGAACCTGAGGTATCGCAGGCCTCCCGCTCGGCACTGCTCCGGTACTATCTGCAGGACATTGAATTGCTGGAAAGATTGACCGACATTGACCTTGGCGAATGGAAGCGCCGTCCATTGGCGAATTAGTGTAGTGCTGCTGAAATAATGATTCCAAAATGCTCGCACGACTGCTCGCCAACGCACGAGTCATGCTCGCCCAGGGCGGCAGATTCCTCATTTGTTCCGTACCGTGGAAAGCAGCTCGCGGGAGCTACCACCTGCAGGCCCCCAGCGGTCGATTCCGGCAATACCTCCGTGGAGCACGCCTGCTTGCGCTGTCGCATTTTGGCGTTAACCGACTGGGGCACTGGTACTCATTCGGTGATTTTCACCGTCTGGCCCATCTCAATGGGTTCGAGTGGGCTTCTTCGGCTGCAGGCACTATCCGTACCGGTTTCACGCGGTCTTCCGTGCAGTCGGCACTCCCTGAATTCGTGACGAAACGGCCATGGACGCAATGACACCACAAAGCTATTGCCTCTTTCAGGAGCCCTGGTGGCTCAATCTCACCTCTGCGGGCGGCTGGGACGAGGTGCGCGTGATGAATGGCTCGGAGCTGCTCGCGCGCCTGCCCTACAGAATCATTCGCCGCCACGGCGCCCGCGTACTCACGCAGCCTCCTCTGACGCCCTACCTTGGGCCGTGGTACCGCCCCTCGAACGCGAAGGCCGAACACCAATTCTCGCAACGGCGGCAATTGACCGCCGAACTTGTGGCCGCATTGCCGAAGTCAGACCTTTTTTCGCAAAACCAATGGCCCAAGATACCCGACTGCCTGCCGTTCCTGTGGGAAGGATTTTCCGTGCGCACGGCCTACACTCACTGGCTGCCCGATTTGACTGACCTGGACGGGCTCTGGAGCGGATTCCCTAAATCGACGCGGTACGAAATTCGCAAGGCCGAAAAGCGTGTCGAATTGATTGAATCGCCAGATATCGATGCGCTGTGCGATCTGCACGAACGCGCCTTCACGCAGCGCGGCGTCGCTCCGCCGCGCAAGCGCAGCTTCGTACGTACAGTCGTCGAGGGCGCGCTGCGCGAGGGGAAAGCCCGGCTCGTATTCGCGCGTGACGAGGCTCTCAATCTGCATGCGACAGCGCTATTGGTCTACGACGAACGCTCGGCCCACTATCTCCTCGGCGGCTCCGATGCGCGATTCCGCGCCAGCGGCGCCGCCAGTCTGTTGTTGTGGGATGCGATCAAGTTTACCGCGACGCGCTCGCAGTCATTCGATTTCGAGGGCTCGATGTTCGAACCTATCGCCCGATTCTTTCGCGGCTTCAACCCCGAAATTCTTCCCGTATCGCATCTCTACCGGACAAACCGGCTGACCACCGTGGCGATCGATCTGATCAACGCGTTTTCCAGCCTGGCGGGGCGGCGCCGTCTAAGCATTTGAGGCGCCGGAAGCAGCGCTGCGAAGGAGGCGGTGCGCAACAATGTCGCCCACGCTGCGCTTGAATTTCCCACCGAGCCCAAATCGGCGCAGAAAACCCGTGACCTCGTAACCGCCGCCGCTCATCATGCCCCCATCCGGAAGGTAGCCAAACACATCGTCCATGCAGCCGACGGGCACGACTGGCACCGGCAAGTGAGCCGCACGGACACGCGCGACGTATTCGACGACCACTTCGGCCGACAAGCCGCACACCGCCAGCGCATCGCCAAACCTGATAGTTCTACAAACCAGTCGCTTGTCCGATCGCAGCCCAAGCTCCTTCAGGTCAATGGAGCGCAACTGGCAGGAGATGGGTCCGCCGATTCTCCTGTCAGCGGCGTCTACCGCCGCTTCCACCGCGCTCGCGAGGATCTTGCACCATTGTTCCCAATGCGACAGATCCGGCGCGATGAACCGCTCCCGGGAGGCTTGCGCCAGATGCGCAGCGTGCGGGTACCTATACGGATTGATGTTTCCCGAGAACCCTTGCCAGAACAGGACGGGTATATTGCCGAAGCGCTGGCGCAGAGCCTGGCGCACATATCCCGGGTATTCCGCCGACACCGCGTTTATCCTCGGATACGTGTTTGGATGACACGCATAGGACCAGCAGATCGCATTCACCTTCCCGTGAGCATCTCTGGGGACCAAAACCCGAATGACATCGTCACGAAGTCCCGACTCATTTGGAGCGATGATCGTTTGGAAGCCGAAATGTGGAAAATTGCGGCCGATCCCCCATTTCCTCCGCCGCCGATTGACGGAATACGCGAAAGACGCCTCGTGGTAACCGGCGTCAATCGCTACCGACGGCTGCGCGAGCAGCGATGCAGTGAGCGCAATGATCCGTTCTACCGCCCATTCCCGATACTCAGGATCGGCGCGCCCCAAGCCGGGCAATGAATCCTCGGTCGCAGGCGCAAAGTGCGTATGACTGGCTGTCAGGAAAATCCGCTCGCGGGGCACGCGGTCCGCAAACGCGGCAAATATCCGCTCACTGATGTACGAACCGATATACAGCAGATCAGCCGATACGAATACTGTCGGCACGCCGGCGGCGTGGAAGACCGCTACGTTCGCTTCGAGCGAATCAGCAATCGATTCGAACTTCTCCGTCCGGAGCGCCCGGTAGCTTGCAAGAGGAACTCTTTGAGTCGGCGTGAGGTCGACATTTCCGGCCGCTATTGCGAGCTCATGATTCCCGCTCAGCACACTCATGCTCCATCTGCCTCGTTCCTTAGCACCGTTTGCGCATCAGTTCTTGCGCCGCAAGAAGACGAATCACCCGTAGCTCAGCCTAAAGACCCCGCGTTCCGATCGAGGCCTAAGTCGTCGCGCCCCGAGCCAACCATCCGTCTTCACATACGTATCTTACCACGGTGCTCAACGAACCAGTGATAGGTTTGCGCGATTCCGTCCTCTAGGGAAATTCTCGGTGTCCATCCGAGGGCAGCCAACCTGTTGTTGTCAAGCAGCTTGCGGGGCGTGCCATCCGGCATCGCGGGATTGAACCTGACTCCACCCTGATAGCCCACTGCGTGCGCGACCCGCTCGGCGAGGTCGGAAATTGATACGTCCTGCCCGAATCCGACATTTATCCAGAGTTCGTCCGTATAGTGTTGCATCAAAAATACACAGGCATCGGCCAGGTCATCCACGTGCAGAAACTCCCGCAGCGGCGTTCCCGTACCCCATATCTCCACCTCGCTGTCACCCCGCCCTTTTGCCTCGTGAAATTTGCGGATCAGGGCCGGTAGCACATGGGAGTTCTTCAGATTGAAGTTATCGCCGGGTCCGTAAAGATTCGTCGGCATGGCCGCAATCGCCTGGAAGCCGTACTGCCGTCGATACGCCTGGCACATCTTGAGGCCGGCGATCTTCGCGATCGCATACCACTCATTGGTCGATTCAAGTGGCCCGCTGAGCAGAGACTGTTCGCGGATGGGCTGCGGCGCAAGTCTGGGGTAAATGCAACTCGAGCCGAGAAACAGCAATTTCTTTGTTCCGTGGCGGTAGGCGGCGTCGATTACGTTGGTTTGCATCGCGAGATTGTCGCGAAGAAACTCGGCCGGGTACGAGTCGTTCGCCAGGATCCCCCCCACGCGCGCCGCCGCCATGAACACAAACCGCGGACGTTCGGCATCGAAGAAGGCATTTACCGCCCCCTGATCGCGAAGATCAAGTTCGGCCCGATCGCGGGCAACGATCTTGGCGAAGCCCTCCGCCTGCAGTCGCCGCACGATGGCCGATCCCACCATTCCTCGGTGTCCGGCGACGTAGACGGATTCGTCGGGCTTCATTCCCGATTCCGGTACGTCTTGAATCCTTCGCGCGCGATCGTCCCGTCGCGCTTCGCCATCAGCAAATCCTCACGAACCATCTCGTCGACTAGCTGCGCAAACGTATACTGCGGCTGCCAGCCTAACTTCCGCCGTGCCTTTGAAGCATCCCCGAGCAAGGTATCCACTTCAGTCAGCCGGAAGTAACGCGGATCAACCCTGACGATCGTGCGCCCAGTGCGGCAATCGATGCCATGCTCAGCGACCCCATGATCGCGCCATTGAATCTCAATTTCGAGGCACCGAGCGGCCGCCGTGACGAACTCGCGCACCGAATGCTGCTCGCCGGTCGCTATGACAAAATCCTCCGCCGACTCCTGTTGCAACATGAGCCATTGAGCACGCACATAGTCTTTGGCGTGCCCCCAGTCTCTCAGCGAATCCAGATTTCCAAGATACAGGCACTCTTCCAGACCCTCGTGTATGCGGGTCAATGCACGGGTGATCTTGCGGGTGACGAAAGTTTCGCCGCGGATTGGGGACTCGTGATTGAAGAGTATTCCGCTGCAAGCGTACATGCCATACGCTTCCCGATAATTCACGGTGATCCAATGGGCGTACATTTTCGCCGCACCATAGGGGGAACGAGGATAGAACGGCGTGGTCTCGCGTTGCGGAGTCTCCTGCACCTTGCCGAACATTTCGGAAGTCGACGCCTGATAGAAACGGGTCTTATTCTCGAGGCCGAGAATCCGGATCGCCTCCAGAAGCCGCAGGGTGCCCAAAGCGTCCGCATTTGCGGTGTATTCAGGAGTCTCGAACGACACGGCCACGTGGCTCTGGGCGGCAAGATTGTAGATTTCGTCGGGCTGCACCTGTTGAACGATCCTGACCAGGTTCGTGGCGTCGGTCATGTCCCCGTAATGCAGGTGGAAGTGGACATCGCTTTCGTGAGGGTCCTGATAAAGGTGGTCGATGCGAATCGAGTTGAACGACGATGCGCGCCGCTTGACGCCATGCACCTTGTATCCCTTGGCCAACAGAAACTCGGCCAGATAGGCGCCGTCCTGGCCGGTGATTCCTGTAATGAGAGCTGTCTTTGTCATGGGAATACTACCGCCACTAAAGCGCATGCACCGCCGCCGCCGCGATGGCGACGTTGTACAGGATTCCGGTCACCGCCTGCCAGAATGGCAGCGGCAGCATCTGCTCGGCGTTGATCGGTACCACGATGGTGTCTCCCGGCTCGATCCGTGCATGGTTACGGCTGAACCAGTGCATACCGCCATTATCGGCGACGACGCTGCCGTCGGCGCGTACGACGTAGATTCTCTTCTCGTCCGCCTGAGCGGTATAGCCGCCGCTCTCGCGAATGTAGTCGTTCCGCGACAGGTCGGGATTGTAGAGATGTGACGTCGGGTCCTGCACCTCGCCGATGACTGTCACTTCCTGCTCGAACTTGGGCACGACGAGCTGGTCGCCATTCCTCAGGATCACATCGTAGGGAGAATCGGCAGGACCGTGCATGATCTTCGGTAGATCGATCACGAGGCGCCCGACAGCCTGCTCACCCTGCAACTGCTGGAGCAGGGACCTGGCCACGATCATGGTGTTGGCGGCGGCGGCAGGGCTCGCCCCGGTGGCCGTCACGCTTGCGCGCAGTGCCAGGACGCCCAGTTCCACCTTCATGCGGTTCGCCAGCAGATTCATCTCCTGCTGCTCGCGCTTCTGGAGCTCCACCCGCGTGAAGACCGCACCCTGCGGGAAGGCCCATTGGGTCAATCCGCCGGCCCGGTCGATCACTGACTTCAGCGTCTCTCCGGGTGTGATGCTGTAGGTCCCTGGGAAGCGCACTTCGCCGAGAAGCGTCACGGTGCCCTGGTTGGCCCACTGGGAGACCTCTTCGATGTTGAGCACGTCGAAGGGCTCGAGCGGGACGTTGTCCTGGGGGTTGCCCTGCAGAGCCTCTGCCAGATCGATATCGATGATCTGGGTGTGCCGGGTGCCGTCGGGGGCCACCAGATAGCGCGTGAGCTCGGCCTTGCCCGTGTAGGCGGCATTCGCCAGGCCTCCGCCGGCGCGGATGAGATCCGCGATCTTCATGCCGGGCTCGAGCGGATACTGGCCGGGCACGTTGACCTGGCCCTGCACCGTGACGGACTGCTCGGGATGTTCGGCCGTGGACTCTGCCTTGATCGTCGCCAGGATGGGCTGAATGATTCTGTCTCGGCTCGAGGACAGGTCGAATACCGTGATCTCATCCCTCGGCATCAGCGCGATATCCGCCGCAGAACCCGGACTCGCCAGGGCCTTCGCCAGATCCGCGGACACGGCCACGACGCGCCGGTCAGGGGGCAGCTCGCGGCGGATCAGGATGTAGTGCAGATCGGAGTCTGGCTTCAACTCCGCGACCGATCGCAGCACATCCGCGAGTCGCATACCGGGTCGATAGGCGTAGACCCCTGGGTTGTAGACGTTACCCTGCAGTGTCACCGCCTGATCCAGGGCCGGCTTCAAGCGCGGGATGTGGATGTAGTCCCCGTTCTGCACGCCCTCGGCGAGGCTATCGGGCTTGAGCGGCAGCACCACCCGCTCGCCATTCGGCAGGATGCGGGTCACGGTGGCGTCCGCCACATCCGCATCGGGTTTCAGTCCTCCGGCGAGCGCGATGGCCTGCGCGGGGGTTGCCTCGTTCCTGAGCTCGTATAGGGCGGGTCGCTGCACCTCGCCATCGATTGCCACCGTATGACCCACGTGAGGCACGAACACCACATCGCCCTGTTGGAGCTTGGCATCGTTGGCGGTGCTGCCGTGGATCAGCAGGTCATAGAGATCGAGCGTGTCGACCACCTGGCCGTTTCGGATCAGCTGCACCTCGCGCATCGACCCTGTCTTGGCGATGCCGCCAGCGGCGTAGAGCGCGGAAGTCATGGTCCCCAGGCCACTCACGGTGTAGACGCCGGGCGCGAACGCATCGCCCATGACGAACACTTCGATCGAGCGCGTCTGCGCCATGGTGACGCTGGCGTGAACCCCGATCATCTGGTGCGCGACTCGGGACTCGATTTCGCCCTGCACGGCGGTGAACAACTGTCCCCCGACACTGATGGGACCCAGCTGGGGGAAGTTGATCCGCCCATCCCGACCCACAATCAGCGGATAGGACTCGTTCTTGTTTCCGTAGAGTTGTACTTGGATGACATCGCCGGGACCGACGACGTAGTTGGAGGGCACTGGCACGTTGCTGAGCGGGCGGATTGAAGAATAGACCGAGGCCTGCTGCGCAAACACGTCATAGCCGAAAGGCTTCAGCGCCTGCTCGCCGGACTGCTTCAGGGGCAGCAGCGTCAGTCGCGCCTTGAGGCCCACGCCTTGGAAGGCAGGCACCACGGACAGGCGCAGTGTCGCCTGATCTTCCGTCAATCCGAGGACATCGATCGGCGCCAAGCCGGGCAGGTCCAGCTTGCCATCGGGCGAGAGCTGGTAAGGGTTGTGATCGCGAATCGCGAGCACCATCGCCTTGATGCGGTCCTGCTGCCCGGAGGACAGCTGGGACCAGGTGGGACTCAGATGTGGCCCGGCATTGGCCGCCAGCGAATTCGCATGCGTCTGGAGGACGGAGGCACCCGTCGCGGATCCCCCCTGGAGCGCGCTCAAAGCCGACAGGTTCGGGCTTTGAGTTCCCCCCTGACCCAATCCGCGAGTCGCGTAGGCCTGCTGCAGCAGGGCGGCCTGCGACAGGGTGGCCGGTCGCGGCCGCAGGTGGTACCCGATTTCGACGACGACCCAATCGCCCCCCTTGAGCTCGGGAATGACCTCCTGCTGCAGGAGCGCTTGGCGCTTTGCTTGGACGGCTTGTTGCTGCTCGAGCTGCTGCAGCAGGGCCTGGCTCGCAACCCCTCCCAGGCCGCTGAGACCATTCACGCTCCCGAGGCCACCGAGACCCCCAAGGCCACCGGCGCCGCCCAGGCGGCTCATGATGGCCTGCTGCTGGGACGAGGACAGGTTGTTCAGGATCCCGAGCGCCGTCGGGGAATTCAATGCGGATTGGGCGAAGGCGGCGGAGAACCAAAGACCCAGAATGACCAGCAGCGGGCGGAAGAGGCCCGGACGTCGCAGCAAGCGCATCAAATACCCTTTTTTCGCCGATTGCTCTTGAATGCATGAGCCGCCCCCCGGTTGTCCGCCGGATCGTCCGATGCCTGGTCCCGGACCGGTCATGCCAAAGGCGCGATTGTAGCGGGTACAGGGCGCTCTGGCAGCGGAATCAACGACCGGCCGTGCGCCTTTTGCGGCGGCTCTTGGCCGCACGGCGCTTGGGCGCACCGGTGCCGGTCTTTGCGGAAGAACGCGCTGGCCGCGATTCACGCGTGCCGCCCGAGCGCTTCGGCGACACCGGCGTACGGCCCGGCGCCTCTGCGAGCTCGATGCCGAACACATCGGCCAGGTCCTGCGCTTCGATCGTCTTGCGCCGGGTGCTGCGGGGCACCTCGAGATCGGCCGCCTGCGCGATCAGCTCGCCGTGGTCGACGTTGCGCAGGACGAACAAGAGTTCCGGTTGAGCATCCAACCGCGCGCCTACGCCGTAGAGGACCGCCGAGACGTGCTTGCACAGCGTCGCCTGGTCAGGACAGGTGCAGCTCATGTCGATTTCCCCGGGCTTGGGGAACAGGCCCTGCTCTGGATGCGTGACGATGCCCATCACCCGATCGGAAAGCCGCCCTTCGAGGAGCTCGATCAGGGAGCCGATCTCACCCGCGCACCGTGTCTTGATCTGCACCCAGTGCTGGGTCGCCAAGGGTTTGATCCGCACGTCGATGTCGTAAAGCGATGTGCCGCAGACCACCGCCGCAATCCGTCCTGGCCCGATCTCGAGATCGAGCACCGCGCCATGTCGCACATAGCTTCGCCCACGCGGCAGGCGGTAGGCGTAGTCCCGGTAGGACTCGAGGTTCTCGCACCAGGCTCTGCCCCAGAACGAGTGGGCGATGGCGCGCCCCTCGATCGTCACGGGGGAGCGCTTGCGGCCCGACTGGGCCATCCGCCGTTCGAGCTGTTCGCCCTCGCGCGCGGCCCGCGCGCGCTGCTCCGAGACGCTCGGTTTCGAAGTGTATCGCCACCAATTCATGGGGTGGGGTCTCGACTGTCCGCGTATCTCATCATGCGTCGCAGGCCTTGTGGATGTCGAGCGCCACGGTGGCCAGCAGTTCTTCGTTGCTCATCTCGGTGAGGATCCTCTCGCCTGCCTCATCGAGCAGGTCGCGAGCGAGCCCGGTCTTCGCCTCGATGAGCGCGTCGATCTTCTCCTCGACGGTGCCGCGGCAGACGAACTTGTGCACCAGCACGTTGTGCTTCTGCCCGATGCGAAACGCCCGGTCGGTCGCCTGGTTTTCGACCGCCGGGTTCCACCATCGGTCGAAGTGGATCACCTGCGAGGCCGCGGTGAGCGTGAGGCCGGTGCCGCCGGCCTTCAGCGACAGCACGAAGAACGGCGGACCGTCCTCGCTCTGGAAGCGCTCGATGAGCCCCTGGCGCTTGGCGACCGGGGTACCGCCGTGCAGCACCAGGCCGGGGCGACCGAAGACCCGGGCCAGATGCCGCTCGAGCGGCTCGGTGATCTCGCGGAACTGCGTGAACACGAGCACGCGCTCCTGGCGCTGCGCGAGCTCCTCGCAAAGCGCCGCGAGCCGCTCGAATTTGCCGCTGCGGGCCGCCTCATAGCCGCCCTGCCCGGCCCACTGATCCGGATGATTGCAGATCTGCTTCAGCTGCATGAGGTGCGCGAGGACCGAGCCTTTGCGCTCGATGCCTTCGGTCCGCTCGAGCGTACGGGCGAGCTCCTGCACACACTGCCCGTAGAGTGCCGCCTGCTCGCGGGTCAGGCCGCAAAAGGCGCGGACCTCGGTCTTTTCGGGAAGATCCGCGATGACCTGCTTGTCGGTTTTCAGGCGCCTCAGGATGTAAGGGTGCACCAGGCGGCGCAGCGGCGCATAGGAGGGCTCCGTGTCTTTCGCCATGCGTTTGACGGCCTCGGCGAATGCGCGCGCCGTCCCGAGCAAGCCCGGATTGAGGAAGTCGAACAGCGACCAGAGGTCCGACAACCGGTTCTCGATCGGGGTCCCGGTGAGGGCGATCCGGGCGGGTGCCTTGAGCTCCTTGACCGCCCGTGCCTGCTGGGCCGAGGGATTCTTGATCGCCTGCGCCTCATCGAGGACCACGAGCCGCCAGTGCCTGGCTCGCAGTGCCGCGGATCGTGTCACGACGCCATAGGTGCTCAGCACGACATCGATCCCGGTCAATGCATCCGTCAGCGCATCGATGGAGTTGAGGTCGAGATCGCTCTCGGAGGGATGCGCGACGTAGACCTCGAGGCTCGGCGCAAACCGCTCGATCTCGCTTTTCCAGTTGGCGATGAGCGACGCTGGCGCGACGATGAGACTGGGAGCGGGAGGCTCACCAGGGTCTTGGCGGCGGCGGTGTGCTTCGGACCGCAGGTGCATCAGGAGCGCGATCACCTGGAGTGTCTTGCCGAGCCCCATGTCATCGGCCAGGCAGGCCCCGAGGCCAAGACCGGCGAGCAGCGCCAGCCACTTTGCCCCCGTGACCTGATAGGGCCTCAACGTGGCTTTGAGACCCGCCTTCGATAGGGGATGCTCGGCTTCCGGGTGACGCAGGCGCGAGAGCAGCTCACTCAGCCACGCGCCCGGCTCGAGGCCATACCACTGGCGTAGCGGCTCGGGCACCTCCGCGGTCACGCGATCGGCGGCGGCTCCGGCCAGCAAGCGCATGCCCTCGTGGAACGAGAGTCCTCCGGCGCGCGCCTCCCGTTCGACGCGCTTCCAGTGCTCGAGCGCCGCGGCGAGCTTCTCTCCATCGGCCTCGACCCACTGCCCCCGCAGCCGGACCAGTCCGGAGGGGGCGGCGAGCAGCTCCCGCTGTTCCGCCTCCGTCAGGCTTTCCCCGCCCAGCGTCAAGTCCACCGAGAAATCGAGCAATGCCTCTGCGCCGAGCGAGACGGCGGTCTCGCTGCCGATCCGTACGCTCACCTGCGGCCGCGACGCCCGGCCGGCCTTCCACCAGTCGGGAATCCGCACGGTCAGCCCGCAGGCCTCCAGGATCGGGGTGTCCCGGAGCAGCCGGTGCGCCTCCGCGGGCGTCCAGGCGAGCGGGTGATAGATGTCCCCGCTCTCGAGGAGCTCGCGCACCCACGGCAGGCGCTCGGAGGCTTCCCGGATCGGCGTCAGGAGACTCACCAGGCGCTTGCGGTGGGCCGCGCCCGAGTATTCCTGCAGGGCGCGCCCGAGCGGCAGATGCCGCGCCGCGCCACGCTCCGAGACGCTGCCGGCATAGGTCACCAGGAACGCAAACGGCAACGACTCATCGCGCCGGTTCTCGGCCAGATGGAAGGTGACGCGGCCGACGAGGCGCCACAACGGACTGCGCGCGTGGAGATAGCCCCGAAGGCTCTGCCCCGCCGCTCCGGCATCCGAGCGCAGCCGATCCTCCATGTCCCGCCAGGCCATCGCGAGCATGGCGGCATCGAGGTACTCGAGCCCCTTGATGGGCGGCGCCTCGAGGGTGAGGGTCTCGAGCGCTTCATCGGAGGGCAGCTCGACCAGTACACCTGGAGACTCGGGCTGCGCGTCGCCCAGGTGGCACAGGCGGGTCAAATAGCGCTGCGCGAAATCACGCGCGAACATCAGCCCCGGCGTCAAAGGAGTCGTCAGCTCCGCCGTCGCAAGATGCACCAGCCCCGCGCCCTGGCCTTCCGCGAACGCGCGCTCGATCCGGGCCGCGGCCGCGGAGGACACGGCCGTGCCATCGCGCTCGCTTCTCTGCACCGCGAAGTGGCGCTTGGCGTTGACGTACAGGTCGAGGCTTTCGGGCATTGCAGTAACAGGCGAATGGGACAAAACCGAAATATTACCGCTCGCCCGACCGCGGGGTGTGAAAGCGACGAGATTTGATCAGAAGTTCGATGCCGGCGAAAACGTCCTCGAGCATCTCGATCTGCGCCGGGCTCACCGGCAGGGCATCGACCTCAAGCGGGTCAACGTGGACTTCCCGCAGTGGATGGTTCAATCCATCGATCGGCTGGCCGCGGCACCTATCGGTAGTGCGTATCGATCCACCGTTCGTAGCTGCCGTCCATGACCGCCCGCCACCACCACTCGTTGGCGAGGTACCAGTTGAACGTCTCTCTGAGACCCGCCTCCAGGGTGACCGCAGCACGATAGCCGAGCTCTCGCTCGATCTTGCCGCAGTCGATCGCGTAGCGGCGATCGTGCCCGGGGCGGTCCTTGACGAAGCGGATCAGACCGGACGCCTTCCCACCGCGGGCGGCCGGACAATCGGGGAAGCGCGAGCCGAGATCCTTCTGCTCCGTGAAGGCGGCATCGGCGACCCGGCACAAAGTCTCGACGAGCGTCAGGTTCTCGCTCTCGACTCCGCCGCCGATGTTGTAGACCTCGCCCGGCCTGCCGTCCTGAAGGATGAGCTCGATCCCCCGGCAGTGATCCGACACGTGCAGCCAATCGCGGACGTTGCGTCCATCGCCGTAGATCGGCAGCTCCTTTCCATGCAGGAGGTTCACGATCATGAGCGGGATCAGCTTCTCGGGAAAATGAAAGGGCCCGTAGTTGTTCGAGCAGTTGCTGGTGGTGACCGCGAGACCGTACGTATGGTGGTAGGCGCGCACCAGGTGATCGGACGCCGCCTTGCTCGCCGAATACGGCGAATTCGGCGCATACGGGGTGCGCTCATGGAAGGCAGGATCGTCCGGCGCCAGCGAGCCATACACCTCGTCCGTCGACACGTGATGGAAGCGATGGCTCGGCACCGTGCGCCCCTCGAGCCAGACCTTGCGTGCGGCCTTGAGCATCGAGTGCGTGCCCTGGACGTTGGTCTCGATGAACGCGTCCGGTCCGTGGATCGAGCGGTCTACATGGGATTCCGCGGCGAAGTGCACGACGGTATCGAGACCCTCCTCGCGCAGCAGTTCCTCGACCAGAGCGGTATCGCGGATGTCCCCTCGCACGAAGCGAAACGCGGACCGGTCCTTGACCGGCTCCAGGTTGGCGAGGTTGCCGGCGTAGGTCAGCGCGTCCAGCACGATCAGGCGATCGTCCGGATGGCGATTGAGCCAATGGTGTACGAAGTTGGCGCCGATGAAGCCGGCGCCGCCGGTGACCAGGAGTCTAGGCATGGGGCAGCTCTCTCATCACCTCGCGCAGGCGCCGCCGCCAGTGCTGTGGCGTCGAATCCACCGACGTGAGCGTGCGCGCGAGGACGCTGTACGAGGGGCGGCGCGCGGGAGTCGGGTACTCCTCCGTCGCGATCGGTGTGACTGACACCGTGGACGGCAGAATGCCGAGCTGCGCGCCCTCCTCCGCAATGGCCACCGCAAAGTCGTACCAGCTCGCCACCCCGGCATCGGTCCAGTGATGGATGCCGTGGAACTCGCGCCGGGCCGCGATCTGCCACAGCACCTCTGCCAGCGGGCGGGCCGAGGTCGGTGTGCCCACCTGGTCCGCCACCACCCTGGCCTCGCCCCGTGATCTCATCACGCGCAGCATGGTGTGCAGGAAATTTGTTCCCTGTGCAGCGTAGACCCAGGCCGTGCGGACGATGACCGCGTGGCTCGCCAAGGTCGTGAGCACCGCCTGTTCGCCCTCCTCCTTGGTCTTGCCATACACGCTCAGGGGGTTCGTCGGCGCATCCGGCGTGTACGGTGCGCAGGCCTTCCCGTCGAACACGAAGTCCGTAGAGAGGTGGATCAGCCGGGCACCCGTGTCCCGCGCTGCGGCGGCGAGGTGTCTGGGACCCTCGGTGTTGATGGCGCGCGCGGCCTCTGGATTGGATTCGGCCTTGTCGACCGCCGTGTAGGCGGCGGCATTGAGAATCAGATCCGGAAGGTCGCGCAGAATGCGCTCGCGCACCGCCCCGGCATCCGTGATATCCAGATCGCCGTGCGCCAGGGCGTTGACCTCGACATCGGCGGGGCGGGTCTCGAGCAGCATCCGCCCCACCTGTCCCCCCGCGCCCGTGATGAGGACCTTCACGCGTAGACCTCCGCATCGCGGAAGGCCGGCGCCGCGGCATCCTTGCCGGACAGTCCGGGGGGCGTCCCGGGGGGCAACGGCCACGCGATGCCGATCTCGGGGTCATCCCACCGGATGGCTCGCTCGTGCTCGGGCGCCCAGAAGTCGGTGACCTTGTAGAGAAAGTCGGCCGAGTCGCTCAACACGAGGTACCCGTGCGCGAAGCCCGGCGGGACCCACAGCATGTGGTGGTTTTCCGCAGAGAGCTCGACACCCACCCAGCGGCCAAAATTGGGCGAGGAGCGGCGGACGTCGACCGCGACATCGAACACGGTGCCGCTCGTCACGCGCACGAGCTTTCCCTGGGGCTTCTCGATCTGGTAGTGGAGCCCCCGCAGGATGTGCCGGGCGGAGTGACTGTGGTTGTCCTGCACGAACTCGACATCGAGCCCGGCGGCGGCGAACTTGCGTCGCTCCCAGGATTCCATGAAGAAGCCGCGCGCATCGCCGAAGACCTTCGGCCGGATCAGGATCACCTCGGGGAGCGCGGTTGGTTGAAACTCCATGTCAAACCCCATCTTTCAGGATCTCGAGGAGATAGTGGCCATAGCCGCTCTTGGCGAGCGGCGCCGCCAGGCGCTCGAGCTGTGCGGCATCGATGAAGCCGGAGCGATAGGCGATTTCCTCGGGGCAGCAGATCTTGAGGCCCTGGCGCGCCTCGATGGTCTCGATGAACTGGGCCGCCTGCAGCAGGGATTCGTGGGTGCCCGTGTCGAGCCATGCCGCGCCGCGCCCCAGCAGCTCGACGCGCAGCTCGCTGCGTTCCAGGTAGATGCGGTTGACGTCGGTGATCTCGAGCTCGCCCCGCGCGGAAGGTTTGAGGCTGGCGGCGACGTCAAGAACTTGGTTGTCGTAGAAGTAGAGTCCCGTCACCGCATAGTTCGACTTGGGCCGCGTGGGCTTTTCCTCAATGCTGAGCGCGCGGCCGCCTCCATCGAAACTCACCACGCCATAGCGCTGAGGGTCCCGCACCCGGTACGCGAACACGGTAGCGCCGCTCTCGCAGCGGGCCGCCACCTGAAGCTGTTCCGGCAGCCCGTGGCCGTAGAAGATGTTGTCGCCCAGCACCAACGCGACGCGGTCACCGCCGACGAACGAGCGGCCGATGACGAAGGCTTGCGCCAGACCCTCTGGGCGCGGTTGCTCGGCGTACCTGAGCGCAATGCCCCACTGCGATCCGTCCCCGAGGAGGCGCCGGAAGAGCGGCAGGTCCTCGGGTGTCGAGATCAGCAGGATGTCGCGGATTCCCGCCAGCATCAGGGCCGAGAGCGGGTAGTACACCATGGGCTTGTCGTAGACGGGCAGCAGCTGCTTGCTGATGCTGAGGGTCACCGGGTGCAGGCGCGTGCCTGCGCCGCCGGCGAGAACGATGCCTTTCAAGGGATGGCTCCTGTTCCCATCATCATTGAGATGGTGAAAGCTTGCCACGGGCCGCACATCCCGTCACGGATGTTCCTGCGGATTGAGACTCGCCTCCGGCTGAAACTCACTCAGCGCGCCCCGCACGCAGGCGAGCAGATCGGGATACACGCCGTCCGACCTTTCCATCGCTTCGGCCGACAGCTCGTATCCCGTGCGCACCAGGAAGCATCGGCCTACGCCGGCCGCGCGTCCGGCCTCGACGTCAGAGAGCCGGTCCCCGACGAGGAAGGACTTCTTTGGATCGATGCCGAGCGTCCGGATGGCCCGCAGCAACATCCCCGGCTTGGGCTTGCGGCACTCGCAATCGAGCCGGTACCGGGCCAGCGGCGCATCGGGAAGATGCGGGCAGTGCTCCAGCGCATCCAGGTGGATTCCGCAGGCCTGCAGGCGCTCGCGCAGATGCGCGGCCAGGGCGAGATAGTCGGCTTCCGTATACAGGCCGCGCGCGATGCCCGATTGGTTGGTCACGACCACCAGCCGGTAGTCGGCTTCCTGCAACAGCCGCAGCGCCTCGATCGCGCCCGGAATGAAGACGAAGTCCTCCGGCCGGTAGACGAATGCGCGCTCCTCGTTGAGCACGCCGTCGCGATCGATGAAGGCCGCCTTCTGGCTCATTTGCCGCGGATGCGACGCACCAGCGCCGTCGTGGAGTAGCCCTCGACGAAGGGGATGGCGAGCGAGCGAGCGCCCCAGGAGCGCAGGAGCCGGGTCTCCTCCAGGGTGCTCATGTCGTAGTCACCGCCCTTCACGTAGATGTCGGGCCGGCAGCGCTTGAGGAGCTCGCACGGGGTGTCTTCCAGGAACAGGGTTACGAAGGACACGCTCTCGAGCGACGCCATCACGATCAGCCGATCGAGTTCGCCGTTGAGCGGCCGATCGGGCCCCTTGCCGAGTCTCTTCGCGGAGGCGTCGCTGTTCACCGCCACCAGCAGCGCCTCACCCATGACGCGCGCAGCCGCGAGGTACTCCACGTGACCGCGGTGCAGCACGTCGAACACGCCATTGGTGAACACGAGCGGCCGCGGCCATTTGCGGCCGACGATTTCGGAGGCGGCCACGATTTTCCGGCTGAGGGACAGTGGGAGATCGGCCATCGGATGCGCCTCAGCCGCCCCGCCCCGCCAGCCACTGCGCATAGCGCCTGACACCCGTCGCGACGTCCACGAAGGCGACGTCGCAGCCGCTCTCGCGCAGGTTGGTGAGATCCGCCTCGGTGTGGCACTGGTACTTGCCCACCAGCGCCTCGGGGAAGGGAATGTACTCGATGAGGCCCTGGGCGACCTGCTGCTCGAGAGTCAGGGCCGGCTCATTGCGCAGCGCCCGCGTAGCATTGATCGTCGAGTGCGCCACGTCGTTGAAGGGCTGGGAGCGGCCCGTGCCGACATTGAATACGCCGCTGCGCTCGGGATGGCGCAGGAACCACAGGTTCACCGCGACCACATCGTCGACGTACACGAAGTCCCGCGTCTGCTCCCCGGGCCCGTAGCCGCCGTACTCGCCGAAGAGCCTCACGGTGCCGCGCTCGCGGATCTGGCCGAAGTGATGGAAGGCCACCGAGGCCATGCGGCCCTTGTGCTGCTCCCGCGGACCGTAAACATTGAAATACCGGAAGCCCGCCACCTGGTGCTTCGCCTCGGGCAGCATCCGGCGCACGACGTTGTCGAAGAGGAGTTTCGAGTAGCCGTAGACGTTGAGCGGCCGCTCGCACTCCGGGGACTCGCGAAACACCGCGCTGTCCCCGTACGTCGCGGCCGAAGAGGCATAGAGCAGGCGCGTGCCCTGGGCCTGGCACGCATCGAGCAGGCGCTTGGAGCAGCGGTAGTTGTTGTCCAGCATGTAGCGGCCGTCGTGCTCCATGGTGTCCGAGCAGGCGCCCTCGTGGAAGACGGCCTCGATGCGCCCGAGCTGCCCGCGCTCGAAGCGCTCGTAGAACTCGCTCCGGTCGAAGTAGTCGCTGATGCTCGCGCCGAGGAGGTTGCGGTACTTCATGCCCTCGGTGAGGTCATCGACGGCAATGACGTCCTCGATGCCCGCGGCATTGAGCCCGTGCACCAGGTTGCTGCCCACCATGCCGGCCGCACCGGTCACCACCACTTTCATTCAAACAGCTCCTCGTAGCTCACGGTGGCCGTGCCGAACTTGCCGACCACGATGCCGCCGGCGCGGTTTGCGACGGGCATCGCTTCGCGCAGGGTCAGGCCCGCGGCGAGCATCGCCGCCAGGGTGGCGATGACTGTATCGCCCGCGCCGGTCACATCGAACACCTCGCGCGCCTGCGCGGCGACGCTCACGTGTCCCGCCTCATCGAAGAGCGACATGCCCTCTTCGCTGCGCGTCAGCAGGAGCGCCGCAAGCTGCCGGTCCCGGCGCAGCGTCTCGGCGCGCTCGTGCAACTCCCCCTCGGACTGCCAGGCGCCGATCACCTGGGCGAGCTCGGAGCGGTTGGGGGTGACCACCGTGGCGCCGGCATAGCGGCGGTAATCGTCGCCCTTGGGATCGACCAGCACCGGCTTGCCGGCCGCCCTCGCCAGCTCGATCATCCGCGGGATGTGGGTGAGTCCGCCCTTGCCGTAATCGGAGAACAGCACCGCGTCGTACTGCGGCACGATGCGCGCGAAGTCCGCGAGCATGCCCGAGAGCACCTCGTGGTCCGGCTGGTTCTCGAAATCCACGCGCACCAGCTGCTGCGATCGACCGATGACACGCAGCTTCACGCAGGTGAACAGCTTCGGATCCCGGCCGAGGAGGCTGTCCACGGCCCGCGCCTTGAGAAGCGATTCGAGCTTGCGCGCGGGCTCATCATCACCGACAACCGTGATCAAGGTCACCGACGGACCCAAGGCTTTGACATTGAGCGCGACGTTGGCGGCCCCGCCGAGCCGCTCCTCCTGGCGTCTCACGCGCACCACGGGAACCGGCGCCTCCGGAGAGATACGCTCCACGTCACCAAACAGGTACTGGTCGAGCATCGAATCGCCGACGACCAGCACGCGTGCAGCCTGCAGGCGGGCTTTGAGATCACTCGGGTGTGCCTGCCTCATGCGAGCCCCAGCGCCGATTCCACCAGGCCGCAGAGGGTGTGGCCGATGAAGATGTGCGCCTCCTGGATGCGCGCCGTGACGGCGCTCGGCACGACGATGGGCACATCGCACAGGGCCGCAAGCGCTCCCCCCTCGCGTCCCAGGAGACCGATGACGTGTATCCCGATCTCGCGGGCCGCCTCCACGGCCCGGATGACGTTCTTCGAATTGCCCGAGGTCGAAATGCCGATCAGGCAATCCCCCCGCACCCCGAGCCCGGTCACCTGGCGGGCGAAGACGTCCTCGTAGCTGTAGTCGTTGGCGATGCAGGTCAGCGCCGAGGTGTCGGTCGTCAACGCCAGGGCTGCGAGCGGCCGGCGGTCCTTGATGAAGCGGCCGGTGAGCTCCGCCGCGATGTGCTGGCTGTCGGCCGCGGACCCCCCGTTGCCGCACAGCATCAGCTTGCGGCCGCCCCCGAGCGCCCCGGCGAGGAGCGCGGCGGCCCGCTCGATGTCGGCCTCGAGCCCCACCAGGCGCTCGAACAGCGCCCGATGCTCGCCGAGTTGGGTTCTGAAGAGTTCGCTCACGTGTCCCCTTTCTGTCGACCTGTTCTACGGTTGGGCGCGCCACCCGGCGAGCCGCGCAATCACCTTCGCAACGCCGGCCGAGGCCGCGGGAGCGCCGTCCGGGTCGCGCACCGAGGGCGCGAGTTGCTCGGCGAGCTTCTTGCCGAGCTCCACGCCCCACTGGTCGAAGGAGTTGATGCCCCAGATCACCCCCTGTGTGAACACCTTGTGCTCGTAGAGGGCGACCAGTCTGCCGAGGGTGCCCGGATCGAGCCGCGGGAAGGCGATGAGGGTGCTCGGCCGCGACCCGGGGTGGACCTTGTGCGGGGTGAGCGCCTCGATGCGCTCCGGCGGCAGCTGCGCCCGCTCGAGGTCCGCGCGCACCGCATCCGCGGGCAGTCCCGCCATGAACGCCTCGGCCTGCGCCAGGCAGTTGGCGATCGCGAGGTCCTGCTGCGCCTGGTGGTCGCAGGAGGACTTCGCCGGCAGCAGGAGGTCGAGCGCGGCCCGTGGGGTGCCCTGGTGCAGCAGTTGGAAGAAGGAGTGCTGGGCGTTGTTGCCCGGCTCGCCCCAGATCACCGCGGCCGTCTGCCACTCCACCCGGCGGCCCTCGAGGGACACGGATTTGCCGTTGCTCTCCATCTCGAGCTGCTGCAGGTAGGCCGGAAGCCTGCCGAGGCGCTCGTCGTAGGGCAGCACGGCCAGTGTCGGCAGCATCTGGAAGTTGATGTTCCAGACGCCGATGAGGCCCATGAGCGCCGGCAGGTTCTCGTGCCAGTGGGCGGTGCGGAAGTGCTCGTCCATCTCGTGGCCGCCGGCGAGGAAGGCGAGAAAGCCCTCCCGGCCGATGGCGATCGCGAGGGACACCCCGATCGAGGACCACATCGAATAGCGCCCGCCCACCCAATCCCACATCTTGAAGCGATGCTCGGGATGCACCCCGAACTCATCCATGGCGCGATGATTGACCGACACCGCCGCGAAGTGCTCCCGCACGGCCTCCTCGCCCAGCTTGTCGCGCAGCCACGCGCGGGCGGTACGGGCGTTGGTGAGCGTCTCGAGCGTGGTGAAGGTCTTGGAGGAGACGATGAACAGCGTCGAGCGCGGATCGGCATCCTTGAGGATGTCCGACAGGCGGTTGCCATCGACGTTGGAGACGAACTCGCATCGGGGGGCATCGAGCGTATAGGGGTGCAGCGCGCGCACCGCCATCGCGGGCCCGAGGTCCGATCCTCCGATACCGATGTTGACCACCCGGTTGAAGGGCTTCCCGGAACTGCCGAGGATGCGGCCCGAGCGCACGTTCTCCGCGAAAGTGAGCATCCGCTCGCGCTCCTCGAACACCTCACGCGCGATCTCCGTTCCGCCGATGCGTGCTCCGGCAGGTTGGCGCAGCGCCACGTGCAGCACCGCCCGGCCCTCCGTGGCGTTGATCTTCTCGCCGCGCCACATGGCTTCGCGATACTCCCGCAGGCCCACCGCCTCGGCGAGCTCATCGAGCTTGGCCAGCACCATCTCATCGAGGTGCTGGCGCGAGAAATCCATCAGGATGCCGGCGCCCTCGCGCGAGAAGCGCTCGAAGCGCCCCGGATCACGCGCGAACAGCTCGTGCGTCGCCACGGTGCCAAGGCGCGTGGCGTGGGCAGTCAGCTCAGACCAAGGGGCGGTGCGAGGACCTGGTGAGGGCATGAGAGGTCTCCTTTGCGTTGCGTGCCCGCGCCCTCAGGCGCGGGCGGAGGCGGCACCGGCGCCCGCGGAATAAAACGCGGCGAGGGTGTCGACGACGTACTGCAGCTGCTGCTCGGTCAGCTCCGGGTAGATGGGCAGCGCCAGGGTCTCCTGCGCGGCGCGCTCGGACTGCGGGAAGTCCCCCGGGGCGTGCCCGAGATAGGCGAAGCAGCGCTGTAGGTGGAGCGGGATCGGGTAGTAGATCTCCGTCCCCACCCCGTTGGCGGACAGGTGCTCGCGCAACGCATCGCGGTCGCGCACACGGACGATGTACTGGTTGTAGATGTGGTGATGCCCCGGGCGGGCCACCGGGGTCCGCACCGCCTCCAGGCTCTTGCGCTCGAACGCCTGGTCGTAATAGCGCGCATTGAGTGCGCGCTTGGCCGACCAGTCCTCCAGGTAATCGAGTTTGATGTTGAGCACGGCCGCCTGCAGCTCGTCGATCCGGAAATTGCCGCCGATGAAGGCATGGTGGTATTTGGGCTTGCCACCGTGCACGCGCAACACTTCCATGTGCTCGGCAAGCGCCGCATCCTGGGCCACGCACATGCCGGCATCACCGAAAGCGCCGAGATTCTTCGTGGGAAAGAACGAGAAGCAGCCGACGTCCCCGAAGCTGCCCGCGTGACGCCCTTCGGCATCGCGCGCACCGATGGCCTGGGCCGCGTCCTCGATCACCTTCAGCCCGAAACGGCGGGCGAGGTCCATGAGCGCCGTCATGTCGCAGAGCTGGCCATAGAGGTGCACGGGCATGAGCGCCTTGACGCGAAGACCGGTGGGACGGTGGATGAGCTCTCCGTCCCGCCGCTCGCAGTCCCGCTCGAGGAGCCGGCTCACGGCCTCCGCGGATACGTTGAAGGTATCGGGCTCGATGTCGCAGAACAGCGGCCGCGCCCCGGCGCGGGCGATCGTGCCCGCCGTCGCGAAGAAGGTGTAGGGGCTGGTGATGACCGCATCCCCTGCGCCGATGCCCAGGGCCATCAGGGCGAGCAGCAGCGCATCGGTTCCCGAGGACACCCCTATACCGTGCCGGCACTGGGCGTAGGCCGCGATGCGCGCCTCGAGCGTCTTCACCTGCGGCCCCAGGATGAACTGCTGGCTGGCGCACACCGCCTCGAGCACCTCGCGCACGCGGGGAGCAATCGCCTCGTACTGGGGCTTGAGATCGAGCAGGGGAACGCGCAGGGCGGGGGGTCGGTTCACGGACGGCTCCGGCGGTCAAATGCGTATTCTAGCGTGGCATCGCCCGGGGAGCCCGGGCAGCCATGCCGTGCCCGCCTCAGCGGCCGATCCCGAGAGGGCGGGTACGGGAAAGCGCGCTCAATTCGCGCCGTCTTTGCGGACTTGCGCCTCGGGCGCGCCCCACAGGCATCGTCCGCCACTCGATTTGCCGATGAGCGCCAGCATCTGCTCATGGGCGTGGACTTCCCCGGGATTGGCCGCGAGCACCTTGAGCGGCGCGGTGGGGCGCACCGCTTTGCGCGCCTCGCCTGCCGCTCGGGCCGCGCTGCCCGAGAGCTCGAGGGTCGCCTGACCCCCGGTCATCGCCAGGTACACATCGGCGAGGATCCGTGCATCGAGCAGCGCTCCATGCAGCTCCCGGCGCGAATTGTCGACGTTGTAGCGCTTGCAGAGCGCATCGAGGCTGTTGCGCTGTCCGGGATGCATCTCCCGCGCGAGCACCAGAGTGTCGAGCACGTGGCAGCGCTCGGCGAGTTTCAAGCGGCGGCCGCAGCGGGCGAACTCGGCATCGAGAAATCCCACATCGAAGGAGGCGTTGTGGGCCACGAGCTCCGCCTCCCCGACGAACTCGAGCAGCTCATCGACGACTTCGGCGAATTTCGGCTGACCGGCCAGATCCGCGCGAGAGAGACCGTGGACCGCGATCGCGCTATCGTCGATGTCCCGCTCGGGGTTCAGGTAGCGGTGGAAAGTGTCTCCCGTGACCCGCCGATTGATCAGCTCCACGCAGCCGATTTCGATGACGCGATGCCCGAGCGAAGGTTCGAGACCGGTGGTCTCGGTATCCAGAATGATCTGCCTCATCGGGGCAGTGTACCCGCTACGCCGTTGGATCGGCCGGTTACCGCGCCATCGCGTCGAGGGCCTCGTTCGCGAGCCGGTCCACCCGCTCGTTGCCCGGGACCCCCGCATGACCCGGCACCCAGTGCCACTCGATGCGGTGGGGCGCGGCCAGGCGATCGAGCCGTTCCCAGAGATCCTGGTTCTTCACCGGCTTTCGGTCGGCGGTGCGCCAGCCCCTGGCTTTCCAGCCGGGGAGCCATTCGGTGATGCCGCGGCGCACGTACTGGGAGTCGGTGTACACGCGCGCGTGCACGGGCCGCTTGAGGGCTTCGAGCGCCTCGATGACCGCGGTGAGCTCCATCCGGTTGTTGGTGGTGAGCCGCTCGGCCCCGCAGAGCGCCTTCTCGCGCTCACCGAAGGTGAGCACCGCCGCCCAGCCTCCCGGTCCGGGATTGCCGCGGCAGGCGCCGTCTGTATAGATATCCACGATGCTCATAGGCACGGCAAACTATCACATCGTGCGCGGGAGACCCGCCGGATGCACCCCTAGCGCCCGCGGTGGGCGCCGGTGTGGGAGGCCGGTTTGACGAGGCCGCCGAGCACCCCCGAGCGCTCGCGGAAGCGCGGACGGATGGGTGTCAGGGTATAGACCTGCTTGCGCGCCTTGAGCAGGTAGGCCCCCGCCGGCAGCGGGTAGGTCAGTCCCCGGCGCAACAGGCGGTCGGGGCGCTCGCCTGCTGCGAGTCCGCCGCTCCAGGGGCTGCGATAGAGGTAATGCCGTGCGGCGAAGACCTCGTAGCCGAGCAGCGCGAGCCACTCACGCACGCGCCGCTCCGAAAGAACCCGCCGCAGACCCGGCGGGAAGCCGCTGCGACTGAAGTAGGCGCGCTGGCCCCAGAGGCTGAACGGCCTGAAACCGAGCACCAGCAGCTGCCCCTCGCCCACCAGCACCCGGTCCGCCTCGCGCACGATGGCGTAAGGGTCGGTGGCGAACTCCAGGGTGTGCGGCACCAACACCGCGTCGATCGAGTCGGCGGCCACGGGAAGTTGGGCCGGCCGGCCCAAGATGTCTGCATTCTGCGACATACCGGGAACCGACAGGATCGCGCGATGGCGGGTTCGACAGGCCGACAGCAGTTCCCGCTCCGCGCCCCAGGCGCCAATCTGCAGGAATTCCCAGCCGAACACATCGTCCAGCGCCTCCGCGAGCAGCAGCGCCTCGGAGGCGATGAGCGCGCCGCCCGCGGGACTCGCCCACCACTCACGTAACGCGTGGCCGGGCTCAGTGGGAGAAGTGTGAGTTGGAGCCATGAAAACGCTGGCCATCGTGTGATATGAAAGGTTAAATTGTGCGCTTTGGCAGCAGCGCCCCGCCCCGGCCCGGTGAGGTCCGGCAAGGGCAGAACTTAACATGCGGCAGAGAGGGTCGGGAACTTGGCGACTGTATTGATGCGGGCACGCGGTGCCCTGGGAATTCTCGGTGTTCTCGCGCTCGGCGCCTGCGCCACGCGAGAGCCGGTGCGCCCACAAGTGATCACCCCGGTGTTGAGCGCTCCGGCGGCGACCGCTGCGGCTCCGACCGCCCCGCAGGCGAGGCCCGCTCCGGCCGCCTCTCCCGCCCTGGCCGCATCGCAGCCCAGCGCCTCGACGCCCCATTATGCCGATCTGTTCGCTCAGATCCGGGCCGGCTTTCGGCTGCCGAACCCGAACGAGCCGCTGATCGCCCAGGAGGCGCGCTGGTACGCCAATCACCCGCAGTTCCTGCAACGCGCCTTCGGGCGCGCCGACATGTACCTGTATTACATCGTCGCGCAGCTCGAGGCGCGCCACATGCCGCTCGAGCTCTCGCTCCTGCCCGTCATCGAGAGCGCCTTCCGCCCGTACGCGTACTCGTGGGCCCGCGCTGCCGGCATGTGGCAGTTCACCTCCGGTACCGGCAGGCTCTTCGGGCTCAAACAGGACTGGTGGTACGACGGGCGCCTCGATGTGATCGCCTCGACCAATGCGGCCCTGAATTACCTGCAGCAGCTGCATGACCAGCTCGGCGGCCACTGGCTGCTCGCGATTGCCGCCTACGACTGCGGCATGCTCAATGTGCAGCGCGCCATCCGCCTGAACCGCGCCGAGGGCCGTCCCACCGACTTCTGGCACCTGCGCCTGCCGCGCGAGACCGAGGCCTACGTGCCGCAGCTGCTCGCAATGGCGCGCCTGGTGAAGGACCCCGCACAGTACGGCCTGTCCTTCAGTCCCATCCCCGACCGGCCCTACTTCGCCCGGGTCGCCACCGACGGTCAGATCAATCTCGAGGTGGCTGCCCAGCTCGCCGGCATCAGCTCGGACGAGATCTATCAGCTCAACCCCGCCTTCCACCGCTGGGCGACCGACCCCACGGGCCCCTTCTACCTGCTCCTGCCCGAGGATGCGGCGCCGGTGTTCGAGGAGAACGTCGCCAACCTGACGGCCAATGAGCGCATGGGCGTCAACCAGTACGTGGTGCGGCGCGGCGATTCGGTCTACTCGGTGGCGCGGCGGTTCAAGACGAGCCCCGCGTTCCTGCGCATGCTCAATACGCTGCCGCACGGCCGCATGGTCGTAGGCGAGGACATCGAGGTTCCGGCCACGGCCTATCAGCTACCGGCCAACGTCAGGCTGGCCGCGGCCCGGGTCGACCATGCGGCGTGGCGCGGCCGATTCCACTTCCATGTTGTGCGCGTGCGCCGAGGCGAATCGCTCTGGACCATCGCCCGACAGAACGGCATGAGCGTCCGCCGCCTGGCGCAGATCAATGGTATCTCGGTGCGCCACACGCTGCAGCCGGGCGAGCGGCTGCGGCTCTATGCCGATGCCCGCGTGGGGCGTTTCACGGGCCCGCGGTTCAAAGTGCGGGTGGTCCAGGTTCGCCCCGGCGATACCTTGTGGTCGATCGCGCGCCGCAATCACGTGAGCGTGCATGCCCTCGTCAGCCTGAACGGCCTGCACCAGGGTCAGGTCCTGCATCCCGGGCAGCGCCTGCGGATCTGGGCCAAGGGCGTTCGCGCGGTGCGTCACATGCTGGCCAGTGTCGGTCAGGGGGCCCGCCGGGTGATCTACACGGTCCGCTCAGGCGATACGCTGTGGCAGATCGCCCAGCACTTCCAGGTCAAGGTGGCGCAGATTCTCGCCTGGAACGAGATGAACCTGCGGACGCCCATTACCGCCGGCCAGAAAATCATGATCCTGGCCGACTCCGGCGGCTGAGTCGCCGCCACAACCGCCTGGCGGGTCTATGGACTCGTCCAATGGTCTAAACTGCCGCCGGGGCGCCACCAGCGCCCCGGCGTTTTCATTTACCGTAAGGATCTGGGCATGGGATTTCTTTCCGGCAAGCGCGCATTCATCGTGGGCGTCGCCTCCGACCGTTCGATCGCCTGGGGCATCGCGCAGGCGATGCACCGCGAGGGCGCGGAGCTCGCCTTTTCTTACGTCAACGACAAGATAAAGGAGCGCGTCGAGACGCTGGCCCAATCGATCGGCTCACGTCTGACGATGCCTTTGGATGTCGCCTCGGACGGGGAGATCGACGCTGCGTTCAACCTGATCCAGCGCGAGTGGGGCAGCCTCGACATCCTCGTCCATGCGGTCGCTTTTGCGCCGCGTGAGGGCGTCTCGGGCAGCTTCGTCGAGAACACCAGCCGCGAGGTCTTCCGGATCGCCCACGATGTATCGAGCTACAGTCTGACGGCGCTCGCCCGTGGCGCGGCGCCCCTGATGGCGGGCCGGCAGGGCTCGCTCCTGACGCTGTCGTATCTCGGCGCCGTGCGCTCCATCCCCAGCTACAACGTCATGGGACTCGCCAAAGCCAGCTTGGAGGCCAATGTGCGCTTCCTGGCCGCGGACTTGGGTCCGCGCGGCATCCGGGTGAACGGCATCTCCGCCGGCCCGATCAAGACCCTTGCCGCCGCCGGTATCGCCGGCTTTCGCAAGATGCTGAACCAAGTCGCCGAGGTGGCGCCGCTGCGGCGCAACGTGACCCAGGAGGACGTGGGCAATGCCGCGGCGTTCCTGTGCTCCGACCTTGCGGGCGGCATCACCGGCGAGATCCTCTACGTGGACGGCGGATACAGCACCGTCGGCATGAGCTTCCCGCAGGAGAACGACTAAACCTGCAGAGAACGGACCGGCCTCGGAGCGTGGCCGCGGCGGGAGCCTATTGGAACGCGCTCGGGTTCTTGGTGACCTTGGCCGTGGCGCGCATCTGCGCGAGGTAGGCCTCGACATCCCCTGAGCTGTCGCGCGCGATCTGCTGCTGCGCCAGGGCGCGGCTCAGGATGGGATTCTGGGTCTGAGCGCTGCGCACCGCCGTGACGGCCACGAGCGCGGCCCCGCCCCCCGAGAGTACGCGAGCCACATACACCGGGCCGTGCTCGGGCTTCGCCGCGCTGAAGGCGATCGCGCTGACCTCCGCCGGCACCGAGGGGTCGGCCCTGCCGATGAACTTGCCGGGATCCACTTTGAGCTTCAGCGCCTGGGCGACTTGATCGAATGGGACACCCGCGAGGAGCTTCGCGCGCGCCGCCTGCGCCGCCGCGAGCGCCGCCTCGTTCTCACGCTGTTGAGTCAGCACGGCGACGATACTGTCGCGCACTTCGCTGAGCGGCTTCACCTGCGGACCATGGTGCGCCACCAGCTTGACGATGACCATCTTGTCGTTGTCGAGGATCACGGGGCCGCCGAGCGTGCCGGGCGCGATGGCGCCCGAGCCGAACACCAGGTTCTGGATCGGTTGCGCCACACCGAGCGGCGCGCCGCCCGAACCCCGCACGAACTGCGCCACCTCGCCGGTCGTGAGGTTGAAGGTCTTGGCGATGCCCGTGAGGCTCGCGTTCGGCTCCTGGACCTGATTCTGCAGATGGTCCTCGATGTCGCCGAATCGGTTGGCCGCCGCGCTGTGACGCAACTCGGCGATCAGCTCTGGCTTGGCCTCCTGCAGGGTCTTGGTGTGCCCGGGCTCAATCCCATCGAGCCGGATGATGTGATAGCCGTACTGCGTCTTGATGGGGCCTACGATGTCCCCGACCTTCTTGATCGCATAGAGCGCATCGGCAAAGGGCTTGACGAATCCATTGCGCCCCACCCAGCCGAGGCTGCCGCCGTTTCTGGCCGAGCCCGGATCCTGGGAGTATTTCCGTGCGAGCGCCGCGAAATTCTGCCCGGACTGGGCGAGCTTCAGGATGTGCTCGGCCTTGGCGAGCGCCGCCTGGGGATCCTTGCCGAACTGGATCAGGATATGGCTCGCTTCGCGACGCTCGGGCACGACGAACTGACTCAAGTGCTTCTGATAGGCGGCCTGCAGATCCGCATCCGACACCTGCACGGTGGCGGCGACCTGCTCGAGGGTGAGCTCCCCGTAGCGCAGATCGACCGATTCGGGGACGCGGTACTCGGCCTGATGCGCCTTGTAGTAGACCTCGATCGCCGCCGGGCTGATCGGGGCGTCGCTCGTGTACTGACTGGCCGGGAAGAGCGCGTACTGCACCTGCCGCTGCTGATTCTCGAGTGCCTGGGCGCGCGCCAGCTCGGGCGGCGTGAGGAAATCCGACGAGCGGATGCCGGCCACCAGCTGCTCGCGGCGCAGATCGCTCTCGAGGTCGCTCTTGAACTGCGGCAGCGAGATATTGTGCTCGGCCAGCACGTCCGCAGCCGCCTCCGGCGAGTACTTCCCGGCCACCTGGAAGGCCGGCTCACTGCGGATCGCGGCAATCAGATCCCCCTGGCCCACCCGGTAGCCGAGCTGCTCGGTGCGCTGCGAGATGAGCACCTCGCGGATCAGCCCCTCGAGCACCTGGTCCTGCAGACGCTTGCGCAGATCGGAGGACAGGTTTCCGCCGAACTGCTGCTGGATCTGCCCCTGCTCGTTGAGCCAGGCGTTGTGCGCCTCCTGGAGCGAGATCGTCTGGCCGTTCGCCTTGGCCGCCCAGCTGGCGCCGCCGAAATTGAGATTCACGATGCCGTAGGCGCCCCATGCGGCAAAGACCAGCGCCAGCGCGCCGAGGATCGTGTACCACAGCCATTTGTGGGATTCGATGGTGTCGGTCAGTTTTTGCAGCATGGGCCTGGAGGCCACCCTCGGGGGCGGTAAGTCAAATGAAGCCGCGAAGCATAGCAAATCCCGGGCCGCCCACCAGCGCCCGCCGCCTCGATGCGGGTTTCCCCGGATTACCCCGCCCGGCCCGATCGCCTACAAGGCCCTCATGTGAGCGGCGCGGAGGGTCTGGCATCATTGGGAGCACGCCTGATCATATGAACAGCCTTCCAGGGGCGGGGACCGAGGTGCCCGTGGAGCGCCTCAACAGGCGCTGCCGGATCGAGGAGCTCGCCTTCCGCACCACCGCCGAAATCACCGAGCCCGACGGCACGCTCGCCCAGGAGCGCGCATTGCGCGCGATCGAGCTCGGCGTGCGGATCAGGGCCGCCGATCACAACATCTTTCTGATGGGCACACCCGGCAGCGGCCGGCATCTGTTCACGCAGCGCTGTCTCGAGCAGGCCGCGGCGAAACGCCCCGCCCCCTCCGATTGGTGTTACCTCAACCGATTCGAGGACCCGCAGCGCCCGAAGGCGCTGCGGCTCGCGCCCGGCCGCGGCTCGCAGCTGAAGGCAGACCTGCGCGAGCTGGTGCGCGACCTGCTCTCGAGCCTGCCGGACTCGCTCGAGTCCGATGCGCATCGCAAGCGCCGCGCCGAGGTGGAGCGGGAATACGAGCAGCTGCAGCAGCGCTCGCTCGAGGCGCTGCAGAAGGAGGCCGAGAAGAGTGATCTCGCGATGATCCAGACACCGGATGGCGTCGGGCTCGCGCCCGCGCGCCGGGGCGAGGTCCTCTCGCGGGAAGACTTCGAGCGGCTGCCCGAGGAAGATCAGCAGCGCATCCGCGAAGCCATGACCTCCGTCGGCGATCTGCTGCGCAAGCACCTGGAGACCATCCCCCGCTGGCGGCGCGACCGCCACCGAAGGCTCCGGGAACTCGACCGGGACGCCACCGCCGCCATGGTTGGCGTACACATCGAGGAGTTGCGCGCGAAGTACTCCGACAGCCCCGAGATTCTCGAGCACCTGGAGAGCCTCAAGCAGGATCTCATCGAGAACGCCGGGACCGTGCTCAAGGCCGACGGCCCGCCCGTGCTCATCCCCGGCATCGAGCAGCTCGAGGTGCAGGCGAGACTCTCACGCTACGATGTCAACGTGTTGGTGGATGGGCGCGTGAGCAGCGGCGCTCCGATCGTGTACGAGGGCAACCCCACCTACCAGAACCTCATCGGGCAGATCGACAACGTCGCGCAATTCGGCGTCCTCAAGACCGACTTCATGCTGGTGCGCCCGGGAGCGCTGCATCGCGCGAACGGCGGATTCCTGGTCCTCGATGCCGAGCGGCTGCTCGGGCAGCCGTTTTCCTGGGAGGCCTTGAAGCACGCACTGTTCGAGCGCAGCGTGCGCATCGAATCCCTCGGTCAGCGCCTGAGCCTGATCAGCACAGTATCTCTCGAGCCGGAGCGCATTCCGCTCGAGGTGCGCGTGGTCCTGATCGGCACTCGACACGCCTACGCGCTGCTGTGCGCCTACGACTCCGAGTTCGCCGAGCTCTTCAAGGTCACCGCCGACTTCGACGACACGGTCGAGCGAACCCCGCAGACCGTCGAGCTCTATGCGCGCCTCGCGGCGCAGTGCTCACGTCGCGAGCAGTTGCTGCCGCTCGAAGCGGCCGCCGTGGCGCGCCTCATCGAGCATGGCTCGCGCCTCGCGGAAGACTCGAGAAAGCTCTCGACGCACCTGCGCAGCATCGAGGACACGGTGCGCGAGGCCAATCACTTCGCTCTCGCGGCGGGTGGCGCGGCGATTCGTGCTGCCGATATCGAGCGCGCCGTCGCCGAGCGGCATGCGCGGCTCGCCCGGGTGCACGGGCAGATCCTCGATGCCATTCGCCGCAACAGCCTCCTCATCGAGACCGACGGCGAGGCGATCGGGCAGATCAACGGCCTGTCCGTGCTTCAGATCGGGACCGACTGGTTCGGCCAGCCGGTGCGCATCAGCGCCACCGTGCGCATGGGCGAGGGTCGGGTGCTCGACATCGAGCGGGAGGTCAAGCTCGGAGGCGCCATTCATTCCAAGGGCGTCCTGATCCTCTCGGCGCTGATCGGCGCGCGCTTCGGTTCCTCGCTCCCCTTGTCGCTGCACGCAAGCCTGGTGTTCGAGCAGAGCTATGGGGGCATCGACGGTGACAGCGCCTCGCTCGCCGAGGCCTGCGCGCTCCTTTCGGCCATCGCGCGCGTGCCGCTCCGCCAGTCACTCGCGGTCACCGGATCGATCAACCAGCATGGGGTCGTACAGGTCATCGGAGGCGTCAACGACAAGGTCGAGGGCTTCTTCGAGACCTGCCGCGAGCGGGGTCTCACCGGATCGCAGGGGGTGATCGTACCGGCCGACAATGTCGAGCATCTGATGCTCAATGACGAGGTCATCGACGCCGTCGGGCGCGGTCGCTTTCACATTCATGCCGTGCGCACGCTCGATGAGGCGATCGGGCTGCTGACGGGGTTGCGGGCCGGAGAACGGGACGCCTCCGGAGAATACCCGGCGGACTCGGTCAATGCGCTCGCCGAGGCGCGGGTGCGAGAACTCGCGCGAGGCCGCCAGGTCTTCACCCGCGAGGCGCTGCTGACACCCGGTGCCGCGCCCGCCGGCCAAGCGTGAGACCGGGCATCAGCCCGGATGCGGAACGGCCGGAGCCGCCTCGCTGTCCACAGTGACCGGCTGATCGCGCGGCCTCACCACCAACACGTCGCACTCGACAATGTCGAGAACCCGCTGTGCGAGGTGATCAGAGGAGCTTTCGCAAGGCGCTTGCGCGGTGACGCCCAGCACGATCATCTGGGCCCTCGACTTGCGCGCATACGCCGCGAGAGCCGCCACCGGCTCGCCGGACTCCACGTGCACGTCCTGGCTCGAGACATCATGCCGCAGGGCGAGCGGCCGGATACGGTCTTCCGCCGCGGCGACGCAGAACACGCACACCGGCGATTCCGCGAGCGCGTGCGCCATCGTTCTCGCCGCTCCGAGGATCCTCTCATCGAGATCCGCCGCCTCGTGATCCGGCTGCGCGACGGCGGCGACGATCGACCTCCCGGAATAGACCTCCCGGGTCTTGAGAAACAACACGGGGGAGGGGCATGTCGCGATGAGCTGCGACTCGCGATACCCGAGCGCGCGCGGCGTCTCGTCCAGACGGATCGCCGGAACGATCAGCAGGTCGGGCTTGTAGCGCAGTGAGTGGCGGATGATGGCTTCATGGGTGGGAAAGTCCCACCGGACGCTGGCGCCCACACGCAGGCCCTGATCGCGCAGAGCGTCTGCAAGCCGCTCGAGCCGGCGCCGCCGCTCCTCGACGCGCGCGGCGATGACCTCCGCAGAGTGTTCCCGGCTTGCGTCCTGGACAGCCTCGGGCTCGTAGAGACAGTGAAACAGCTCGATGTGCGCATCCAGCCCGCGCGCGATCCGCCCAACCCGGTCGAGCACATGGGCTGGCAATTGCTCGAGCCCCGATACGGCGAACATCACGCGGCGCCAGATCATCGATGGCTCCCTGTCCCTGCGCCGGGCTCAGCGCAGCCGGTCCCGGGCGGTCGGCTCATCGAGCGCGAGCCCCTCCACCGGCAGCCCCTCGCCCTCCGGATCGCGCTCGCTCTCCTCTTGCGGGTCTTCCCACGCCTCCTCGCTCGCCCTGAGCGGTTGCAGCGGCTCCGCCCAGTCCTCCGGCGTCATGGCGGTCTCGGAATAACCGAGGTCATCGGTCTCGACGTCATCGATCGGACCGGTCCAGTCCTCCGGAGGCTCCGCCAGACTCAACGGCAGCGTGGTCCAGGCGGCTTCGTCGACCTCGTCCAGATCGCCGTCGAAGGTCTGGATCTCGAGCGTCCGCGAGCGCTCGTCGCGCCCGGTCACCTGAAAGACCTCGCCCTTGTCCCACCGCAGATACCACTGGCCGATCCGCGCGCGGCCCACACCCGTGTTCATGGATGACTCCCCGAAAGCTTCTCGATCAGTCATCACGATGCAACGCGGAGGCGCATCTTGGAATGCCGGAAAGTACGCAGCCCAGGTCCCGGGATGTCCCCTGGGGCGTCGATACGCGCGGGGATTGCCGCCGGATCGGGGGGTCTATCCGCATGCCCGTGCGCGCTTATACTCTTCACCGGCTTTACAGAATGAGGCGCCGGCTGCAATCCGCCAGCGGGAGAGCGCTCCTTGACCAGCGGCCGAAACGCATCCACGGGCGCCACGCCCGCGGACCTTGGCCTCGCCTATGTGGTCGTCGTCCATCTGGCGCCCGATCGCAAGAGCGAACTGCCCTCGATCCTCTCCCGGCACACCAGGATGCCGATGGTGCAGGTCGGCGATCAGCGCGAGGAGCCGCTGCTGCCCGATCATGTCTATGTGATCGCGCCGGACCGCGAGCTCCTCATCACCGACAGCGCGGTGGGCGTGAAGCCCTTCGAGCAGCCCCGCGGGCATCGCATGGCGATCGATCTCATGTTCCGCTCGCTCGCCGAGGCGCGCGGCGAGGGGTTCGCCGTGGTCTTCTCCGGAACCGGATCGGACGGGGTGGCCGGCGCCAAAGCGGTCAAGAGCCGCGGCGGGGTGATCCTGGTTCAGGAGCCGAGCAGCGCGGCTTACGGGGAGATGCCGCGCGCCGTGATCGCGACGGGATTGGCCGACGTGGTCCTGCCAGTGCGCGAACTGGCCCGCCGCCTGGCGGAGCTCGCGCGCAACAGGCCGAAGCTCCTGCCGATGCTCGATGCCGACACGGGGCCTGAGGCGGTCGCCGAATCTCGGTGACCAGCTTCTTTCGCGACCCGGAATCCTGGTCGGCGCTGCAGAGCGAGGTCATCGGCCCGCTGCTCGAGCACGCCGATCCCGATGACCAGATCCGCGTGTGGGTGCCGGGCTGCGCCAGCGGCGAGGAGGCCTACACGGTGGCGATGCTGTTCCAGGAGGAGGCCGAGCGGCACAAGAGCGCCATCGGCCACCTGGTGGTGTTCGCCACTGATGTCGATGAGAAAGCGCTTGCGGTGGCGCGCGAGGGGCTCTACGCGCAGTCGATCACCGCGGATGTCTCGGAAACCAGGCTCGAACGCTTCTTTCGTCGGGAGGACGAGCATTTCCGGGTGGCGAGCGACATCCGCGACCGCATCGTCTTCGCCACGCACGATCTGCTGCGCGACCCGCCATTCTCACGGCTGCACCTGATCTGCTGCCGCAACCTGCTCATCTATCTCGATCGCGAGCCGCAGCAGCAGCTGATGGGGGTATTCCGTTACGCGCTGCGCGATGCGGGGCACCTCTTCGTCGGCGTCTCGGAAACGGTCGATGAGGATCTCTTTCAGGCCCTCGACACCCGCCACCGCATCTTCCTCGCCCACTCTCGGGCGGATGTGCGGGCAGTGCTGCCGGAGCTGCTCTAGGCGCCGAGCCCCCGCGCGGTGCGTTACGGCCGGGAGGCGCCCCCGCCGGGCCGCGCGACGGGTGTGGAGATGCACCTGGCGGCCCTGGAGCAGACCGCGCCGCCGAGTGTGCTGATCGACGATCGGGGCAACGTGGTGCATCTGTCGCCGACGGCGGCGAGGTTCTTCCAGCAAAGCGGCGGCCCGCCGACGCGCCGCGTGACGGACCTCGTGAGGCCTGAGCTGCGCGATGACCTGCACGCGCTCATCAATCGGGCGATGGAAGGGCCCGAGCCGCGTCTCTCTGCCTTCCTGCCCGTGGCATTCGATGACGCCTCCCACCAGGTCGCGATGCTCGTGCAACAGCGGCCCGCGGTCGAGGGCCCGCGCGAGCAGCTGCTCATCACCTTCCTCGACGCCGGGCCCGCACCGAGCGATGCCGCCTGGCACCACCAGGAGCCCAGCAGCGAGCTCGTTCGGGACCTGCGTGAGAAGCTGCGCCAGGCCGAGCAGCGCATCGGGACGATGCGCGATGAGCATTTCTCCATCAACGAGGACCTGCGCGCGGCCAACGAGGAGCTGCAGACGGTGAACAATGAGTTGAAACTGAAGCTCGACGAGGTCTCCCGCGCGCACAGCGACCTCGAGAACCTGATGGCCGCCGCCGATGTGGCGACCCTGTTTCTCGACCGGGAGCTGCGCATCAAGCGCTTCACGCCCAAGCTCGGCGAGATCTTCAATGTCAAGGTGCGCGACTATGGGCGACCCATCGGTGATCTCACCCACTCGCTCGAGTACGACTCGCTCGAGCAGGACGCCGGGCGGGTGCTCGCCAACCGCGTTTCGATCGAGCGCGAGATCCGCAGCCGCAACGGGCAGATCTTCGTGGCACGATTGAGCCCTTATCGTCTCGCTGGCGGACGCGACGTCGATGGGGTGGTGATCACCTTCGTCGACGTCACCGAGATCAAGATAGCCGAGGCGGCCCTGCGCGAAAGCGAGAGCCGGCAGGCCGCCGAGCTCGAAACGCTGCGCAGCCTCCACCGGATGGCCATCGCCGTGGCTGGCGCCACCAACACCCAGGAGGCGCTCGACCACATCCTCGAGAGCGCCATCGAGCTGCATCACGCCGATTTCGGCAACGTGCAGCTGCTCGAGCCGGCCACCGAGCGCCTGGAGATCGTGGCGCAACGCGGATTTCGGCCGGACTTTCTCGTGCAGTTCCGCTCGGTCGGCGTCGAGGACCCCTCGAGCTGCGGCCGCGCGCTGCTCACCTGCGCGACGGTCCAGATCCCGGATATTGCGGAAGACGCCGCGTTTGCACCCTACCGTGACACAGCGATTCGCGCCGGCTACCGGGCAGTGCAATCGACGCCACTCATCTCGCGCGGCGGCGCGCTGATTGGCGTGTTGTCGGTGCACTTCGGCGAGCCCCACGCGTTCTCGGATCGCGACAGACAGCTCGGTGGGCTTCTCGGGCAGTGGGCGGCGGATCTGATCGACAGCCGCGTCCATTGGGGTACGCCGGCTCAGAAGCACCAGAGTCCCGAAGCGCAGACGGCAACCGGGACACCCGCGAGGCCTGAGACCGGAGCCGGCCAGGTATGACGGTGGGAGGTCTATGTTTTTCCACCAGCCCGAAACGCTCGATGCGCTCGCCACGGCGCTCAGGCGGAATCTGATCCGCTCGAGCGCGGAGTCTCCGCTGCGGGTCTGGGTACCCGCATGCTCGACGGGCGAGGACGCCTACTCGATCGCCATATGGCTCAGTGAACGGTTCGAGGAGGCGCGGGCGCCGGCGCACCTGCGCATCTTCGCGACCGACGCGGACGAGGGGGCCCTGACGGCGGTGCGACGGGGCATCTATCCACAGGGCATCGCCCGCCAGCTCTCCGATGACCGGCTCGTTCGCTTCTTCGACCGCACGCTGCGCCACTACCGCGTGTGCGCTTCGCTGCGCGAGAAGGTGCTGGCCGGGCAGCACGATGTGCTGCGTGAGCCGCCCATCTTCTCCCGTCTCGACCTGATCAGCTGCCGCGGCGTGCCGTCGGATCTCGAGCCCGTGACGATGAGCCGCTTCTTCGAGCGCCTGCATTTCTCCCTGAGAGACGACGGCTACCTGCTGTTCGAGCATGGCACGCACGTGGTGCCGCCCGAATCGATCTTCGAGCCGGTATCGGCCGGGTGGCCGATCTATCGCAAACGTGTCGCGCAGGCCCTCCCGGACCCCGTGCTCGAGACGCTCCCGCCGGCGATCGGACGGGGCCGAGAGGAGCGGCTCGCGGGCCGCTTGCTCAGCGCCCGGCAGACGATCGCCGTGATGACGACCGAGATCGAGCTGGCGCACGAGGAGTTGCGGGAGTCGAACACACAACGGGTCTCCCTCAACGAAGAGCTGGCCGTCTTGAACGTGGAGCTGCAACACAGGGTGCGTGCGCTGAATGCGGTCAACGAGGATCTCTCGAACCTCATCAACGCCATCGACATCGTGGTGGTCTTTCTCGACCCTGAGCTGCGCATCCGGCGATTAACGGCGAGCGCCGCACGGCTGCTGGCGTTGACCCTGGATGACATCGGCCAGCCGCTCGCGCGGATCGGCTCGAAGTTCGCCACTGCCGAGCTCGCCCGCAGTACCCGCGAGACGCTCGGCGTGGAATGCACGTTCGAGGAGGTATCAGTGCGGATACGGGACTCCGCCACGGCCTCTCACCTCTTTCGCATCGCGCAGGAGGCGGTGCGCAACGCCACGCGTCACTCCAATGCGGATCGCATCTCGATCCGGCTGGCCGCGAGCGAGGGGGAGCTGCGGCTGGAAGTCAGGGACAATGGTATCGGCCTGCCGCCGCGCAACGAGTTGCGACGCGGGGTGGGCCTGAAGCTCATGGAACATCGATGCTCCCTGCTCGGCGGGCGATTCGTCGCGGAATCACAGCCGGGGAAGGGCACGCTGATCCGATGCCTTCTGCCATCGGATGCCGGGCTGCCCGCCTGAGCTCAGCTTGCGCGGCCGAGCGTCCACAATACCGCCAGACGCATCAGCTCCGTACCGCTTCTGAGACTCAGTTTCCTGCGGATGTTCTCCCGATGCGACTCGATCGTGTGGACGCTGAGGTGCAGCTGCTCGGCAATCGTGCGCGTGCGCTGGCCCCGGCCGATGAGCTCGAAGACCTGCAGCTCCCGGTCGCTGAGAACCTCGAGGCCGCCCGAGGCGTGTCCTCCGGTTATCGTCTGGCTGGCGATGCGGCGGGCCATGGCGGCGCTGAGATAGAGCCCCCCCCTCGATCACCACCCGGATGGCCTCGATCACCGATCCGCTGAGCTCCACTTTGTTGAGATAGCCCTGCGCGCCGGCGCGCAGCACACGCTCGGCAAACAGCTCCTCCTCATAGGCGCTGACCACGAGGATCTTCGGCTTTGCGAGGCCGGTGGCGACCTTCTTGATCAGATCGAGTCCACTGCCGCGGTTGAAGGCCAGATCGAGAATCACGAGATCCGGCGGCTGCTCGCGCACCCGTGTCCAAGCCTCCTCGAGGTCGCTGGCGACGCAACAGACCTCCAGATCCGGTTGAGCCGAAATGCGCACCGCGAGCCCCTCGCGCACCAGAGGGTGATCATCCACGACCAGAATGCGCGTGCGCACAGCGCGGGAAGGACTGCGGTTGGCGCTGATCATGACACTCCCGATCGGCTTCTGCCCACGGCATGCTGAACAACCCGCCTCGGCCGGGGAACTGCCGGAAACCCCCTACCCGTGCGCGCGAGACACCGTGGCGAAGATCGAGCTCACGCTCCTGGCGGAGTCCACCATGCCCGGCTGGTGGCCCATCCGATTGCGGCGCGACCGGAGCGGGCGGTAATTATGGCAGGTGCCCTCGACTGAGTCTGAGGGCACCACAGTGATGCCGCACGGCCCCTACCCCGCCGGAGACACACGGATCATGCTCACCTCCTCGCCAGAACTCGCCCGGCTCGCCCTCCAGGACGCCCCCGAGGCGATGATCCTGGTGGATGCCGCCGGCACCGTTGTCTTCGCCAATCTTCAGGCCGGCCGACTCTTCGGTTTTGCGCAGGGGGCACTCATCGGGCGCACCCTCGACTCCCTGGTGCCGCGGCGATTGCGCGAGGCCCATGCCGGGCAGGCCGACCGGAATCACCGCTCACCGCTTGCGCGCCCCGTGGACCAACGCCTCGAACTGTACGGCGTACGGCACGATGGCACCGAATTTCCTGTTGAGGTGAGCCTCGGCCCCATCGGGAGCGAGGGAGGCTCGATCGTGGCGGCGGCCATCCGCGATGCGAGTGAGCACAGACGCATCCAGGGTGAGCTCACGGCCGCCCGCACCACCGCCGAGAAGGCCCTCGAGAGCGCGGTCCGCGCCAACCAGGCCAAGAGCCGATTTCTCGCCACGGCGAGCCATGATCTGCGCCAGCCGCTGCAGACGTTGGCGCTGCTCAACGGCACGCTCAGGCGCATGGTGCCCGATGTGCAGGCGGCACGGGTGCTCGAGCAGCAGGAGAACGCGATCGGCGCGATGTCGCGCCTCATCAACGCCCTGCTCGACATCAGCAAGCTCGAGTCGGGCTCGGTGAAGCCCGAGATCACGGACTTCCCGGTGGCGGCGATCTTCGAGGAGCTGCGGCGGGAATTCAGCGACATGGCGGCGCGCAAGCAACTGGAATTCGAGATCACGCAGGCGCCGCAGTACGCACGCAGCGACCCATCGCTCGTCGAGCAGGTGCTGCGCAATCTGTTGTCGAACGCGCTCAAATACACGCGCCGCGGCAAGGTGGCGTTGCGTTGTCTGCTGGCGCCGGACTCTCTCCTTCGGCTCGAGGTGCTCGATACCGGCATCGGCATTCCCCCAGACCACCTCGGCAGCATTTACGACGAGTTCTATCAGATCGGGGCCGACACCAACCGGGCGCGTGACGGCTACGGCCTCGGGCTCTCCATCGTCAAGCGGATCGTGGAGCTCCTCGGGCTCACGCTCGAAGTACGCTCCCGGCCCGATGAGGGTTCCTCGTTCGCGCTCCTGTTGCCGGCGGCGCCCGGGCGGGCGGCCACGCTGCCCGAGCTCACCGCCGAGCCGGCGGCCAGGCCGGCTTCTGCCGCCCGCGAGGCGCAACGCGTGCTTCTGGTTGAGGACGACGCGGGGGTCCGGGATGCCACCCGCATGCTCTTGCGGGTGGAAGGTTATCGGGTGACGGCGGTGGCCTCCGTCGAGGAAGCGCTCGAGAGCGCAGGCGTCGGCATCGACATCCTGGTCACCGACTACCACTTGCCGGGCGAGCGGACCGGCACCCAGTTGATTACCGAGCTGCGTGCATCGCTTGGCGGGTCGCTGAAGGCGGTACTCATCACGGCCGACACCTCGAGCGCGATCCGTGAGCTGCCGCGTGATCCGGACCTGCGGGTCGCGAGCAAGCCCCTGAAGGCCGAAGAGTTGCTGAGCCTGATGGGCTCGCTGGCGGGCGCCGGCGCTTCGCCCCTCTGACCGGCGCGGCGGCCCGAGACCCTGGAGGATGGCCCGTGAACCCAGCCCATGGCGGGCGAACGGGCGCCGGCATCGGTCGCCGCTCGTGAGCCGGCTCGAGACGACACTGCGCCGCTCGCGGCTCTATTCCGAGGAGCTCGGGATAGATCTCGCCGCCGACAGCGGCGACCTCGAGGCACGGCTGGATCGCTTCTACGGTGTGGGGCCGGTGACCCTCAACATCTTTCTGCGTGAGCTGCGCCCGCGCTGGGCAAAGGCGGATCCTGCGCCCCTGCCACAAGTGCAGGCTGCGGCGCGCGAGCTGGGGATAGATCTGAGCCGATACCGCCGCAAGAGCATGGCCTTCGCGCGCATCGAGGCGGGACTCATCCGCCGGCGGACATCGCCCGATGCGCGCAGATCCCTCACGGCGACATCGAGCACCGGAGGCCTCAGCCCCGCCCGGAAATGCTGATCCCCGCTCACCCGATCTCTCGCAGATCCTGCGCTGTCAGATGCACGGCCGCGGCGCCGAGGTTCTCCTCGAGGTGCGCCAGGGAGGCGGTTCCTGGAATGGGCAGCATCGCGGGCGACTTTCGCAGCAGCCAGGCGATGACGGCCTCGCCGCTCGAGATCCCGTGTCGCCCCGCGACTTCGGCCAGTCCCCGCAATGCGCCGGAACGCTGCGCATGGCGTCCCGAGCCGAGCGGGGCCCAGGGCAGGAAGGCGATCGAGCGGCCCTCGCAATACGAGAGCACCTCCTCGGAGCGCCGATCTTCCAGGTTGTATCGGTTTTGGACCGACACGACGGGCGTGAGTCGCTCGCAGCGTTTCAACTCATCCAGGCTGACGTTCGACACACCGATATGGCGGATCTTGCCTTCCTGCGAGAGCCGCATGAGCGCCCCGATGGAGTCCTCGAGGGGCACCGCCGGGTCCGGGGCGTGCAATTGATACACCTCGATGCAATCCACCTTGAGGCGCTTCAGGCTCCCTTCGCACGCCTCGCGCAGATGTTCCGGGCTGGCATCGTGATGCCACACATCCGGCGCCGGGCGCAGAAACCCGCCCTTGGTCGCGATGATCAGGCCGCGGGGATAGGGATGCAGCGCCTGCGCGATCAGCCGCTCGCTCACCTGCGGTCCGTAGGAATCCGCCGTGTCGATGAAATTCACGCCGAGCTCGACGGCGCGGCGCAGCACCGCGATGGCGGTCGACACCTCGGGTGGATCGCCCCAGACACCGCGCCCCGTGATGCGCATCGCACCGAAGCCGAGACGGTTGACTCGCAAATCCGCGCCGAGAGCGATCGTGCCGGCAGCGGCTGCATCGATTTTCGCGTTCATGCCATCACTCCGGGCCATCCGGTGGCCGCCCGGGGAAAACGAAGGCGCAACGCCTGTCTCGCGCAAGAATGCCACATCAGGGGACCAGGCGGCGCAGCGTGCGAGCGGCCGCTACCCGGCGTGCCGCCCAATATGGCGCAGAGCCGCTTGGAGAAACGCGCTGTCGGGATCACTGAGATCGAGCACGATGTCGAAATGATTTCGCCCGGAGATACAGCTCACGGCGACCTCCGCCCCCTTGAGGCGCAGCGCATCCGCGAACTCGAGGGACTGACGGGCGAATTCAGCGGGCTCGCGCTCCGCGTAAGCCACCCAGAACCTCGGCAGCTCGCCCTGCACGAGATCGACGCGCAGCACCGGGCTCGCGAGCAGCGCCTCCTCATCGCTCATCCTCAGTACATCGTTCACGTACGTGAGCGCTATCGGCCGCAGGTCGAACACGCCGCTGATCGTCGTCACCGAACAAATCGGCAGCGCCCTGCGCGAGGCGAGACGGCGATCCTCGAGCGTCACCATCGCGGCCAGCTGTCCACCCGCGGAGTGCCCTATGAGATGCAGTCTCGGGGCGATCGAGAGCGCCTCGGAGCGATTCACCAGCCAGTGCAGCGCCGCCTGGCACTGGCGCACCATGTCCGCTGGCTTCAGAGCGGGCGCGAGGCCATAACCCAGCGCCGCGAAGTTCAGTCCCGCGGCATTGAGGGCCTGGGCCGGGAAGGAATGGTGGTCTTTGCTCAGTTCCTGCCAATAGCCGCCATGGATATACACCACGGTGTCGCAGGCTCCGGACGCCGAGGGGGCGAGGAACAGATCCAATCGTTCCGCGGGGTCGGGGCCGTATTGGAGGGTCTGACAGTTGCCGAGCGTATCGCGGATCGCCGCGCTGCGGCTCTCATACTCCCTCACGTAGAAGGAGATATCCGGGACGAACCGGCTCGGAGAATACGCGTGGTCGAGTGAGGCTCGATCGAAGAAATGGCGAAAGAGGTTCATCGCAAGCGCGTGATGCAATCACCCGGGTTCCCGAGCGCCTGGATCGGCGAAGCGTCGCACGATATCACGACTCCCTGTGAGCCCTGGGGGGCGCACCGCCCCTCGATAGGCGGTTGCACGGATTGAGCCCGGCCCCGTGGCGGGCCTATATACTCAGGTCGCATCACTTCTCCCGAGGACCACCATGTCCGAGCAGCCGCCGAGCGTCACCCTGCATCAGGTACGGGATTACCAGTTCGACATCGCATTCGAGGGGGACATGGCCCACGTGCTCTCGGATGAGCCACCGCCTCTCGGGCGGGCCGCCGGACCGTCGCCTTCTCACCTGCTGCTCGCCGCCGTCGGCAATTGCATGAGCTCGAGCCTGTATTTCGCGCTCACCAAGTTCAAGAACGATCCCGGCGGCATCACCACCGTCGCGCGCGCGCGCATCGGCCGCAACGAGGCGGGACGCCTGCGCGTGCTGCACATCGAGGTCGAGATCCGCTTGGGCGCCGCCGCGGAGCGGCTGCAGCACCTCGAGCGGGTGCTCGGGCAGTTTGAAGAGTTCTGCACGGTCGGGGCCAGCGTGCGCGCAGGAATCCCGACCGACGTCTCGGTATTCGACGGACGCGGCGTCAAGCTCAAATGAGGCGCCCACCCGATCGATCCAGCGGGTCGCTCCGGCGTGAAGCGCCCCGGAGGCTTGAGGAGCTGAACACCCGATGAGCGCCAGCGATAGCGACTTCAACGACGCCCGCGCCAAGTGGGATGAGCGCTTTTCCAGGCCCGGCCGGTGGTTCGGGGACCGACCCAACACCTTCCTGCGCCGGGAGGCGGCGCGCCTGGCGCCCGCGGCGACGGTGCTCAGTGTCGCCGATGGCGAGGGCCGCAATGCGATTCATCTGGCCGAAAGCGGCTATCGGGTCACCGCCTTCGATCTCTCACCCGTGGCGGTCGAGAAGGCGAGGCGCTGGGCCGCCGAGCGCGGCGCGCGGGTGGACTTTCAGGTCGCCGACATCGACAGCTGGATCTGGACGCCCTCAGCCTTCGACGCGGTGGCGGCGATCTTCGTGCAATTCGCGGGGCCGGCCTCGCGGGCCCGCATGTTCGCGGGCATGTGGCGCACCCTCAAGCCGGGCGGCCTGCTGCTGGTTCAGGGCTACACGCCGAAGCAGCTCGAGTACGGCACCGGCGGCCCCGGCCGGCTCGATCACCTCTATACGTCACAGATGCTGCGCGAGCTGCTGCCGGAGGCGCAATGGCAGGTGCTGAGCGAGCACGAGGAGACGCTCGAGGAGGGCAGCGGACATAGCGGCCGCTCCGCGTTGATCGACGCGGTCGCCCTCAAGCCCGCGGGCGGCGCACCAGGCTGAGCTTTCCGGGTGGATGATGGGATGCGCCCAGAGCCCGGACTCGCACCGGTGCGTAGCATCAGAATGACCCGGTTGATCCCGGCGTTCCCTGGGGGCGCGGACGCAGGGCGGGCGCCGACCCGAAGGACGACGCAACCCTCTATTTTTGAAGGGAATCATTGGACTGGCGGAGCGGACGGGACTCGAACCCGCGACCCCCGGCGTGACAGGCCGGTATTCTAACCAGCTGAACTACCGCTCCACCGGAAAGGGCGCGAATCCTATCGGACGGCGCGCGCGATGTCCATCGGCTTTCGGCCCCAGGGCCCGGAGGCTGGCGGGCGGGAACGGCGGCCGGTCGGGGCGAAGTCAACCGGGCGGACGGACGGCCGTTCAGCTCCGGTACACGCCCACCGGCCATAATTTCTTTGCAAGACTTCACCCTTGTCATCGCTATAGTATGGCCATGAAATCCACTCTCGCCCCCCTCGCGGCCGCCCTCGTCCTCGGTGCCGGTCTGCTCCTCGGCTCCGCCTATGCGCCTGCCCGTGCGGGGCTCGGCCGGTCCGTCGCCTCGGTTTCCGCCGATCGAGCGAAGATGAAGGGCCAGCTGCGCGCCCGGACCGGCGTCGGCTACACCGTGCAGGTGATCACCCTCCCCTCGGGCACGATCGTCAAGGAATTCGTCTCCCCCGCCGGGATCATCTTCGCCGTCAGCTGGCGCGGACCCACCATGCCGAACCTGGCGCAGACCCTGGGGAGCCAGTACTTCAGCAAGCTCAAGGCGGCTGAGAAGGCCCAGCGCTTCGGCCACAACCACGTCGAGGTGAGGCGCCCCAGCCTCGTCGTGCACGCCGGCGGCCACATGCGCGCGTTCTACGGCGTGGCCTACGTGCCCTCGCTGGTGCCGGCGAACGTTTCTCTCTCCGACCTACACTAGACATCGAGCCCACGCCTCATGCGCACGTATAAGCTCATTCTCCTTGGGCTCCTTCCCCTGATGCTCGCGATGGCCGGCTGCGGCGGAGGCGGCGGCACGACCGCCACCACCAGCTCGAGCGGCTCTGGCGGCTCGGGCGGCGGCACGACCCAGAATGTCGCCACCATGATCGTGGATGCCGGCCCGAGCGGCGTCAATTCGGTCGACATTCCGTACATCACCGTGACGATCTGCTACCCGGGCAGCACCAGTGCGTGCCAGACCTTCGATCACATCGAGGTCGACACCGGCTCCTACGGCTTCAGGATCCTCGCGGACGCCCAGGACACTTCCGGCAACCCCTTCAGCCTGAGCCTGCCGGCCGAGACCGACAGTAGCAGCAACACCCTCGCCGAGTGCACCCAGTTCGTCGACGGCTACAGCTGGGGGCCGCTCGCGACCGCCGATATCAGCATCGCCGGCGAGTACGCCGGCAGCGTGCCGATCCAGGAAATCGGCGATCCCACCGTCAGCGGCGAATCGAGCTTCCCGGCTGTCCCAACCGCATGCAGCGGCACGGGCAAGTCGGAGGACACCGTGACGGCCTTTGGCGCCAACGGCATTCTCGGCGTCGGCCCCTTCGTTCACGATTGCGGCTCGGGTTGCGCCACGTCCGCGAGCAACGGCATCTACTACACCTGTCCCGCCGGCAACAGCTGCATCGGAAGTGCGCTCGCCACCACGCTACAGACCACCAATCCCGTGGCCGACTTCCAGGCCGACAACAACGGCGTGATCATCGAGCTGCCCTCCATCTCGTCCTCGGGCGCCGCCACCGTCACGGGCTCGCTGGTGTTCGGCATCGACACACAGAGCGACAACGCCCTGAACTCGCAGAACGTGCTCTACGCCAACAGCGATGGCGATGTCACCACCGACTTCAATGGCCAGTCGCTTCCCTATTCCCTGTTCGACACGGGCTCGAACGCCTATTACTTCAATGACAGCTCGATCCCGCAGTGCACGAGCAGCACTCTGGCCGGCTGGTTCTGCCCGGGCTCCACGATCCAGCTGACCGCCACGAATTACGCGGTGAACTCGAGCGGTGCGCAGACCGGTGCGAGCTCGACCGTGACCCTCGACGTCGGGGATGCCAATACGCTCTTCAGCAACGGCGATACGGCCTATGACAACATCGCCGCAAGCAGCGGCAATCAGTCCGCCTTCTGTCCCACCGGCTCGTCCAACTGCTCATTCGACTTCGGACTGCCGTTCTTCTTCGGCCGCAACGTCTACATAGCCATCTCCGGAGCGAACACCTCGGCCGGCCTCGGACCCTTCTACGCCTACTGATCGGTGCCCGGTGGCGGGCACCGCGCTGCGGCCTCGGCCGCTACAAGGTCCGACACGCGCGCGTTCAGGGGGTTCGGTGCGAAAACTCGCAGTTCTCTCGTGCGCCCTGACGCTTGCCCTGGCCGGCTGCGGCGGGTCGCCGGGGTCCGCCGCCACCGTGTCCACGGCC
>JAJYDK010000018.1:0-13476 GCA_021777555.1 Pseudomonadota bacterium | reverse complement strand
ACAAGGTCCGACACGCGCGCGTTCAGGGGGTTCGGTGCGAAAACTCGCAGTTCTCTCGTGCGCCCTGACGCTTGCCCTGGCCGGCTGCGGCGGGTCGCCGGGGTCCGCCGCCACCGTGTCCACGGCCAGCACCAGCGTTCACACCCTGGCCGCCGCCGCCAATGTCGTCACCTTGAACGTCAACGGCGGCCCGGGCGGCCGATGGGTCGATATGCCCTATGTGAGCGTCACGGTGTGCGTTCCGGGCAGCGCGGCCGAGTGCCAGACCTTCAACGACATCGAGCTCGACACCGGCTCATATGGCCTGCGGCTCCTTGCGGGCGCCCGTGATACCTCGGGCAGTGCTTTCAGTCTCGCGCTGCCGCAAGTCACCGATGCCGGGGGCTCTCCCATCGTCGAATGCACCCAGTTCACGGACGGCTACAGCTGGGGCCCGGTCAGGACCGCCGACGTGCATATCGGCGGAGAATCCGCGCGCGCCCTCCCCATTCAGGTGATCGGGGACCCGGCCTACGGCACCGTTCCCAGCGCGTGCGCGAGCACCGGGACCTCCGAAAACACCGTCGCGGCTTTCGGCGCCAACGGCCTCCTCGGGGTCGGTCCCCTCGAGCATGACTGTGGCGCGGACTGCCTCACCAATGCCGGCAATGGGCGCTACTATGTCTGCCCGACAAGTGGCTGTACGCCGTCGACCGCCGGCCTCGCTGCCCAGGTCGTGAACCCGGTCGTCGATTTCCAGACCGACGACAACGGCGTCATCGTGGAGCTGCCCGCAGTCCCGGCGGCAGGCGCGGGCACCGTCGACGGCTCGTTGGTGTTCGGCATCGGCACGGAAGGCAACAACACGATGACCGCCGCCGCGGTGCTGCCCGCCGACCCCTCGACCGGTGACATCACCACCACCTTCAACGGCACGGCACTGCCGGATTCGTACTTCGACACCGGCTCCAACGCCTACTTCTTCTCCGACGGCGCGATCCCCACCTGCCCCGCCGGCTCGGTGGCTCCCGGATTCTTCTGCCCGGCTGCGCCGCTCACTTTCACGCTCACCAATGCCGGTCAGAACGGCATGGCATCGAGGGTCACGATCGGCGTCGGCAGCGCCGTCGCGCTGCTCGACGCCAATCCCGGATACACGGCCTTCAATGACCTCGGCGTATCGGGCTCGAATCAGAGCTCGTTCGACTTTGGCTTGCCGTTCTTCCTCGGGCGCACCGTTTTCGTGGCGATTGCCGGCTCGAACACCTCGGCCGGCCTGGGGCCGTACTTCGCGTTTTGATCACTCTCCTGCCGATACGGTCGGCAGCCCGGCGCGACGCAAGGCCTGATTGAGCTTGTGCAGCTCCGCCACACTCCCTTTCCATTGGCCCTCCAACTCATCGAGCGACTTCACCGATGCCGCGAGCGCTGCCTGCTGCGCCGCCGTGGGCGCCACATCCGCCGATTCCGCGTCGGCCTCGAGAGCGCCGAGCTGCGTGCTGAGGGAGCCCAGACTCTTCGAGCCCTGATCCCGGGTGGCGGCGCTCAGGCGCTCGATCCGGGGCAACAGCGTGTGCGGACCGGGCCCCGCCTTGATGCCCACCGCCAGCTTCTTCAGGGCGAGGTGTGCCAGCTTCTTGGCGTCGTAGAGCGTCCTGACGCGCGCCAGGCCCGAATCCGCGGTCTGGCTGAATGACAGGAGGGAACGCAGGTCGGCGGTGCTGACATGGACGCGCGGATCGAGCTTCACCACCAGGGGCGCCGTGTAGCTCTGCCCGTCGACCGTCATCACGATGCGGTAACTCCCCGGCAACACGAAGGGTCCGTCGACGGCAGTCGGGGTGTCCTCGCCGAATACCGCGGCCATGCTGTACTCGTATGACACCGCCTGGGGCCTCTGGTACCGCAGGTTCCACGCGAAGCGGTGCATGCCGGGCGAGGCCGACAGCCGCTCGGCGGGCTTGAGCCAGTCAGCGGTGAAATACCGGTCCGCATGAATGTGCCGCGGTTTCTCGTCGGAGGAGAAGCTGCGCACGAGGCGCCCTTTGGCATCGTAGAGGGCGAGGGTAACCGGGCCGTGGGCGCCCGCGCCCAGCCAGTAATCGATCAGCGCCCCGGCCGGGGGATTCTGTCCCTGAGGGGTGCCCGGCGGAAGCGGTGTGTCGCGATTGTTGTTCGGGTGCACCCTGTAGGCCACCTCCGGCGCGAACAGATGCGCGGGCGCGGCGAGCACCGCGGAGGAGAGCTGACGCAGCGGTGTCACATCATCCAACACCCAGATCGCCCGCCCTACCGTGGAGGCGATGAGATCATTGTCATGGACCAGCAGGTCCGACACCCGGACATTGGGCAGATTGAGCGAGAGCGACTGCCAATGCCCGCCATCGTCGAAGGACACGAACGCCCCACGGATCGTCCCCGCGTAGAGCAGACCCGCGCGCAGCGGGTCGGATTCAACCGCCGTGACCGGCTGTCCGGGCGGCAGTCCGGTGTCGATCTCCCGCCAGGTCCGTCCGTAGTCGTGGGTCCGGAACACGTGCGGGCGGTAGTCGCTGCGACGCTGGTCGTCCACCGCGGCGTAGGCCGTCGCCGGATCGAGGCTGGAGGCGGAGAGGGCACTCACCTTCTCCCATGGGGCGAGCGTCGGCGGCGTGACATTGCGCCAATGCCGACCGCCATCGCGGGTGAGCTGGATGAGGCCGCTGTCCGTGCCCACCCAGATCTCGCCCTCGTTCACCGGCGAGGGCTCGATGGCGCTGATCACGCCAAACCCGCATTTGCGCGCGAGCGCGCCGGTGGCGGCCTTGCTGCACCCCGGCGTGCCTGCGACCGCTCCCGTCAGATCGGGGGAAATGATCCGCCAGGTCTCGCCCAGGTCGCTCGAGCGGAACAACAGCTGGGCCCCGAGGAGCAACGCGTGGGGCTTGGTCGGGGTGAACACGAGCGGCGTCACCCAGCCATACCGGTACTTCACCTGCAGGGGGTCCGCGCCGTAGCTGTTCACCGGATAGGGCGAGACATTGGCCACCTGCCCGGTGTGCGCATCCCAGCGCGAGACCCGGCCGCCGAGTCCGCTGCCGAACACCAGGTTCGCATCGTCGGGATCGGGCACCATGTAGTCGCGCTCATCGCCGCCCACCGGATGCCAGTCGCGGAACGTGAGCGAGCCGTAGTCGCTGCGGCTCGCCGCCCCGACCGTGCCGCTGTCCTGCTGTCCGCTGTAGATCCAGTACGGGAAGCGGTTGTCCACGGCGAGGTGGTAGAACTGGCCCGTCGGCTGGTTGTACCAGCTGCTCCAGGACCGCCCATCGTCCACGGTCACCACCGCGCCCTGGTCAGAGGCGGTGATCCAGTGATCGGGATGCAGCGGGTTGATCCACAGGAAGTGGTAATCATCTCCGCCCGGGGCGCCCTTGATGATGTGCCAGGTGCGTCCCCCGTCGGTGGAGCGCCGGATCGACTGTCCCGCCGAGTACACGGTATCGGGATTGCGCAGATCGGCGGTCAGGCGGGCGAAATACCAGTTGCCGAACACATCCTCGTCATCGTTCACGCGCTGCCAGTGATTGCCGCCGTCATCGGAGCGCCACACACCGCCCTGGGTGGCCGAGTCCACCGCGGCGTAGATGCGCGCGCCCTGCGCCGTATGGGTGACGGCAAGCCCGATGCGGCCGAGCGGGCCTTGCGGCCAGCCCCCACCGCTCAGGCGCGTCCAGTGCTTGCCTCCGTCGGTCGAGCGATAGATCCCGCTGCCGCGACCGCCATGCGGCTCGAAGTAATCGAGCCAGGGCCAGTCGCGCATCTGCCAGGCGGCCGCATAGAGCAGCTTGGGGTTGGTCGGGTCGGCGGCGAGATCGACCACACCGGTCCGGTCATTGATGAAGAGGACATGCCTCCACGTCTTGCCTCCGTCGGTCGAGCGGTAGATGCCCCGCTGCGCGCTCGAGCCGTAGAGGTGGCCCATCGCCGCCACCAGCACCACGTTGGCGTTGTCCGGATCCACCCAGATGCGTCCGACATAACGCGTTGAGCCCAGACCGAGGGACTGCCACGTCTTGCCGCCGTCGGTCGACTTGAACACCCCGTGACCGACTCCAATGTCGTAGCGGGGCGCCACCTGGCCGGTGCCCACATAGATGGTGTCGGGGGCGGAGGGGGCAACGGCGATGGCGCCGATCGAGGGGGGCAGCGTATTGCCCACTGCGTGCCAGGTCCTGCCGGCATCCACGGTCTTCCACACGCCGCCGCCGGCTGTCCCGATGTAGTAGGTGTTGGGATGCTGGGGCACCCCGGCGGCCATGGTGGCCCAGCCGCCCCGGAAGGGTCCCACCAGGCGCCAGCGAAGACCGGCCAGCGCCGCCTGCGGCAGCGGACCGCCCGAGGCGCGCGCGCTGGCCGCCGAAGGCGGAACCTGCGCCGCGGGCTGAAGGGCCTGGGCCGGCGCGCCGGGCGAAGCGGCGGCAAGGCAGACGAGCAGCAGGCCGGAGGCGGCGAGCCGAAGCGCCGGAAAGCGCGCCGACTCGCGGCGGACGGTAGCGGTCATGCGAAGACCCCCAAAAGGAACGCACCATACCGCATTCCGGCCGCCGGCGTCCCCGCCCGGCTCCCGCGCCTCGGCAGGCTGCCCTGTGGGCGCGGTGGCGATGAACTCGCCGGCGATCCGGCGCGCGTCCCGATCGTAGCCGTACGCCTCGAGCCCGCGGACCGCCAGCCCCAGCCGCGACGCGAAGCGCTTCAGGTCGAGCGCGTAGCGATACAGCAGGCTGTTCAGACCCACCGGGGGATAATCGGTGGTCGAGCCGCTGAAGGGCCCGAAACGGAACGTCGTGTCGAAGCCCGACTCGCGCATGGCCCGGTCGCCGCGGATGTCGTAGTTAACGTCGCATCATGACGCCGCGGGTTCGAATCGACAACCCTCCCATCCGGGAGACTTGTGGCGGGCCCGGGCGGCGCTCACTCTGGCGCCCACCGGGCGGCAACGCCGCCGTCACGCACTCGCAGCGAGGGATCCCATGACCGACCTGTCCGCTTTCCCGATCACCCGCAGATGGCCCGCGCGGCACCCGGATCGGCTGCAGCTCTACTCCCTGCCGACCCCGAACGGCGTCAAGGTCTCGATCATGTTGGAGGAGACGGGACTGCCCTACGAGGCGCACCGGGTGAGCTTCGATGCCCGCGAGCAGCTCTCGAGCGAATTTCTCTCGCTCAACCCCAACAACAAGATTCCCGCGATCCTCGATCCCAACGGCCCGGGAGGCGCCCCGCTCCCCCTGTTTGAATCCGGCGCCATCCTCGTCTATCTCGCGGAGAAGACCGGCCAGCTCCTGCCGCAGGACCCGGCCGCCCGCTACGGGACCTTGCAGTGGCTGATGTTCCAGATGGGCGGCATCGGGCCGATGTTCGGCCAGGTCGGTTTCTTCCACAAGTTCGCGGGCAGGGAGTACGAGGACAAGCGCCCGCGAGAGCGTTACGTGGCGGAGTCCAGGCGCCTGCTCGGGGTGCTCGAGGGACAGCTGAGGCGGCACGCCTGGGTGTGCGGCCGCGAGTACACCATCGCCGACATCGCCATCTTCCCCTGGGTCCGCACCCTCATCGGCTACTACGACGCGGGCGATCTGGTCGGCATCGGAGACTTCCCGCACCTCCTGCGGGCGCTCGAGACCTTCGTGAAACGCCCCGCGGTGGCGAAGGGACTCGGGATCCCCGGCGAGGGCTGAGCGCTCTCCTGCCCGGGAACGCCGCCGTGGAGCCCTTTTGCGACCGCGCACAGGACTTGTCTTGCCCGTGCCGGGGGACGACCCGTAAAGTGGCGCCTCCCCGGAAATCGGTCCTTCGTCCCCCGTGATCGCATTGCTCGCCGCCTTCGGCCTCGGCCTGGATTGGCTCCTCGGCGAGCCGACCCGGTGGCATCCGCTCGCGCTCTTCGGAGGCTATGCCCGACGCATCGAGGGGCGCCTGCAGCCCCGGGCGGTCCACGCAGCGGTCTGGGGACGGCTCTGGGGGGTCCTCGCGCTCGTTCTGGCCGTCACGCCCTGGGTGCTCCTCGCCGCCCTCCTGGCCCGGCTGCAATGGCTCGGGCTCGCCTGGGACGTCGCGATCCTCTACCTCGTCGTCGGACACCGCAGCCTGCACGATCACGCCCGACGGGTACACGATGCGCTCGCTCGGGGCGACCTCGCTGATGCCCGCCGCAACGTCGGCATGATGGTCAGCCGCGACACCGGCGCCATGGACCCCGCGCGGGTCAGCGCGGCGGCAGTCGAGTCGGTACTGGAAAACGGCAATGACGCAGTCTTCGGCGCACTCTTCTGGTTCGTCTTGGCAGGCGCTCCCGGGGCGCTCGCCTTCCGCCTGATCAACACCCTGGATGCCATGTGGGGCTACCGCACCGCGCGGTACCTGCACTTCGGCTGGGCGGCGGCACGGCTCGATGACCTCGTGAACTTCGTCCCGGCCCGGCTGACGGCTCTGACGTACGCCGCGCTGGGCGGATGTCAGCGGGCGCTGCACTGCTGGCGCCTGCAGGCTCCGCTCTGGGACAGCCCCAACGCGGGCCCCGTGATGGCCGCCGGGGCCGGCGCGCTGGGCATTCGAGTGGGCGGCGGCGCCTTCTACGAAGGGGAGTGGCACGAGCGCGCGGCGCTTGGCGAGGGGCGCCCGGTCGATCCCGGGGACATCCCACGCGCCCTGCGCCTGGTCAGTCGCTCGGTGTTGTTGTGGCTCGCGTTGATCGCACTCGGTAGCGCGACGTTCGCCGCCGCGGAGGCGCTCAGGCATGCTTGAGCATGGCGGAAGACTGCGCCGCGCGAGCGCCGTGTACGGTATCGCGCTCGAGCGATGGCTCGATCTGTCGACGGGAATCAACCCCCGGCCGTGGGCCGGCGAGCCGACGCCGCTCACGCTCTGGCACCGCCTGCCGGAGGACGAGGATGGCCTGGCGCAGACCGCACAGGAATATTACGGCGCCCCCGGCGTACTGCCGACGGCGGGCTCCCAGGCCGCGATCCTCAACCTTCCGCGCCTGCGCGCGCCGTGTCGCGTCGGCGTGCTGAGTCCCGGTTATGCCGAGCATGCGGCGCGCTGGCGTGAGGCCGGTCACGAGGTCGTGCCGGTGACACCCGCCGAATGCCCGGACGCCGCGGCCACGCTCGACGTGCTGACACTCATCAATCCCAACAATCCGACCGGCCACCGGTTCACGCGCACGCAGCTCCTGAGGTGGCACGGGGAGATCACCGCCCGCGGCGGCTGGCTCATCGTCGATGAGACGTTCGCCGATACGGACCCCGCGGAGAGCGTGGCGGCGGAAACCCATCGCGAGGGCCTGGTGGTCCTGAAATCGCTCGGCAAGTTCTTCGGCCTCGCCGGTGCCCGCGTGGGCTTCGTACTCGCGGCCGAGCCGCTGCGCGAGGGGCTCGCCGAACGGCTCGGTCCCTGGACGATCGCAGGTCCTTCGCGGGCCATCGCCGCCGGCGCCCTCAACGACAGACGGTGGCAGAACGAGACGCGCCGGCGGCTGCGCGCCGATGCCACGCGCCTCGCGGCCCTCATGCGCGCCAGCGGACTTGCGCCAAGCGGTGGCTGCGAGCTGTTTCAATGGGTCGTCACGGCGCGCGCGTCGCGCATTCACGAGCGCCTCGCCCGAGGCGGCATTCTCTGCCGGCTGTTCGATGCGCCTGGGAGCCTGCGCTTCGGTCTGCCGGGAACGGAGGAGGATTGGAGGCGGCTGGAGACGGCGCTGCCTGCGGCAGTCGATGAGGCGAGTCCGTGAGCGCGCGCGCCCTGATGATTCAGGGTACGACCTCCGATGCCGGCAAGAGCACGCTGGTGGCGGGCCTGTGCCGCATCCTTCGCCGGCGCGGCGTGCGCGTCGCGCCCTTCAAGCCGCAGAACATGGCGCTGAACAGCGCCGTGGGAGCCGATGGAGGCGAGCTGGGTCGCGCGCAGGCATTGCAGGCGCAGGCCGCCGGGATCGCGCCCACCGTGGATCTGAACCCCGTGCTGCTCAAGCCCAGCACCGACCGGAGCGCGCAGGTGATCCTCCACGGTCGGCCCGTCGGCAACATGGATGCCGCCGAGTTCCACCGCTTCAAGCCGCGGGCCCTCGAGGCGGTGCTCTCCTCCTTCCGCAAGCTTCAAGGCGCCTACGATGTCATCATCGTCGAGGGCGCGGGCTCGCCCGCGGAGATCAATCTCCGCGAGGGGGACATTGCCAACATGGGATTCGCCGAGGCGGTCGACTGCCCTGTGGCGCTGGTCGCCGACATCGAGCGCGGTGGCGTCTTTGCGCACATCGCCGGCACACTCGCCTTGCTGAGCGACAGCGAGCGCGCGCGCGTGAGCGGATTCCTCATCAATCGCTTCCGCGGCGACCTGCGGCTCCTCGAGCCGGGCATCGAGTGGCTCAGCCGCCATACCGGCAAGCCCTCTTTTGGCGTCCTGCCCTATCTCAGCGACCTGAGGCTCGACGCCGAGGACAGCCTGAGCCGTCAGGAAGGGGATGCCGGTGACAGCTCGCCCACCGGGCAAAGGCTGCGCGTGCTCGTGCCGCTGATACCCAAGATCAGCAACCACACCGACTTCGAGCCGCTCGCCGCGCATCCGCAAGTCGCGCTGTGTTACGTCGCAGAGCAAGCCCCGCCGCCGGCCGACCTCGTGATCCTGCCGGGCTCGAAGTCGGTCCGCGCCGATCTCGAATGGCTGCGCGAGCGCGGCTGGGCCGAGTATCTCGAGCGCCACCTGCGCTACGGCGGCCGGGTGCTGGGCATCTGTGGCGGTCTGCAGATGCTCGGCCGCTCGATCCTCGACCCCGAGGGCATCGAGGGAACGCCGGGCGAGAGCGCGGGCCTCAGGTGGCTCGAGCTCGTCACGACACTGCTGCCGGCCAAGCAACTGCGCAATGTGAGCGGACGTCTCGCCTTCGCGGATGCTTCCGTGCGCGGATACGAGATCCACATGGGGGAGAGCCGCGGCCCGGCGCTCGAGCGGCCCGCCGTGCGCCTCGATAATGGTGTGTCCGACGGGGCTCTCTCGGCCGATGAGCGCATCCTCGGGACCTACCTGCACGGAATATTCGAGGATCCGGCCGCCTGCGCGGCGCTGTTGCGCTGGGCAGGGCTCAGCGAGCCGCGGGCCTTCGATCACGCCGCGAGGCGCGAACAGATGCTCGATCGGCTGGCCGATGCCATCGAAGCCTCCGTGGACCTCGCGCGGATGCTCGAGCCGCTCGCCTGAGCGGACCTACTCGCTTGCTGCGTGGTACTCGCGGCGGATGCGCGCGAGATCGACGGTCGGTTTGGGATACTTGAGGCCGAGCCCTTCGAGGTGCTCGGCGACGATACGCGCCACCGCGAGATTGCGAAACCACTTGTGGTTGGCCGGGATAACGAACCACGGCGCGTAAGGGGTGCTGCAGCGCGAGAGCGCATCCTCGTACGCCGCCGTGTACTGCGGCCAGAGCTTGCGCTCGGCGTAGTCCGCCTCGCTGATCTTCCATTGCTTGGCCGGATCATCGAGCCTCTGTTTGAAGCGCGCGAGCTGCTCGCCGCTCGAGATGTGCAGGTAGAACTTCAGGATCTGGGTACCGGCATCGGCGAGGGCGCGCTCGAATTCATTGATCCGCTCGTAGCGCGCCATCCAGACTTCCTTGGGTACGATCCCGTGCACCCTCTCGATGAGCACCCCTTCGTAGTGGGAGCGGTTGAAGATCACCACCTCCCCGCGCGCCGGCGCTACCCGGTGCGCCCGCCACAGAAAATCGTGCGCCGCCTCCTCGGAGGAAGGCTGGCGGAAGTGCGCGACGCGGCAGCCTTGCGGGTTCATGGCCGCGAGCACGTGATTGATGACTCCGTCCTTGCCACCCGTGTCCATCGCCTGCAGGCAGATGAGCAGCGAGCGTCCGCCCTCTGCGTAGAGCAGATCCTGCAGTGCACGCAGGCGCTCGCTGAAGTGGCTCGTCTCCTCGAGCGCCGCGTCTCGGCTCTCGTGCCGGTCCTTGAAGGCCGGATCGATGTCGGTGAGCTTCGGATGCGAGGCGGACCGGACCTTGAATCGCTCGAGATAGCTCATGTCTCCCCCCAGGGCCTCACGGGACCGGCCCCCCGCGCTCGAAGATACGCCACGCCGGCGTGGACTGCGCGGGCGCGAGGACGCGGTCAGAATGCCAGTCGGGGATCGTGTGGGGGAATACGCAGAATTACGGAACGCCCGCAATTTGCGGACTCTTCGAGGGCAACGGTACCGCTCCACCCGCTGACCCGACCGCGCATGGTTCTGAGACCCTGCAACGGACCACTTCGGGCACGCAGCGCGAGCGCATGAACGGGGATGGAGTCTGTGCCTACGCCCCGGAATAGGCGTCCGAACATTGAACAGTCAGATGAAAAGCTTGCCGGCAATGGCGGCATTGAGCGCGGTCAGCGTACCGACCATCCAGTACAGCAGCCGGAAACGGCCGTCCATGCTCGCTTCCAATACATCCACACGACCGCTCAACCGGTCGATGTGCGCTTTGGTCGCGCTGCCCAATCGGTCAATGTCCGCCTTGGTCGCAACGTTCGTATCGTCCACCAACTCGACGATGGCTTGAGCCTGCGCCTCGGCGAGACGAGGCTCCATGCCGGCAGCCTTGAGCCGGTTGGCGAACTTGAGGGTGTCGAAGGTCATTGCGATCATGACTCCAGTGTACTCGCCCAAGCGACATTCGGCTTTGGGCAGTCATGGCCGAGCCTCCGACGCTGTGCACATACGCCAAAAAGCTCGCTGATCTATGTACGATTGGCCCCCCGTCCACCCACGACGTCAACATCGACGTGAGTCTCAAGCGTGCACATGGGCAATTTGGTGGGTGCCGAGGGGCCCGAACCCCCGACGTTCGCCGTGTACACGTCGAAGCGCTCGGCCAGCTCGGCGAGCGTCGCCTCGCCTTTGAGAGCGGGCAGGGCCACCTTCGCCTTGAAGGCCGGTGAGTGGTTACGTCGAGATCTGCGGGTCATTTCTGCTCCAGGTTCCAGGCGATATCTTCGCCTTCCAGGGCAGAGCAATCCACCTATCCGGATGTCCAGCTTCTCGGGGCCATCTCACGCCACGGGGTTCAGAGATCGCGTCCGAGCCATCTGCCGAGGCGTCACAGTGCACCGCACCAGGCGAACACGATCAGTTGCTCGACCACGTCGCTCACATTGTGACCCACGACGGAGGCGACGATGCTTCTCGATTTTTCGAGCCAGTATGCGTACAGGACCCCGAGCGCGAAAGCATAGAACTGCTGGCCCAGCGCTTGAGGCCAGCGCTGAGTCTCGAAGCTGTTCGCGTGCAGCAGTGAGAAGATCACTGCGGCGATGATCCCGGCCCAATTCATGGAAAAGCGCCCGACCCGCAGCTTTCCGGGCATGGTGGCCGCGAGATAAGTGACGATCAGCGCTCGGAATGGAATCTCCTCCGTCGGCCCGACATAGATGCCCTCGAAGAGAGTCCAGCCCCAGACGTTGCTGCGCGTCAGTGGATACCCGAGATTCGGGACGGTGTGCGCAATCAGCTGCGGCGCGTAATCGACCACGGTCATCAGCACGCCGAAGAAGATACCCCAGAGGATCGCGGACCAGACGTAGGTCTTGCCGCGCGGCATGTGCAGCCCGTAGTCCGCCGGGATGAAGCGATACTTGAGGATCGCGATGACGGCGAGCGCGACCACGAACTGGCCCGCATGCTGCATATACAGCCACCAGATCTCCGGACCTGTCGGGGATGCCGTATGGAACAGCCGGTGGCAGAAGTACGCGAGCCACCCGCCCGCGAGCGGCACCGCAAAGCCCAGCGCGCCGGCCACTAGGAGGGGAACGATTTTGAGGCGGAAGCGCGGCTCTGCGGCCATCTCGGCGACATTCATGGCCGGCATCTAGCCAGCGCGCGCACCCGCCGTCTTGAACGGATTTGACGTGCGCCAGGCGCCGGGCGGGAAGCCGGTCAGAGCCCGAATGGCGCGGGTCATGTGCGCCTGATCGGCGAAACCCGTGCTCGCGGCGACGCCCGCGAGCGGCGCCTCGGTATCGACGATCATCCCGAAGGCGCGATGCGCACGCCCTTCGGCGCGAAACAGCGCCGGAGTGACCCCGAACACTCGGCGAAAGCCGCGTGCCACGGTCTCCGGGCGCAATCCCTGCTCTCGTGCCCAGCGACCCAGGCAGCATTGCGGGTCAGTAAGCAAATGCCGCGCCAGCGCCTCGGTCCAATCGGCCGGTGCGGGCTCGAGCGGTTGCAGCTGCTCCCGAAGCAGCGTAAGCGCCGCGTGAGGGTCGCGTTCAGCCGCCCGAGCGACCGCATCGGGATCGGCGATGCGGCCCATCGCGACGGCCGGCAGCGGCGCCGGGTCGAGCAGATTGAGGATGACCGCGCCACTGCGCGGGAAGCGATTGAGATGCGCGTCGAACGCGCCGTGCAACAGCACGTCGCCCGCAGCTGCGCGCAAGCAGCCACGGTTGCCGTATTCTTCGTAGCCGCCCGACAGGACCACGGCCGAATATGCGCGATCGTGTCGATGGCGCTCGATTCGCTGTCCCGACTGCCAGATCTGGCGACTCGTGCGAATGGGAGAATAGCTGCTCATGGAGACTCGATCGACGGACCCCGCGACGCGTATGTGACCAATCGTCAAGCGTCGAGTATACCGGAATCGCTCGGAAGCTCGCCTGGGAAACGCGCGAGAGCCATGGCGCAGTCAAGCGCAAAACTCGCCGGCTGATCAACGGCCTCGCGGCGGCAACACGACAGCCGTTTGTATGCGTCGGCCAGTCCGCGTCTTCCCTGATCTGCGCTGGGCCACAAGATGCTTGGCCACCGGACTCGGATGTCTTCGCGGCGTCTCGAGGGTGAAAGTCGGTTCCTCGTCATCAGCACGCCTGCGTGAGTACGTGCAGCAAAGTGTCGCCAGCGGCAGCCTCACCCGCCAGACGCGGACTTGCCGACGCATGCCGATGTTCTCGCCGTCCAGATGAGCTGCCGTCTTGCTATCATGGGCCGCTCAATCCACCACGGGGAAACGCAAAACCTACAGCTCTTCGTAGCGAGCCGCCGCCCTGGCGTAGTCGAATAGCTTTCGATGTAATGTTTCGGTGATGTCCCCCGAGCCTGCCCACTCGTCATAGTGTCTGAAATTCGCTGCGGCGGCCGCGATTACCGCATCGAGTGGCGGTTGAGTTGGAGTTGAGGCTTCGGTGTGACCTTGAGATATTTCAAGGCCCTGCTTGAAATGTTGAAGTAGATTGCTCCGGACGACAAATATGGCCCCGGCGAGGATGCCGGAATTCTCTTCAAGCTCTGAGATTGACTCGCGCTTCGCCCATCTGCAGGTCCCCGTCGCGAGTGATGGCGATATTGCCATTCGCGTCCACCGTCAAATCCACAGGTCCTTTCGTCTTGAGCTTCGACAAATCGAACAGAACGCGCGCTTGATCGTAGTCCATGATTCTCATGCGGCATCTCCGGAACGGGTTGGAGTAC
>JAJYDK010000102.1 GCA_021777555.1 Pseudomonadota bacterium | reverse complement strand
GCGGCTTCGACGGTTCGCGGGAACCGGCCTCTCGATCATCGAGCTTCACCATGGGCGGGTCGAGGTTCACGCGCTTCGACGACCCCCGGCTTTACGCACCTTCGGACTGGGTCCGGGTCAATTGATCTGGCTGTTCGGCACGGTCTCGAGCTCGCGAACCGGCAGCTCCATCTTTCGCTGGCGACCGTCAGCCTGATGCTGACCGACCGTGTGACTCATTTCCCGGATGATCAAGTCGATGCTGCGGTCCGCGTCGGCACACTGCCGGACAGCCGTCTCATCGCCATCCGCCTCGGAGAGATCCGGCATGTAATGTTCACCAGCCCCCACTACCTGGCATCGAACGGCATTTCTTCTACGCCCGAGGATTTGGCGCGACACAGCGTGATCTCGTTCGAGGGCGTGGCCTTGCCGACCACTTGGACTTTTGGATCCCACGGGGCCGAAAGGCGGGTCACATTTCGCGCCAGGCCGAGTGTCGATAGCCTCGATGCGGCGATCGACGCCGAACTTGCCGGCGCGGGGTTGCTCCGCGCAATGTCCTATCAGGTGGTCGAGCACCTGCGCGCTGGACGAATGAAGGTGGTGCTCGAGCCGTTCGAGAGACCACCGGCGCCCGTGCATCTGGTCTGTGTCCGGCAGAACCGGCAGCGGCGGGCCGCCTGTCGAGCGGCTAAGAGGAAGCGTCCTCAGACCACCTCAGCGTCCGGCCGATCACTTCGCGCTACGTCGCATAGGCAGGTAATCGCCGCCCGTCGCCGAATGTACCACGGCAATGTAGGCGCGCTTCATTCATGGACCAGTGGCCCGCGACGAGGCTCGGCAGGACAGCGACGCCGATCTTCTCGTCGGGCCCTCGAATCGGCGATCAGTCAATAGTCTTCGGCTTCGAAACCCATGACCTCCGCCGGAGCACCGCCCTCGGCCTGCACCCCGACGTAGAGACGGTCCATGCGCGCATCCCAATAGCCCGTCCGCGCTCCCACCTTCGTCGGAACGTTCGCGATGAGGCCGTAGCGATCTCGGGTCATCTGCTGGACCACGCTCACGAACCCCTGACCGCCGATGATGTAGATCCGCCTGCGCGAGGCGTCGTAAAAGGCGTCATCCGCCTCACCCACGATGCCCGGCACGAGAGAGACGACTTTCCCTGTCCGGGTATCGAAGACGATCAACATCGGGATCTTGCGGGTGACCGTGAAGAGCCGGTGGTCGGCTTCATCCAGCGCCATCGCGAAATTGCCGCGCAGCCCCCCGGGCAGGTGCCACTTGCTCATCGCGCCGGTCTCGCGGTTGATGGCCTCGACCACCATTCCGGCATCCGGGCAGTTGACGTACATCATGGGTCCGTGCGACTCGATGGCGAAACGTTCGGGATGCCCGCCAGTCTTCAGCACTTTGCCTGCCACGCTGTTGGTGGCCGGATCGATGGCGGCGACACCGCCGTTCTCCTCACCGTAGCCGACCAGGACCTCGTGGTGCACCGGATCCCATACCTCATCATCCGCGTCCGTCCCGAAATCAAGGGTCTTCTTCAGCCGGTAGGTCGAGGCATCGAAGATGTAGACCTTGCCCGCGGAGCTCGCGGAGATGATCTCATTGAACCCCGGCGCATACAGCTCGCCCTGCGGTGCAGGCACATCGGGGATGAAATGCACCAGGCTCCCATCGAACCAGTTCTCGACGCCGACGCCATTGCTGCCCACGATGGAGAAATACAGCATGCGCCCCTGGCCATCGAAATGGTCGATCCTGCCGAAGTGTCCCGGTACCGGGACCTTCTCGTAGAGCTCGAGCGGCCCCCTCGAGGGTGGCACCTGCGGGACGGCGGCCCTGGCCGCGGGTCCGGCGAGATTCAAGAGCGCCGCACCGATCAGCGCCGCCAGTCGCATGGGAAGCATCTTGTTCATCGCAAATGACCTCGCATTTCTCGCGATACGTTTGCCGGAAGGACTCACGGGGCCGGCTGGAAGACCAGGACCCTGGCCCCGCGCCCGCCGCCCGCGGGCACGGCCACGTAATACCGGTCGAGCGGCCTGACCCAAAGCGATGTTCGCGCGTTTGCTCCCGTGGGCACCTTGGCAATCTCGGCGTAGCGGTCGGGGCTCAATTGGCGGTAGACGGCCACGTATCCTTCGCCCCCGGACGCATAGATACGGTGGTGCAGGGAGTCGTAGAACAACCCGTCCATCAGGCCGACGCTCGGCAGGCTCGTGATGAATCGGTGGGTGCGACTGTCGAACACCTCGATTGCCGCGGGATTGCGCATACCGACGAAGAGCCGGGCGTGCCGGCGGTCCAGCGCGAGCGAAACGGGACTTCCCGCCCTGGACGGCCAGGTCGCAACGATCCGCCCGGTGCGGGCATCGATCTGCGAAATCTGGTGCGTCTTCGGAACGGTGATGAAGACCGTTCTCCCGGGTTCTCCGATCAGGATGGCGCCCGGGTGCGCGCTCGTGCGGATATCGCCCACATACCGGTCCGTGACGGCACTGATGATGCCCACTTCGCCGTATGTCTTGCGCGCATCCTCACCGCCATAGCCGACGTACAGCCGCTTTGTCGCCGGATCGTAGGCTTCGGCGTCCGGCCCCAGATCGAGTTTCACCGTCGACAGCAGCTGCAAGTCGCTGCCGCGATACACTCTGACATCCCCGCCCCGGCCGTCCGCCGTAAATAGCTTGCCGGGGCGAGCCGCGTAGTATTCGCCTTGGGGCTCCTGGACGCCGGGAAGGCTTCGCAGCCATCTATCGGCCCGGACATCCACCACCTCGACAGTATGGTTGTCGAGCGCGGAAATGAACAACCGCTGGCCCGCGACATCCGCACTGAAATGATCGATGCGCCCGTGAACGTGCGGCAGCGCGATGGTGGAGGCCAGGCGCAGCGGGGCGACCTTGGGCGTAGCCTGGGCTACGGACGATCCGAGTGAGAGCGAAAGACCGGCGATGGCCAAGAGGCCGAAGGAATCTCTCATGCATACCCCCCTCGTTCGAGACGCTTCTTCGGGCGTGCAGACATCCAACGCGTGCGGCGTTGCCGTTTCTCGCCCGATTACAAGGTAAGACGCCGCTTCCGGTCGAATCCTCCAGCCTCAAACCCGAGTTCCACCGGGACGTCCTCTCACGGCGTGGGCAGCCACCTGGGGAACGCCTTGCCCCTCGTTCGGCGACAGCTGAATTCAGGCGTTCGGGCAACACCTACATTGCCCGGAGGCTCCACCACCGCCTCTCGTATTCCGGGACATACTGGAACACCCATCGCATGATCGTCGTGTGGCGCACATGCGCGTCCCAAATCAGTCATTAGGGCGACGAGATCGCGACAGCCAAGGCAGCAGGCAAGGCACCAACAAACAAACAGGCCCCTCGATGACCTCACTATGGAATCGTCGACGCCAGTACATGGCATCGCGTTCAATGAGTTGCGTCACGGCGAGCTCCGGGCAAAGGCCCTCGGATAGCACGATGTCGCCGCCATTGCACTAGAACAGGAAATTCCACCAATATATGGTGGATTCTTATGATGCGATTGGCTCCATGATCGATCGCCCGCAATTGACTCAGCGCATCCGCCGAGCGCTGCGACGCAGCCGGGTGGTCGCGCTCCTCGGCCCACGCCAAAGCGGCAAGACTACCTTGGCACGGGAACTCGTCGGCGGCTAGTCGCTGAACCATCTCGATCTCGAGGATCCTTTGAGCCTGGGGCGACTCGACCAGCCAATGACGGCCCTGCAGGATCTGCGCGGCACCATCGTGATCGATGAGATTCAGCGCCGTCGCGATCTGTTTCCGCTGCTGCGCGTGGCTGGCGTCAACAACTTCTTTCGGCCCCCTCGATGCGCATCGCGCTGGCCGATCTGAAGCTCGATGAACTGAATATTGTCTACCCCGGATCACGTGCATTCGAATTGATGCCGCGGGTCAAAGGTAAGCCCTCCAGGACCCCCGTTCTTGCAGGCGAGGGCGTGCCGTCGTAGGGACGGCGGGGATCCCCCTCAGGGGGCGCGGCGGGTAACCGGGAGCGAGCTGCGAACCTTCCAGGGCAGCAGCGCTT
>JAJYDK010000017.1 GCA_021777555.1 Pseudomonadota bacterium | reverse complement strand
GATTCCGCTCGCCCTGAAGGGCGTGCGCTACCGGCCGCTCGGGGCCGTCACGCTCCTGCGGCGCAATCTCCTCGTCTACGGCCTGGGCGGCATCCTCGTGCCCTTTGCGGGCATCAAGCTCATCGATGTGTGTCTGCAGCTCGTCCATCTGGTTTGAAGGACTGCGCCATGAAAACCATCCTCCGTCCCGCGATCGCACTGCTCCTGATCATGACCGTGCTGCTCGGCCTCGCCTATCCGCTCCTGGTGACCGGAGTTGCCCGCGCGATCTTCCCGGCTCAGGCCGCCGGCACTCTCGTCATCGAAAAGGGCAAGGTGGTGGGCTCACGCCTCATCGGCCAGCCCTTCAGCGATCCGAGAGACTTCTGGAGCCGGCCCTCGGCGACCGGTCCGCAGCCCTACAACGGTCTCGATTCGACCGGGTCCAATCTGGGGCCGCTCAACCCCGCGTTGACCGATGCCGTGAAGGCGCGCGTCGCCGCACTGCGCGCCGCCGATCCCACCAATACCGCTGCGGTGCCGGTGGACCTCGTGACCGCCTCGGCGAGCGGCCTCGATCCGGACATCAGCCTCGCGGCCGCCTATTACCAGGCCGGCCGGGTCGCCCGGGCCCGGGGGCTGCCGCTCGCCCGTGTGCGGGCATTGATCGCCGCGCACGCAAAGGGTAGGTTGCTCGGCATGCTCGGCGAACCGCGCGTCAACGTACTCGAGCTCAATCTGGCTCTCGATGAGCTGCGCTGACCTGTGCTCACGAAACGCTGCGTCCTTGCGTAGGAACGGTTCCTTGGGCGGTCCCGCCGCATGAACACTCCGGCAGATACACGGCCCGATCCGGACCAACTCCTCGCCCGCGTCCAGGCCGAGGAGGCGCGCGCTGGCCGTGGCAGGCTGCGGATCTTCTTCGGCGCCTGCGCGGGCGTCGGCAAGACTTTCTCCATGCTCGAGGCCGCCCACGTCGCCAAGGACGCCGGGACGGACATCGTGATCGGCTATCTCGAGCCGCACGGGCGGACGGAGACCGAGCGTCTCGCCGAAGGACTCGAGCGGTTGCCAGCGCTGGCGGTAACCTACAGGGGGATCGTGCGCCAGGAATTCGACCTCGATGGGGCGATTGCGCGCCGGCCGGCCATCCTGCTGGTCGACGAGCTCGCGCATTCCAACATAACGGGCGGAGCGCCGCAGCCCCGCCACCCCAAGCGCTGGCAGGACGTCGAGGAGGTGCTCGAGGCCGGCATCAGCGTGTGGACTACGGTCAACGTGCAGCATCTCGAGAGCCTCAACGATCTCATCTATCAGACCGTCGGGGTCCGCCAGGGCGAAACCGTGCCCGACAGAATATTGGATGAGGCAGAGGACATCGAGCTGATCGATCTGCCGGCCGACGATTTGCTCGCGCGGCTGCACGCCGGCAAGGTATATGTCTCCGATGCAGTGGCCACCGCCGTCGAGCGCTTCTTCCGCAAGCCCAATCTCATGGCGCTGCGCGAGATCGCGTTGCGGCGGGTCGCGGAGCGCGTGGAAGCCGCCTCGCGCGCGATGCGCCCGGAAGGGGCTGGCGCGCGCATCGCCGGGGATCACATCCTGGTGGCGGTCGGCCCGGACCTGCAGGCCGAGCAGCTGGTGCGAACCGGCAAGCGTATCGCCGATGCGCTCGCCGCGTCCTGGACGGTCGTGTACGTCGAGACGCCGGCGCTGCTGCGCTTGTCCGATGTGGACCGCAACCGCCGCATTTCGGTGCTGCGCCTGGCGGAGTCGCTCGGCGCAGAGACCGTGACCCTCGATGGTCCCTCGGCCGCCGAGGCGCTGTTGGGATACGCGCACACGCGGGGTGCGACTCGCATGCTGGTCGGAGCGCCGAAGAGGCGCGGCTGGCGCGCATGGCTGCGCGCATCCACCTCGACCACGCTGGTCAAGCGGGCCCAGGGCTTCGATGTGATGGTGATCGCGCTGGCGGACGCGACGAAGCGGCGTACCTCGCCGTCGCAATTGCTCGGAGGCGTGGTGCGACCCGTGAATCGCTGGGATCGCTACGGCTGGGCGGCTGGGGTGAGCGTGGTGTGCACACTGCTCGCGTTCGCGATGTACCCGCACTTCGAGCTCTCGAACCTGGCGATGGTCTATCTATTGGGAGTGACGGTTGCGGGATTGCGGCTGGGCCGCGGTCCCTCGACGCTGACGGCGGTGCTCAACGTGGCGGTGTTCGATTACTGCTTCGTGCCACCGCGCTTCACGTTCGCCGTGTCCGATGTGCAGTACCTGGTGACTTTCGGCGCCATGCTCACCATCGGGCTGCTCATCGCCACCCTGACCGCCAACGTGCGCCAGCAGACGCGTGTTGCAGGCGCGCGCGAGCGACGCACGGCGGCACTGTATGCCATGAGTCGCGAGCTCGCAGTCACCCGCGGAATCGAGGGCATGGCGCGCGTCGCGGTGCGTCACGTGGCCGAAGTGTTCCAATGCCGGGCCGTGGTGCTGCTGCCGGACGCGGAGGGCAAATTGAGCCGTCCTTCGGGCCCTCCCGCGGAGCGCTCGCTGCGTGGCGCCGATCTCGCAGTGGCGCAGTGGGTCAACGACCATGGCCGGCGCGCGGGTCTGGGCTCGGATACGCTGCCGGCCGCACCGGCGCTGTACGTGCCGCTCGGGGATGAGGAGCGCGCCACGGGCGTCCTGGCGGTGCTGCCCGCGAATCCGCGCCGGGTGCTGTTGCCGGAACAGAGCCACCTGCTCGACACCTTCGCCAGCCAGATCGGCCTGGCGCTCGATCGCGCGCGTCTCGCGGATGTGGCCGAGGCCTCGAGCCTTGCCGCCGAAAGGGAGAGTCTGCGCAACACTCTGCTCGCCTCGATCTCGCACGATCTGCGCACACCGCTCGCGGTCATGGTGGGGGCGGCGAGCACGCTCGCGGAGCGCGGCGAGGCGCTCGATGCGCCCCGGCGATACCAACTTGCCGCGTCCATCGAGCTCAAGGCCCGCGAGATGGCGGATCTCGTGTCCAACGTGCTCGACCTGATGCGCTTTCAGTCCGGACAGGTCGAGCCGCTGCGCGACTGGCAGACGGTGGAGGATCTCGCCGGCGCCGCGCTGCAGCGACTCGATGAGCGCCTGAGGGACCATCCCATCGAGCTGCGTCTGCCGCCGGATCTGCCGCCGGTTCACGTGGATGCGGGGCTCATCGTGCAGGTATTCGCCAATCTGTTCGATAACATCGCCAAGTACACTCCGCCCGCCACTCGCGCCTGGGTGTCCGCGGCCTCCGAGGGCGGCTTCGTGCGTGTGGTGGTCGAGGACGAGGGGCCGGGATTCCCGCCCGGAGACCCCGGGCAGCTGTTCGAGAAGTTCCAGCGCGGCTCGGGCGAGGGCGCGATTGCGGGCGCGGGTCTGGGTCTTGCGATCTGCCGCGCCATCCTGCGCGCCCACGGTGGGGAGATCGAAGCGCGCCGGCGCGAGGGCCGTGGCGCGAGATTCGAATTCACTTTGCCTGCCGCGGCGCCCTCATGACGGAGGCCATGCACCAGATCCTCGTCATCGAGGACGAGCCGGCCATCCGCAACATCCTGAAGGTGCTGCTCGAGGCCGAGCGCTATCGGGTCATCGAGGCCGATTCCGCGGTGCGCGCCGAGATCGAGACCCGTACCCACAAACCGGACCTGCTGCTGCTCGACCTGGGCCTTCCGGACGGGGACGGCCTCGCCATCATCCGCAGGGTGCGTGCCTGGTCCCCGGTGCCCATCGTCGTGCTGTCCGCGCGTACCATGGAGGAGCAGAAAATCGCGGCCCTGGATGGAGGAGCGGATGACTATGTGACCAAGCCCTTCAGCGCTCCAGAGCTGCTCGCGCGGGTGCGCTCCGCGCTCAGGCGCAACGTGCGCGCTCCCGAGCAGTCCTCCCTGCTGAAACTCGGCGACATCCAGCTCGACCTCGCCAGGCGAGAGGCGCGCGGCCCCTCGGGAGAGGTGCGCCTGACGCCCCTCGAGTACCGGCTGCTCGAATGTCTCGCCCGGCATCTCGGCGCGGTCGTCACCCAGAATCAGCTGGTCCGCGAGGTCTGGGGACCGGAGCGGCTCGGCGACTCGCGGGGGCTCAGGGTCTGCGTCATGGGCCTGCGCGCCAAGATCGAGCCTGATCCGCACAAGCCGCGGTACCTCGTCACCGAAGCGGGGCTCGGTTACCGGCTGCGCGCAGACGAGCCGTGACAGCGCAGCGCGGCCGCAGAGATGGACGGCAGGCGGACGCGAGCGCACGCATCATGCGTGGTCGGCCCGCAGAGCAGGACGGGCTGGCCGCCGGAAGCGCCGGAAGCGCTTTGGGCCGATCAAGTCAGCGACACGACCAGCTTGGCGCTGTGACTGCGCCAGTTGATGGGTATGACGAAGGAGCGGGCGCCGGGCTTGTGCGGAATCTCGGGCTTGTCTCCCGTGAGCACGTTCGGCACCGAGATCACGAAGTCGTGGCCGAAATCGCGCCGCGCGTTGCCGGAGATGGTGTTGGCGACTTCTCCCACCAGGTCACGCATGCTCTCATGGCTGAAGTCGTTCTCCTGCATCTTCATCAACAGCACCGTGAGCATGGCGCGCGGCGCGGTGAAGTACACCACGCCTTCGCGTTTGCCCGATACGCTGATGATCCCAGTGTAATCGTGCATCGCCGGCTCGCCCTCGAGCAGGTAGGGCGAGCCGATCGTCGCCGGCTGCTGCGCGGCCACCTCGAAATACCGGGTGGTACCGTCGACGAAGGTTTTCAGTTCCTCTTCCCGCAGCATGTGCGCGCTCTGTGCTCTCAAGCCGTTGGTCAGGAAATCAGCTCGGCGATCGCATCGTTCAGCTGCCGGTCGGTGAAGGGCTTGTGCAGGAAGCCGTTGGCTCCCTGCTCCATCGCCTGCACCGCGGTGGCCTTGTCGGCGAGCGCCGATATTACCAGTATGCGCATCGAGGGCTTGAGCTCGATCAGCCTCGAAATGCACTCGATGCCGTCCATCTGCGGCATGGTGAGATCCATGGTGACCAGGTCCGGATCGGTCCGGCGGGCGAGCTCGAGCGCTTCGATCCCGTTGCTGGCCGTCCCGACCACCTCGATTTCCCCGAGCCGCTGCGAGCGCTCGATGCGCCGTCTCACGATGTTCGAGTCATCCACGATCAGGAGGCGAACCTGTCGCCGTCCGCCGTCTGGGTTCGAGTCCGTGCTCATGCCGGCCAGTCCCCGGTCACACTCAGGCGACCGCCGGAGCCTGACGGGCCTCGGGCAGGGCGATCTTGAAGCGGGTGAATCGGCCGGGGTTGGTGCTCACGCCAATCTTGCCCCCGAGCGCATACACGGCGCGTGCGATGACATCCATCCCCACGCCCCGACCGGCATCCATCGAGACCTCCTCCCGGGTCGAGAAGCCGGGCCGGAAGATCAGCGCCAGGGCGGCGCGATTGTCGAGCGCCGCGGCCTCCTCCCCCGTGAGGATGTTCTTGCGCACCGCCGCCCGCTTCAGCGCCTCGGGCGAGAGACCGGCGCCATCGTCCTGGAACAGCAGTTCGTATCCCTTCTCCGAGCGGTGGAAGTCCACGCGCACCTCGCCCACCTCGGGTTTCGCAGTGGCCCGTCGGGCCTCGCTCGGCTCTATGCCGTGCACAGCGGCGTTGCGCAGCATCTGGATGACGCAATCCTTGACGGTAGCGAGATACGCATCGGGCACCTCTGCGAGCCCGCTCAGCGTGAGCGTGATCCGCTTGCCGTGATCCTGGGCCAGTTTTGCGGCGAGCTGCTGCAGCATCGTTGCGAGATCCCCGGCAGCCCGGGCGGGACGCTCAGTCGCCGACGGTGCGCCCGGCTGCTCCGTCGGGACGACTCGCAGCTGCGGCACGCTCATCGTCGCCCCGGGCTCGGGGGAACCGTCCTTGAGCGTCACGAGGCGCGCGGTCATCTCCCTCACTCCGCGCAGGTGCGCCAGCAGCTCATCGAGCTTGAGCACCACGGGCAGGAAGTCGTTGCCGGTGAGCTCGGACTTGCCCTTGAGCTCGCCCACCATGTCTTCCAGGTGGTGCACGCGCTGGGCGATGCTCATGAGGTTCAGCGCCGAGGCTTCTCCCTTGATCGAGTGCAGCTCGCGCGAGAGTCCGGCAAGCTTCTTGCGGAACTCGGCATCGGTGCGCGCCGGCTCCTTCAGGATGGTGTTGACGTGTTTCAGGCCGGCTGATGCGCTGTCGAGGAACGTGCTCACCTGCAGCGGGTCCGCGTGCAGCATGCCGACCATCATGTCGAGCTGCGAATGGGCGTTCTCCTGCGCTTCCTGCAGCTCCCTCGCGAGCAGCACGTTCGAGGTGATGTCGCCGACGGCGCACAGCACGTGCTTGACGCCTTTCGGTCCCATCACGCGATGGAAATCGAACTGCAGATAGCGGCTCTCTCTGCCGCCGCGACCGTTGTCCATGCTGACTTCGAGCTGTCCCAGGGGGTTGATGCTCTTCATCAGGCTCTCGCGCGCCCGCTCGCCCCAGAGCAGCTTGATGTACTTCACCGCGGTGGCGAGAGTCTCGGGCGACACTTTGTTGCGCAGCAGCTCCTCGAAGTCGAGTCCGGCGAAGTCGCTGCGCCCGAACAACCGTGTCAGCGCCTCCGACCACACCGAGCCGATACGGTAGTCGGCATCGAGGAGGAAGAATCCCTCACGAACGGTTTTCAGAATATCGCGAGTCTGTTCCTGGGCCTCACGCGCCGCGCGTTCGTGACGGCCCCGCGCGAGCTGCAGGTACAGTGCCGCCATTGCAAGAGCGAGAACCGTCAGCACGCCGACGAACAGCAGCGTGCGCAATCGTGCGGCCGCGGCGGAGGTGCGTGCCTGCAGCGAGGCGGACAGGATGGCCAGCTGCCTATGCAGGACCGTGGCGTTTTCCGCGGCGAAAATCGCCGCCCGCCTCACCTGATCGTAATACACCCTGCCGCTCGAGGACAGCGAGCTGCCGGTATCGGTGTCGTCGTAGGGCTCGCCCGAGAAGGCGAGTACCGGTGCGAGCGCCGGCTGGTATGACCGCCAGAGCGTCTGCGCCCTGTGAATCGCCGCGGGATCGAGGTCGTGGCGGCGTTCGATCGTCGCGAAGTCCTTGTTGAAGTCGGCCACCGTGGCGGCGAGCTCCCCGTGCACCCGGCCGCTGTACTCGAGGGTGTCCAACTGCCCGCGCAGGGCCGCGAGCTGCTGGGAAATGACCGCCGGATACGTCTGCAGCACGCTCGTCGTCTGCAGTGCGGAAACGCTGGCGCGGATCCGTGTCGCCAGGCGGAATCCGGCGATGAGCACCAGCGCCATGACGGCCACGACCGCCACGGCGGCGCCGGCGGCGAGGAATCTGCGGTTTCGGTCTGTGCCTGAGAGTTGCATGAGGGGTCTTGCCTTCTTCTGGCCTAGTTCGGCAGCACGTACCGGATGAGGGTGCGGACCGGCACATCGACCGGATGGCCGTGGTAATTCACCGGCTTGTAGCGCCACGAGCGGATCGCATCGAGGGTTGCGCGATCGAACACACCGGAGGGCCGCGCCGTGATGACACGCACATCCCGCGGGACGCCCTTCTTGTCGACGACATACTGCACGGTGACCTCGCCGGTGATCCGCTCCGATAGCGCCCGGTCGGGATACGACGGCGGCGTATAGCGGACCCGTTGCAGCCCGGCGGCGAGCTGCATGAGATCGGCGCCGGTGGGCTGGCCGCCTTGCCGCAGGGCAACCTGGTCCGCGGCCGCGGCCGCGCGGATCTCGGCCGCAGTGGCGCCCCATTGCCGGGCCTGTGTCATATCGGCCTGCGAGGCGGCGGCGTCGCCCGCGTGCGCTTCGCTTTCAGCGCGTGCGAGCAGCTTGGAAGCAAGCTCGCTCCGTGCGTGTTGCTCCGCTGCGAGGATGGTCCCCGTGGGGTGCGTGCTTTCTACGGTGAGCAGGTAGTATGCCGCGCTGTCGGCGGCCGGCGAGGTCAGCGCTCCGCTCTCGATGCGTGCGCGTGCCCGCGCCAGCAGCCCATTGACCTTGGCTCGCGCTGCGCCCGCCTCCTCGGTGGCCAGCTGTCTCTGGAACGCGGCAATGTCGCTGGCGGACGCACCGTTGGATTGAGCGGTGGCCAACCAGCGGTTTTCCTCGACGCTGTTGCCCGCGAGTCCATCCTGACGCGCCTTCGCGAGCATGGCCTCCGTCAGGGCTTGTGTGGCGCGCTGCGTGGTTGTCGCAGTGGGCGCGACGGTGCGCAGCCGGGCAAGCTCCGCCTCGGCGCCGCCCGGGCCCGTGAGGTTGTCCGCGCGGATGCTGTTGGCGACCGCGGTCGCCAAGTTCTGGGTCTGCTGGCTCTGCTGCAACTGTGTCACCCGGGCCTGCAGGCCTGATAGCGCCGCGGGCGCAACCCCGGCCTGGGCCGCCTGGGCGAGCAGCGCCGCGGCCTGTCCGGCATGGTTGCCTGCGAGCGCCTGCGAGATTTCACCCCCGTACAGCCGGCGCTGGAAAGTCGGGATGCGCGGATCCGAGGGCTGCGCCACCTTGAGGGTGGCGAGCGCCAGCGCTGCGACGGGGAATTGCGAGTGATCCATCGCATCGGTGAAGCGTGAGACCAGCACATTGCCGACGCGCCGCAGTCCGTCCAGTGCCTCGCCGTTGGTCCGATCCGCAGCCAGCACGGAGCGGTAATACACCAGGGCGTTGGCGCCCTTCGGAGTGGTGAAGTGCCTTTGGAACATGGCTCGGCGCGCCTTGTCCAACAAGTCGTCGACGCGCCCTTGCACAATGGAGGTATCGACCACGGGTTGCGCGACTGGTGTCAGATGCCCCGTGATCGCAGTGGCGACGGCACGTCCCGTGGGCGTTGGCGCCGAAGCGTGAGGCTTGCCGTGCATCAGGAACCAGGTTGCGCCGGCGGCGGCGACGAGGACGCCGGCGCCCACTCCCGACCAGAGCAGCAGACGGCGCGCGTCCGGTTCCGCCGAGGTTTGCGGACGCAGCGGCAGTTGTGAGCGCATCCCGTGGGGCGCGTCCGCGGAAAGCTCGGTGGCCGCTGGTGGAGCCCGAGGGCCTTTTGCGTTGGCTTGCTCGGTATCGTCGAGGGCCGCCTCGAGAACAGCCGCCGTTTTCGTGTACTCCACCGGGACCGGCAGGACGGCGAACACCTTAGTGCCTTTGAGCGCGGCGGCGATTTCCTTTTCCACCTGCGCCTCGGCGAATACGAGGATGACGACGCCCGGGATCTTCTCGGCGGCGCGTTCGACGTTGTTTCGGACTTCTCCGGTGTCCCGGGAGTCGATCACGAGCAGCCGCCTGTGCCGTGCATGACTCAGTTGCTCGATGGCTGCCTCGATCGAGTCGGCCGGATGAACGCTCGCCCGCCCGCCGAGAACCTCGCCGAGCTCGAGCAGGAAGTCATCTCTCCCCGTGAGTGCCGCCAGATCCGCCGGATGTTGGGCGGAAGCGGGTGCGGCCGCGGATCCGGGCACCCCAGAAGGTTCTTGTGAGGCTTTCGAGGCTGGATTGGCCACAACCGGTCTCCATGTTCTTTTCAAGCCATTGGCGCGCTTGCGCACGGCTCGCGCCGGCTCATCGCCGGGACCCACCCGCGGGGCGCATGTCATTGGCGCGGCGCGTATTTTTATGTAACAGGCTGCGGCCACGGCGCGCAGTGTCGCCGTTCACATTTCGATCGGGCCGAGCCGCCCCGTGTGCCGGAACCGGCGGTGGCGCTCATTTTGAGCGCATGGGGCTGGCGTGAATCCTGCAGAGCTTATCGCAAGGACGCCTCGAGGGGTAAGCTCGACTTCCCGGGCGTGGAGACTGATGATGAGCGCGCGGGAAGACGGTTTGCGGCCAATCCGGCACGGGGCCGAGGGTGGCGAGCGGGAAGCCTGCGGTGCACCATGGACGTGCGGTCCGACCGGCGAATGGGCGAAGTGGTGCAGGGCGGCGGTACCGGAACGATTTGCCGCGGCGATCGTCTTAATTGAAGCAGGGCAGCGGGATCGGAGTTGGGCAGCCGTGGCGCCGGCCGAGGCGTTGGATCCCGTCTCAAGGCGAAGGCACCGGGCACGATCTTCTCTGCCGTTCTGAAACGGGAGGTAAGGGCCATGCGTTCACTTGCCATTGATCCTGGGGCGCGCCGCGGCACATTCATCGACCATTCAGCATTCATCGAGTCCCTGAGCTCTTTCAGCCGCCTGCACCGTGCGCAGCGCTGGGAGGGCACTTTCGGGGAGTTCCTCGCCGAGATTCTGCCGGCCAATACCGCGGCCCTTGCCCGCTCGAGCCACGAATACATCTGGGACATGCTGCGCTGGCATGGACAGAGGACTCACAGCGAGGCGTCCGACGCCGAGCGTGCCCGAGAGCTGTTCAAGCGCGAGCTGTTCGGCATCGATGAGCCGCTCGCGCGGGTCGTCGAGTATTTCAAGGCGGCCGCGGGCGGCTCCGACGTCGGCCGTCGGCTGCTGCTGCTGCTCGGCCCACCCTCGGGCGGCAAGTCGACGCTCGCCATTCTGCTGAAGCGCGGACTCGAGGAGTACAGCCGCACCGATGAGGGCGCGCTCTACGCCATCAAGGGCTCTCCGCTGCATGAGAATCCGCTGAATCTCATCCCGGCGAGCCTGCGCGCGGAGTTCCGCGAGCGCTATGGTGTGGGTGTCCAAGGCGAGCTCTCACCCTGGGCACGTGATTACGTCGAGAGGGAGTTCGAGGGCGACTTCGTGAGCGTGCCGGTCGAGCGCATCTTTCTCTCGGAGGCCTCGCGCTTCGGCATCGGCACCTATGCGCCTCATGATCCGACGACCGCCGACATCGCCGATCTCGTCGGTTCGGTGGATCTCGCCAAGGTCGCCCAGATCGGCGACGAGGGCGATCCGCGCGCCTGGTCCTGGTCCGGGGCGGTGTACTCGGCGAGCCGCGGGCTGCTCGAGATGATCGAGATCCTGAAGGTCAAGCGCGAATTCCTGTACCTGCTGCTGACGCTGACTCAGGAGAAGAATGTGAAGGTGTCGCGATTTCCGCTCATCCACCTCGATGAGACGGTGCTGGCGCATACCAACCTCGCGGAGTTCCACAAGTTCCTGCAGGAGAAAGAGAACGAGGCGCTGCTCGATCGCATGGTGATCATCAAGGTGCCCTATGCGCTCTCATACAAGGACGAGTCCCGCATCTACCAGAAACTGGTCTCGGGAGCGCCGGCATTCCGCAACGTGCATCTGGATCCGCACGTGCTCAATCTAGCGGCAGTGTTCGCCATCCTGACGCGTCTCACCAAGCCCGAGCGCGAGGGACTCGATCTCGCCAAGAAGCTGCGTCTGTACTCGGGCGAAGCCATCGAAGGGGTGCCCGAGACCGAGGCCTCGAGATTGCATGCCGAGGTGCCCGATGAGGGCATGAACGGGGTCAGCCCCCGGTTCATCATCAACGCCATCTCGACCGCCATCACCCGCGGCACGACTCAAAGTCTCACCAGCATGGATCTCTTGCTCGCGCTGAAGGATGCGATCGAGAGCGATGCGCGCATGGAGATGAAGCAGAAGAAGGCGTGGATCGATCACCTCGTCTCGGCGCGCAAGGAGTTCTACAACCGCTGGGTCAAGGAGGACGTGCACCGCGCCATGTTCGCCTCGTTCGAGGCAGAGGCGCAGCAGTTGCTCGAGAAATATCTCGACGAAGTCGAGGCTTCGCTCGATCACCGACAGGTCACGGACCCGATCACCGGAGAGACGCGGCCGGCCGATGAGCGCTTCCTGCGCTCGGTCGAGGAGAAGATCAAGGTCTCGGATTCCGGCAAGCTCTCTTTCCGCCAGGAGGTGGTGCGCAAGGCCATGGTGGCGTTCAAGGCAGGGGAGAAGTTCAAGCTTGCCAGCCACGCCCGCATGCGCGAGGCCATCGAGCAATACCTGTTCGAAGAGCGGCGCGACGTGCTGCGGCTGGTCACCTCCACGGCCCGGCCGGACGAGGAAGCGCGCCAAAAAATCTCTGTCGTGCAGCAGCGCATGATCAGCGAGTACGGCTATGACGAGTATAGTGCGAAGGAAGCGCTGAGTTACGTCACGACATTGCTCGCACAGGAGTGACGGCCGACCATGAGCACGCACACCGATTCGCATCAGCCGCTTGATCCGGCCAAGTGGTACGACCTGTTCTCCCGCGGCGCGCGCGACTGGCTGCGTCATGACGAGAAGGTGCGCGATTCGGTACGACGGCATCTGCCGCAGATCGTCGCCGGAGGCGATCTGATCACCGGCGGCGCACGCACGGTGCGCGTGCCGATGAAGATGCTCGAGCACTATCATTTCCGCCTGCGCAAGGCCGAGGAGAGCCAGGGCGCGGGCCAGGGCAAGGTGAAGCCCGGGGACGTGTTCGCCGATCCTTCGCAGACCGGAGGCTCCGGAGAGAAAGGTCCGGGAGGGCGGGAAGAGGGCGAGGTGCAGCTGCTCCTCGAGCTCAAGATCGACGACATCGTCGACTGGCTGTGGGAGGAGATGCAGCTGCCCAACCTCAAGGCCAGGGTCGGCCCATCGGAGGAGACCGAATGGGTGCGCGAGGGCTGGGATCGCCGCGGCGCCCGCTCGAGGCTCGATCGGCGCCGCTCATTCAAGGAGCTGGTGAAGCGGCGCGGCGCTCCGGGCGCGATCCCGACCTTCACCGACGAGGATCTGCGCTTTCGGCAGCTCGCACGCCGGCGCCAGCCGGCCGTTCGCGCCGCGGTATTCTTTCTTCTCGATGTCTCGGGCAGCATGTCGGACCGAGACCGCAAGCTCGCCAAGACGTTCTTCTTCTGGACGGTTCAGGGACTCAGGCGCGAATACCGCTCGCTCGAGACCCTATTCGTCGCGCATACCACCGAGGCATGGGAGTTCTCCGAGCCGGAGTTCTTCCAGGTCAGTGGCTCGGGCGGTACCGTGGCCTCCACCGGCTTCGCCAAGGTGAACGAGATCATCCACGAGCGCTACAACCCGGCGACGTGCAATGTCTATCTCTTCTATGCCTCGGACGGGGACAACTCCATGAGCGATTCTGCGGAGGCGCGCGAGGGGCTTGCCGCGATCGCCGCCGATGCCTGCTTCACGGGCTATGTGGAAGTGTCCTCGGGGCTATCCCGACAGCTCGACACCGAGACCGGGCGGCTGTTCGCGGAGCTCGGGGCGGCGGGCGGGGCCACCGGCAGTTACGCGCTCAATGACTTCGAGGACGTCTGGAGCGCCGTGCGCCACTTCTTCTCAGCGGAGAGCCGCGCCGCGGAGGGAGCATGAGCGAGGCGGTCTGGCAGGACTATGTCGAGCGCATCGAAGCGCTCGCCGCCCGCTCGGGACTGTCGTTCCATCCGGTCGAGTTCGAGGCGGTGCCCGACTCCTTCATGATGGAGATCGCGGTCTACGGCCTGCCCGTGCGCATGCCTCACTGGTCGTTCGGCGTGCGCTACATCTACCAGCTCATCCAGCGGCACATGGGCCACTCGCGGCTCTTCGAGGTGGTCTTTCCCGGCAACCCGGGACATGCCTATCTCGCCTCCGGCAATGGTCTCGCCGAGAACGTACTCGTGACGGCCCACGTGCTCGGGCACGCGGACTTTTCGCGTAACAACATGCTCTTCCAACGGTGCCAGGCGCAGGTGAGCGAGCACATCGTCGAGCACGCCGCCAATCACGCGCGCCAGATCCAACAGGCGATCGAGACGCACGGACTGCAGAGGGTGGAGGCCGTGCTCGATGCCGCGCTGGCCCTCGAGCAGCACATCGACATCGACCAGTCACTGCGGCGGTCGCGCTATCCCGAGTTCGCCGAACCCGCCAAGGCGCTCGCCGACGATAAGTTCCGCAAGCGCTTCGCGGCGCTCGAGCCCCGGGCGGGCGCCGCGGGTCCGGAGGCGAAGAAGCGCGCGCCGGTGCCGCCGCACCCGGAGCGCGATCTGCTGTGGTTCGTGGCGCAATACGCCCCCGAGATGGAGAGTTGGGAGCGGGACATCTTTCTCGCGGTGCGCGAAGAGTCGTTTTACTTCTATCCCGTATTCGCCACCCAGATCATGAATGAGGGATGGGCCTCGTACTGGCATGCACGATTGCTGCGCGAGGCGGATTTCATTCCGCAACAGGCGTATGTCGATGCCATCAAGTGCCACTCGGACGTCGTCCGTCCGGTGGCCGCAGACAGCCAGGTGGCGCTCGGCCTCAATCCGTACCATCTCGGGTTCTCCATGTGGGAGAAGATAGTGGAGGCGCAGGGGCTCGAGGCGGCTCTTGCCATTCGCGCGCAGGACGACGACTTCGCCTTCGTCCGCAATCATCTGACACGCGAGCTCGCCGACGAGCTGGAGTTGTTTCGCTACAGTGCCCGCGACGGCCAGATCAGAGTGCTCGAGCCGGACCTGGCGGCGCTGCACGAAGTCATTCTCGCGCCCAAGTACAATTTCGGCGCGCCCACGGTGATGGCGCAGCATGTCCGCGCCGATGGCACGCTCGAGCTGGTGCACGATCACTCGCTCGATGGCCGCGGCCTCGACCTCGAGCGCAGCCGCAAAGTGCTCGATTATCTGCAGCGCCTCTGGCGCCGCCCGGTGCTGCTCACGACGGTCAATCAGGCTGGACTGGTTCTAGAGCTCTCGGCGCCTTAGTGGACCGGACGGGAGACGCCGTCGGCGCTCCTGGCAGCCAGCCCTTCGGCCTCATCGGGGAACCCGCCACGCATGATGCGGGTGCTGGCCGGGCTTGCTGTTCACCGGGAGCCACCGCAGCGGAGTCAGCGAGCTTCCGCGGTCATTTTGCGGGATCTCATGTGCCGGAGTACCCTGCCCGATAGTCGGAAGAGCGGTGGGGGATATGATGGGCCACACGAGCATCCGCAACATCGCCCTTGCCGGCGCGGCCGGCGCGGGGAAGACCCTGCTCGCCGAGAGCCTGCTGCTCAGCGCGGGCGCGATCCGCAGCAAGGGGAGCCTGGAGCGCGGCAACACCGTCTCGGATTTTGATCCCCAGGAGCGGGCGCTGCGGCACTCGCTCGACCCCGCCATCCTTACTTTCGAGCACGACGGGACCCGCATCCATCTGCTCGACACTCCCGGATATCCCGATTTCCTCGGCCGTACGCTCCCGGTGCTCGAGGCCGTGGAAGCGGTGGCCATCGTCGTGAGCGCCGTGAGTGGCCCCGACACCCTCACCCAGCGCTTGATGGATTTCGCGCGGGACCGGGGATTGTGCCGCCTGCTCCTCATCAACAAGATCGACAGCCGTGAGGCCAAGTGCGCCGAGGTGCTCGAGCGGCTGCGCGAGCAGTTCGGACCGGAATGCCTGCCGATCAACCTGCCCTCGGGAGGCACGGGGGTGGCCGACTGTTTTTTTCAGCCGCGGGGCGGCCCGGTGGATTTCTCCACCGTGGCGGACGCCCACACGCACATCGTCGATCAGGTCGTCGAGCTCGATGAGCGGCTCATGGCGCTCTACCTCGAGCAGGGCGAGGCACTCTCGCCGGAGCAGTTGCACGAGCCCTTCGAACAGGCGCTGCGGGAGGGCCACCTGGTGCCCGTATGTTTCGCCTCCGCGGAAAACGGCGCGGGCGTCCCCGAGCTGCTCGAGATCCTCACGCGGCTGATGCCGAACCCGGCGGAGGGCAATCCACCGCCCTTTCTCAAGGGCGTCGGCGCGTCGGCGCGCCGGGTCGATGTGTCACCCGATCCCGACAAGCACGTCGTGGCCCACGTCTTCAAGATCTCGATCGATCCCTATGTGGGCAAGCTCGGCGTCGTGCGCGTGCATCAGGGCACGGTGCGTCCGGGCTCGCAGCTGTTCGTGGGAGATGCGCGCAAACCCTTCAAGGTGGCGCACCTCTACCGCCTGCTCGGCAAGGAGACCACTGAAATCCCGGAGGCCGGGCCTGGCGACATCTTCGCCATCGCCAAAGTGGAGGATCTGCACCGCGACGCCGTGCTGCATGACTCCCACGACGAGGACCAGTTTCACCTGAAGCCCGTCGCGTTGCCGCCGCCGATGCTGGGCGTCGCCATCGAGCCCGAACGCAGAGGGGATGAGCAGCGATTGGCCGATACGCTGCACAAGCTCACAGCGGAGGATCCGTGCGTGCGGATCGAGCAGCACGCCGCGGTCAATGAGACCGTCCTCTACGGGACGGGCGAGCTGCACCTGAGAGTGGTGCTCGAGCGCATGAGTCAGCGCTTCGGCGTGCAGATCAAGACACACCCGCCCAGCATTCCCTACCGCGAGACGGTGACCCGCGCGGCCGACGGTCACAGCCGCCACAAGAAGCAGACCGGCGGAGCGGGTCAGTTCGGCGAGGTGTTTCTGCGCATCGAGGCGCTCGAGCGCGGCACCGGGTTCGAGTTCGTCGATGAGGTCGTGGGCGGCGCCATCCCGGGGCAGTTCATCCCGGCGGTGGAGAAGGGCGTGCGGCAGGTGTTGGGGGAGGGCGCGCTGGCGGGGTTTCCGCTGCAGGACATCCGCGTGACGGTGTACGACGGCAAGCATCACCCGGTGGATTCCAAGGAGGTTGCCTTCGTTTCCGCCGGCCGCAAGGCCTTTCTCGATGCGATCCGCAGGGCGAATCCGATCGTGCTCGAGCCCATCGTGCGGCTGGAGATCACCGCCCCGGCGAGCGCGATCGGCGACATCACGGGCGATCTCGCCACCAAGCGGGCCCGCATCAACGGCAACGACACGCTGCCCGGGCAGCTCGCCACGGTCTTGGCCCTCGTGCCGCTCTCGGAGATCACCGACTATCAATCACGCCTGAAGGCGCTCACAGGCGGCCAGGGGAGCTACGTCATGGCATTGAGCCACTACGACCCGGTGCCGCCGCGCCGCCAGCAGGAGCTGGTGCAGGCCTACCGGCCAAGGGCCGAGGAAGATTGAGCTACTGCAGCCTGAACGCGCCGCGCTCATCGAACGGCAGCGAGCGCAGCCAGCCGTGAGAGAGCTCGACCTTGCCGATCAACCGATACTGTACGGGCTGCCCGCGGCCGCGGGCGAGAACGGTGAGCAGCGCCCCGGTCATGTTGGCCGTCACCTCGGTGTCGAATTCCGCGGTGCCGTGGGCGGGCACCGTGAACCCCTGGGCGCAGGTGCCCGTGGCGAATCGCCGCCCTTCGATGTCGAGCGCGTACTGCACATTGCGCACGGGGAGGCTCACGCTGTTGGGATTGCGGACCCGTATGCGCACATCGAGCCGCTGCTCCCAGAAGTCGGCGCGCCGGACCCGCACATTGACGATCGCGAGACCCGGCGGAGCGAGCTTCGGCACGAGCAGGGCGCAGCCGCCGAGCGCGGCGAAGACCCACGGCAAAAGCAGGAAACGAAGTCGCTTCATGGGAATGGGATTTTCAGGCGTAGGAGCGGCGCATGACGCCGCCGTGCTCGGGGCTGCCGCCGCCGGTGGCGATCGGCCGCGCGAGACTCTCGGGAGGGGGCACACCGAGCTGCTCGTACAGGCGCGAGAGCTGGCGTCGATACAGCGCATCAAACTGACTGACGGCCTCTGCGGGGTTGTAGTCTCCGAACCACCAGAACCAGTCCGAGCTCTCGCACAAGGCGAGCTGCCGCTCGGCCGCGAGCCGCCGTTCGGCATCGAGCGAGCCGCTCCTCATGGCCACATCGAAGGCGAGCTTGGCTTCGCAAAGGAGCTCCCAGGCGCGGTTCTTGGCCGGATCCCCCATCCAGGTGGTCAGGGTCCCGTGGACCCAGCTGCCCGCCATGACCTGGGGCAGCGTCACGGGCTTGAGACCGCGGGCCGCGCACTCTCCCAGGGTGGTCAGCTCGAGCAGCGGATGCGAGGCGAGGAGCGAGTACAGCGCGCGCAGAAAGTAGTAGCCGTTGAACGGATAGTGTTCCCACGCGTTCTCCCCGTCGAGCGCGATCAGCACGACGTGGCCGGGAGAGCCGGCATACTGGCGCGCCAGTTGCGCCAGCGCCTCGACCAGGTTGTGCGCCGCGTCATCGCCATGCCAGGTGGCATAGGTGAAGCCGATCAGGTCCGACAGAGTGTCTTCGCGGAAGAACTGCAAGAGCGAAGCTTCCGCCAGGCGGTAGGGGCGGTTGAACGCCTGCGGGTCCCGCCCGGCCTGGCCGCCCGAGCGTTGCAGTGAGCCGTGCAGCACGTTGGCGCTGGTGGCGACCCATTTGAACCCGGATCTCTCGAGCAGTTCGAGCGTCGCACGGCTGACCGCCCCTTCCGAGGGCCAGCAGCCGACCGGTTGCACGCCGAAGGTCTGCGTGAACAGCCGCAATCCCTCGCGCACATGCCATTCAGCCCGCTCGGCGCCCCCGGGATAGGCGGCGTAGCGCGGCAGCGGCAGGTTGGGCATGGCCTCCCGCGCCACCTGGAAGTCGAACAGCAGCGGGACGATGGGGTGGCCGTACGGCGTGACGGACAGCTCGCACTGGCCGCGCTCGCTCAAGCGCCGATAGCGCGGCACGATGGAGGAAAGGAGCCCGCCGATCAGGGTCAGGAGCTCGCGACGCTGCGCAGCCGTGAAGCCACGGCCCTGCTCGGTCAGGCGGCTCACCAGAGGATCGGTGCGGCGCACGGTTTCCCCGACCCAGGCGAGGTGGTACCAGACGGCGAGGTCGTGGATGAACTGGTCCGAGGCGTAACTCACCCGCTCCGGCATGGCGAGCGTCTCGGCGATCGAGGCGAGCTCGAGATAGGGTCCGAAGCGCTCGATCATCTGTTTGCGCTGGGCGCGCAGGCAGGCCTTGATGCTCGAGAGCCGGCCGACGGGATCGGCGGGAACCGGACCCGGCCCGAGCAGCGAGAGCACGGGGTCGGGCAGGGGATGGCCGGAGCGCAGGTGCTCCTCGACGGCCCGGGAGAGGGAGTCGATCTGCTCGAGCAGCACCGGCGTGAAGTTGAAGACCGCGCGGGCCTCGGGATTGGCCTCGAGGTGCGCTGCCATGTCCGTGTAATCCTTGATGGCGTGCAGGTACGTCCAAGGCAGCACGTACTGGCCCGTGAGTGCGTCCTGGTACTGCGGCTGGTGCATGTGCCACAGGAGAACGACCGGCAGACGCGCAGTGGAAGTCATGAATGTCTCAAGGGGGAAGCCGGCGCAGCATTTCGGAGGTCACGAGCACTATGCCTTTCTCCGTGACCAGAAAGCGCTCGGCGTCGGCATCGCGGTCCACGCCGATTTGCATGCCGTCCGGAATCTCGCTCCCGTCATCGATGATGGCCCCGCGTACGACGCAACCCGCCCCGATGTGCACGTTGGGCAGGATCACCGCGCGCTCGATGGTGGAGCGCTCCTCCACCCGGACGTTGGAGAAGAGCAGCGACTGGCTCACGTGGGCGCCGGAGATGATGCAGCCCCCGGAGACCATGGAGTTGAGCGCAAGACCTCGCCGGCCCTCCTCGTCGAGGATGAATTTCGCCGGCGGCTGGTGGACCTGGTAGGTCCAGATGGGCCAGTCCTCGTCGTAGATGTTGAGCTCGGGCGCGACGTGCACCAGCTCCAGATTCGCCTCGTAATACGCATCCAGCGTGCCGACGTCGCGCCAGTAGCTCTGCGCCCGCGTCTGGACGTCCTGGAACGGATAGGCAAAAACCTGCAACGTCCCGGAGATCGCCTTCGGCAGGATGTCCTTGCCGAAATCGTGTGACGAGGAGGAACTGGCCGCATCTTCCTTCAGCAGCATCTCGAGCAGACGGGTATTGAAGACATAGATGCCCATCGAGGCGAGGATGCTTTCGGGCTTGCCCGGCAGGGTATCGGGAACCGCGGGCTTTTCGGTGAACTTGGTGACGCGGTTCCATTCCGTGGCGGTGAGCACGCCAAAGTGCCGCGAATCGATCGCTGGGACCTCGACCACGCCCATGGTGATGTCCGCGCCCTTCTCCACGTGGTAGGCGATCATCGGACCGTAGTCCATCTTGTAGATATGATCGCCCGCCAGCACCAGCACATGCTTCGGCCGATGCGAGAGGATGAGCTCGATGTTCTGGTAGACCGCATCCGCCGTGCCCCGGTACCAGTCCGGGCCGCACTGCTGCTGGGCCGGGACGACCTCCACGAACTCTCCGAACTCTCCCCGCAGGTAGCTCCAGCCGTGCTGAGCATGCGCGATCAGCGATTGCGCCTTGTACTGGGTGAGGATGGAGATCTGGCGGATGCCCGAGTTGACGCAGTTCGAGAGCACGAAGTCGATGATGCGGAACTTGCCGCCGAAGGGTGTGGCCGGCTTGCAGCGGTTGGCGGTGAGATCCTTCAAGCGCTCGCCCCGTCCCCCGGCCATGATCACTGCGAGAGTGCCCCCCGTGAGGCGGCTGACGTAACGTCCGGAAGAGGCGCGCGCAGGTTGTCGCATCATGGGCCTCGAGGCTTGCGGGTCGCGCCTTATCGTATCAGTCCCCAAACGGATTCAAAGCCATTTCATGAGCCCGAGGCCGTGTTCGTGGGTGAGCATCTCGTGCCAGGGGTGGATGCGCACCTCGGTGGAGAACTGGCCGCACCCGGGCGGCTCGGCATCGAGCGCGAAGACGGCCGTGCCGTCGCCCTCCCATTCCCCGGTGGGCCGAAACTGCGCCTTCCAGAGTCCCTCGTGCTCGCGCTCGCCGTAGGAGCACAGCGGTGGGGGCTCGAGGTTGGCCGCGGGCAGGAGGCGCCGGGCCACGAACTCGACGCGCACATCCTGGGGCGCAAGTCCGTTCAGATTGACCGCCACGCGCAGCCTGAGCCACTCGCCCCGGGTGAGCTCGGTCGCGGTATCCGTGAGCATCCGCACGCTCACGCGGCTCCAGGCCTGGTGGACGCGCTGCGCCCACTCCGAAAGCTGGCGGGCGCCGGCGAAATCCTCGGCCGCGAGCCGGCGGTACTGCAGGTCCGCCGTCCGATAGAGATTCCGGGAGTAATCGCGCAGCATCCGCCCCATGCTGAAGCGCGGAATGACGGTGCTCATGGCGCGCTTGGCCCGCATGACCCACTCGCGTGAATACCCGTCGGTGGAGCGCTCGTAGTAGAGCGGAATCACCTCTTCCTCGAGCGTATCCAGAATCAGAGCCGACTCCAGCGCGTCGCGTCGATCCGGGTCGCCCACGTGCGCCGCGGGAATCCCCCAGCCGTTGTCTTGCATTGACCCCTCGGCCCACCAGCCATCGAGGATGCTCAGGTTCAGCCGCCCGTTGATCGCCGCCTTCATGCCGGAGGTGCCGCTCGCCTCGAGGGGGTAGACGGGATTGTTGAGCCACACGTCCACGCCCGAGACCAGGGAGCGGGCGAGCTGCAGGTCATAGTCCTCGAGAAACACGATCCGGCCAATGAACTCGGGGGAGGTCATGAGCTGGCGAATCTCGCGCAGCACCTGCTTGCCCGGCTCGTCCGCCGGATGCGCCTTGCCGGCGAACAGCAGCACTACGGGCCGATCGGCATTCTTGAGCAGCCGGGCGAGACGCGCGCGATCGCGCAGCAGCAGCGTCGCGCGCTTGTAGGTGGCAAACCGGCGCGCAAAGCCGATGGTGAGGACGTCGGGCTTGGCGGGGTCGAGAAAACGGGTGACGTGCCGCAGCTGCGCCACGCTCGCGCCCTTGCGCGAGTATTCGCGGCGCACGCGATTGCGCACCGCTTCGAGCATCCGCGCCTTCACCGCCTGGCCGGTGGCCCAGAAGTACTCATCGGGGGTCTCGTGCAGCCTTTCCCAGAACGGGGTGTCGTTCAAACGCTCGCGCCACTCGGACCCGAGCTCGCGGTCGAAGAACTCCGCCCAGAGCTTGTGCAGGAAAGTGGGCAGGTGCACGCCATTGGTCACGAAGCCAATGGGGTTCTCCTCGGGGCGGATCTCGGGCCAGCGGTTGGCGCACAGCCGTTGCGAGACAGCGCCGTGGATGCGGCTCACGCCGTTGATGTGTCGCGCGCCGTTCAGCGCGAGGAGCGTCATGTTGAAGTAACCCGGTGCCGAAGGGGTGTGACCGAGATCGAGAAACCGCTCGACCGGCACGCCGAGCTCGTGGATGAAGTCGTGGAAGTGATCGAGGATCAGGCCATGCCCGAAGGTGTCATGCCCGGCGGCGACCGGGGTGTGCGTGGTGAACACGCAAGCGGCCGCGGTGGCCTCCAGCGCGGCATTGAACGGCAGGCCCCGTGCCACGTGCTCGCGCAGCAGCTCCAGAATGAGAAAGGCTGCATGGCCCTCGTTGAGGTGCCAGACGGCCGGGGACAGGCCGAGGACTCGCAGCGCGCGCACCCCGCCGATACCGAGGATCATCTCCTGGCGGATGCGGGTCGCTTCGTCGCCGCCGTACAGCCGCCGGGTGATATCGCGGTCCGACGGCGCATTCTCGGTCGTGTTGGTGTCGAGCAGGTAGACGGCGATTCTGCCGGCCTGGGCCTTCCAGATGCGGGCCACCACGTCGCGGCCGGCGATGCGCACGCTGACCTTGACCCACTCGCCGGCGGCGCCGTACACGGGATCGACGGGCAGGTCGCGCGGGTCGTGCGCCCGATACTCGGCCTGCTGCACCCCATCGTCGTCCACGGTTTGGGTGAAGTAGCCTTGCTCGTAGAGCAGGCCCACCGCGACGAAGCGGGCGCCGGCATCGCTCGCGGCCTTGCAGTAATCGCCCGCCAGAACGCCGAGCCCCCCGGAGTAGATCGGGAAGCTCTCGTGAAAGCCGTACTCGGCGCAGAAATAGGCCGTCAGGGGTTCGTCGCCGTCTTCCGGTTGCGCGGCGAGGTAGGCATCGAGCGTCTCCAGCGCCTCATGGTAGCGCGCGAGAAAGAGCGGATCCTGGGCGGCGCGATCGAGCGCTGCCTGCGGGAGGATGCGCAGCATGAGCCGTGGATTGCCGCCGCACTGGTGCCAGAGCTCCGGGTCAAGGTCCTCGAACAGGGCGCGGATGGGCCGGTGCCAGCTGAAAAAGAGATTGCTGGCGAGTTCACGCAGGCGCGCGAGCGCTTCCGGGGCGACGGGGACGATCTCGAGCAGGGCGGTTCGCATGAGGCGGGGCGGGGATACCGGGTCGATCGGGGTCAATCTGGGAGTCTAGCGGCTCCCCAGGGCCGCCGTCCTGATCAATCCGGCGAATTGGCGGTTAAACTGTGCGGACATCCTGATGCTTCCGGAAAGCGAGGTCCGCCGTGCCAGGGATTCCCCTCAAGAGACGCTCTTTCGCGCCCGTTCGGACCGTCACGCTGCTCGTGATCCCGCTCCTCTGTGGCGCCGCGCTCGCGCAATCGATGCCCATCGAGAACCTGGCGCACTTCCCGCGCACCACGCTGACGATTTCCACAGGCGGGCCCCTCGAGCGCTTCAGGGTCTGGATCGCCGACACCCCGACGCGCGAGGCGCAGGGGCTCATGTTCGTGCGTGATCTGCCCGCCAATCAAGGCATGCTCTTCCCCATGCGCCCGCCGCAGGTGGCGTACTTCTGGATGAAGAACACCTACATTCCGCTCGACATGCTGTTCATCGGCACGAACGGACGGATCGCGAAGATCATCGCCAACGCGCGGCCATTCTCGCTCGCGACCCTGAGCTCCGGCGTTCCCGTCGAGGCCGTGGTCGAGATCCGCGGCGGCCAGGCGCACAAGCTCGGGTTGAAAGTGGGCGAGGCCGTGAAGTGGACAGCCCCCGCCAGAGGCCCCTAGCGGGACCTCCGGCCAACACAGTGCGATGAGCGAGGCTGCGCGCCAAGCGCTAGTTCGCCCACCGGCCCGATGCCAACATTATAGGTCCGGCATCTCGAGAGTCGGCTCGCCATCATTCCCGGTATGGATGCGCTCGACGCCCGCGCTCGGCGCGGATGCTACTTCGCATATCCCAACATCTACGGATTGCCGGTCCATCCTCCCGGGGGTCTCGGTGAGCCGGGCCGACGGTTTACTCTGAGCCCACTGGGCGCCGGCGGCCACCTGATCGTCCGCGAACCATCAGCCCGGCGCGTTCCCGGCGAAGCCCCATATTCGGTCGCAAAGACCTATCCCCATCGGTTTTGTGGCTTATGAGCAACAAACCGTTGCGCATTCGTTTCAGCGGATAAATTACATAATAATCAACAAGATAAACCAGCAATGGACTATGCGCATAGCGTCTTAGTCGTATGAACATGCTTTACAAGCCGGCCCGTGTGTTCGTAATCTGCGCCACATGATTCGTCCGGCTTGGGCCTTGCCTTGGTAGGTGGAGCCCAGTAGCGGCGAAGCAGAACAATGGTTGCAGGGAATCGCATTCGACCCGTTCTTGGGACAACAACCAAACGATAATTCGGCGACCTACGGGGCGCCGTGGAGTAAATTCATGACCGTAAATCAGAACGTCAGACACGCTGTCAGGCGCGCGCTCACGGTGAGCGCCGTCGCATTGCTTGGCGCCGGCAGTCTTGTCGCGAATGCGAAGCCGACGCCGACCCCCAAGCCCCAGCCGCAGACCACGCCCGCTCCGACCGCGACTGCGCCGGCGGCGGCGCTGCAGCTGCAGACCATCGTGGTCACCGGCACCATGATTCCGAGGACGGAGGCCGAGACCACGGAGGCCATCACGGTCATCAAGGCGAGTACCCTCAGGAATCAGGGTCTGGTGGATGTCGAGCAGGCGATCAACCAGGTTGCCTCGAACGTGCCCGCGGCGTTCAATATTGCGCAGTCCGTCGGGCAATTCACGGGAGGCGGTACCTACGCCAACCTGCGCGATCTGGGCTCGGGCCGCACCCTGGTGCTCCTCGATGGCCATCGGCTGGCCGACAACGCCACCTTGGGCAATGCGGTCGACCTCAGCGGTATCCCGTTTTCGGCCATCGAGAGCATGCAGGTGCTGCGGGAAGGCGCCTCATCGCTGTACGGCTCGGACGCCATCGCGGGTGTGGTCAACTTCATCACCAAGAAGAATTATCAGGGCGGCGAAGTCGATCTCAACTACGATCGTCCGCAGGAAGCCGGCGGGGCCAACGGCAGCGCGGATTTCACCTTCGGACACGGCGACCTGACGAACGACGGCTATAACTTCATGATCACGGGAAGTTATGCCTGGCAAGATGAGCTCAAGGCGCCGCAGCGGTCATTTTCCTCCACCGGTGTGGATCCGGCGCGAGGTCTCTTGAATACGAACTTTGACGGCACGTGGCCCGGCAATGTGATCGACGCCAATGGCAACAACTGGCAGGCCGGTTATCCCGCCTGCTCGGGCAACCCATATGTGACCCGGATATACGGTGACTGTCAGTACGAGTACTCCGCCGCGGCGGATGACATGCCGAAGCACAGCGAATTCTCCGGGTTGGCGTCCTTCACCAAGGAGCTGCCGGCCAACAATACGCTGGCCCTTCAGTACTTCTATAGCCGCTCCAAAGTGACCAGTTGGGGCGGTCCCACTTTCTATTACCTCACGATGACACCTCAGGCCGATCCGACCTATTTCCCGACGGCCTCGCAGTTGACCTGCGATCAGTTCTTCAACGGCGGGCCATGCTCCGCGCCGCCTGATCTCGTCGATCCCATCTCTGCAGTCTGGTCCGATCCCGGAGACAATCGCTACAACCAGGAAATCAATACCGAGCAAAGAGCCCTGCTCACGTTCTCCGGTGATAACGCCGGTTGGAATTACACAGCGACTCTCAACTACAGCCAGAACCAGACTTCGCAAGGCGTTACCGGGGGATACGCCCTTTTGTCGCTGTGGTCACCCAACAGCATTCCGGGCGTCTGCACCCAGTGCGTTCTTAGCAATCTGGTCAACCCCTTTGGTCCCCAGAGCGCGGCCGGACAGCAGTTCATCAACAGCACGTATCGGAACGGCGTGTACGACAACGGCAAGATGAAGCGTTGGAGCGTTAACGCACACGCCAGCCATCGGCTGGGCGACGCATTCCACGCCGGTCAAGATGCGGTTCTGGCGCTCGGCGTCCAAATGCGTGGCGACCACTTCGATAATGCCTCGACCCCGTTTGCGGCGCCCATGTTCGATACCGTCTTCTTCCCGCCCGGAGCGACTGAAGGTAGCCGGACGGCAAAGGCGGCGTTCATAGAGCTGGACGTGCCGATGGCCAAGAGCCTCGAAGTCGACATATCGGATCGTCAGGACTGGTACAGCGATTTCGGCACGACCAACAACGGCAAGCTGGCGATGCGCTATCAGCCATCCCGATACGTAACCTTCAGGGGGAGTGCCTCCACCGGCTTCCGGGCGCCGACGCTCCCTGATCTGTATACGCCGCCAACTTTTGGCGCGACGGGCGGTGTGATGGGGCAGGGAGGCAATCCGTACTGCAGCTCGGGTAACTACAATACGGAGTGGACCTCGCTGGTCTGCACCTCGCAAGGGTTGAGTCTGAGCGGTGGCAATGCGCATCTGAAGCCGGAGACGTCGGAGAACTTCGATATCGGCGTCATCATCTCGCCGATGCGAAACCTCGGCATCACGCTGGACTACTACAGAATCCTCCTCAAGAACACCCTTGGGGGCATTCCGGATACAGCGATCTATGGCAATCCGAACGAGTTCTCGAACCTGTATGTATTGAACAGCAGCGGAACGCTCACCACGTCGCTCCAGGCGCCCTCGCAGTGCACGCCTTACACAGCCGGGACCTGCGGCTACATTCTGCAAAATACGCAGAATACGGGCGGCATTACGACCGATGGCATCGATCTGAGCATCCAGTATGCGAAGCAGACTCGCATCGGCACCTTCCACGCGGATCTTGAAGGGACCTTGATCACGCAGTATCGCCTGCAGGAGTACACGGGCGGGCCTGTTCTGAACCTGGTGGGCTGGTTCAACAGGGGCAATCTGCCGGCGGTCCGATGGACGCACGACCTGACACTCAGCTGGACGAGCCCGGAGGGCATGTGGGGCGGCGGAGTGACCAACCGCTTCCTGTCGTCCTACATCGATCAGCATATGGCGCCGTACCCCGGCTTCGTGCCCGCCGGGACTACACGGCACCAGAGGATCGTCGGCGCCGATTCGACGTGGAACATCTACGCGTCCTACAAGCCGATTCATGCTCTGACCGTGCTGTTCGGGATTCGCAATGTGCTCAACACGGATCCTCCCTTCTCCAACCAGACCGTCAACTGGCCGTCGGGCTATAACCCGGTCTACTCGAGCGCACTGCTCAGGAGCTTCTATCTCAACCTGAAGTACAAGTTCCTCTGATCGTTGTTCAATCTGGCGTTCGCCGGGCACCCGCCGTCATGGCGGGCGCCCGGACCCGGCAGTATGTTTCGTAGCGCCTTTCGGCTACGACTTCCGCCGCGGCCACGCCAAGGGTCGATTCGAAGCCCCGCCTCGTGCGGGGCTTTTTTACATATGGGGCGCGGCTATGTCGGGTGCGTCCCGCGGGCGTATAGTGCATGCGGGAACCGGCGGATATCGCCAGGGGGGTTCCAAATGAATGCCCGCGCGAAGATTCTGGTGATCGCGGCACTGCTGCCGGGGGTTGCGATAACGGCGGCACAAACGGCTTCCCCGGCTCCGCATCACGAACCCGGATTACTCTCGTCAGCCCCAACGCGTGTCAACCACATGGGGCAGATCATCGTGCCGGTGATGATCGACGGCAAGGGGCCGTACCAGTTCCTGGTCGACACGGGGGCGAACGGCTCGATGATCTCACCCCGGCTAGTGAGGGCCCTTGGGCTGATTCCGGGTCAGGGTCTGGTGGAACGGGTCGAAGGAGTCACCGGGACGCAGCCCCTGCCGTGGGTGCTCATCCGGCGGCTGCAGGTCGGCCAGATCGTCAAAACCGACATGCGTATGCCTATCTGTCCGAGTCCCATCCTGACCCGTATCGACGGCATCCTCGGCATGGCGGGCTTTGGCCCGGTGCGCATCGCGGTGGATTTCCGTCACCATCAGGTGTCGATCGACCGCTCGAGCCCGGGAATGCTCTGGGGTTTTCTCGACATCCACGCCCAGCGCACACCGGGCGGACTGCTCATGGTCCCGGCGAGTGTCGGGGGGATCGAGGTCGAGGCCGTCATCGACACGGGATCGCCCGAGACCTTGGGAAACCCGGCGCTGCGCAACGCACTCCTGGCCCGGCGCAGGTCGGATGCGACCACGCCGATCTACGGTGTCACGCGACAGGTGTCCACCGGCACTCGGGCTCTGGCGCCGACCATGATTCTCGGCCCCGCCGCGATCCAACATCTCCCGATCGTGTATTCGGATGTCCCGATCTTCAGGGAATGGCATCTCGATTCGCAGCCCACCGTGATCATCGGCATGGACGTGTTGAGCGCGGTCGACTCCCTGGTCCTCGATTACCCGCGGGCGCGCGTGTACATCCTCACCCGACCGCCACCGGTCTCGATGGTCGACGCCGATCTTTCCTTGCCCGGCGGTTAGCCGTGCCCGTGGTCTCTACAGCAGCGACCAGGTCACCCCCACGGTCAGCAGGTCGGGATGCTCGCCCAATGCATTGAAGCGCTGGTATTCGCCCCGCACGGCCCAATTCCCGAAACTCCACTGCACCCCGGCGCCGGCGGCGAGGCCGGAGGTGGTCTCACTGACGGCATAGGTGTTGGTGCCGCCCCCGGGGGGCAGGGGAAGACTCGGCGACGGCGTGAGTGAGGCGCTGAGATCGCTGGTGATGCGTGCGACACCCGCTTTGAGAAAGACATCGAGCATCGGCACGGGAATGGGTAGATAGAGGACGGCGAAGGCCGCTTCGCCCTTCTGCGACACGCGCGCATTGCCGATGGCGCCGACCCCGGAAAAGGACGGCGATACGCTACCGCTGCCCAGATGGTAGTAGTCGGCCTCGGCCCCGAGCAGATACAGGCCGCGCACGCCGGCCATGAACTGGTAGGCGGTGTCATTGCGGTCGAAGCTGCCGAGTGAGCCGGGATTGGAGATGATCAGGCTGGGATTTCGCGCCTTGAGCTGCGCATGGCCGAGACCGGCCCCCACGTAGAGGTTGAACAGATTCGTCGCTGCGCGCGCACCGGGGACAACGCCCATCAGCGCGAACAGGAAAAGCGTCGGCGCGAGAAGGCGGAGAGAGGGTTGACGATTTGCCATGCGAAAGATCCTCATGCAGTCCTGCTTGCTGAACTACGCGTCCTGCCAGGCGAAGGGCGCGCATCGTTCTGGTGGCGATCCGTGGTTCGGGGTTCCCGCCGCCCTTGTGGGGACAACGGCCGGGGCATTCATCGGTTGACCGCGGCCGAACCGTCACTCGAGTTTTGCGGCGATCGAATGCGAACCTGCTGAGGCGTATACGGCCACTCGGCATGCTCGTCGAAGGCGGGATTCCCGATGCGCTGCGCCAGGAACGTGAACAGGACCGTTGAAGCGCTCGTCCATGCGATTCTGGGATGCCTCGGGCGTGATTGCGCTGCTGGTCGATGAGCCGATGCGGGAGGCAATGGTTGGTCGCCTCGAGGAAGATCCGCAAGTGCTGGTGTGGTGGGGCACGCCAGCGGAGATCACTTGGGCGCTGGCCCGCCGATTTGTCGGCCGCCCAGGTGGTGACCAAAGAGCTGGCCGGCGCTTGGCATGAGGTCGTCCCCTCGAACAGGGTGCGGCAGGCAGCCGAGCGGCTGCTCCGTCTGCACCCTCTGCGGGCGGCCGACAGCCTGCAGCTCCCGGCGGCGCTCATTGCGGCGGCTCATGATCCATCGACGCTGGAGATGGTCTGCCTCGATGAGCGGCCGAGTGCTGCCGCCCGTCGCGAGGGCTTTGCGGTGATAGACCGCTGGACGCCCCGACCGGCATGCTCGCAATCCTAGCCGCTGCCGCAGCAGGGGGCGCTACCGGGATTCACTGTGCCAATGGTACGATTCTTCGACTTGCCTCAACAACGGCCGTCATCGAAGCGTGTCCCATGAGACCTTCCGAAGCGCTTGCTCTGCACCGAGCCGCTCTGCGGGACCTTTTGCGCCGTTATGGCTTCAGGCGCCCCTGTATTTTCGGCTCGGTGCTGACCCGGACCGATACTGAGGAAAGCGATCTTGATGTGCTCGTCGAGCCAATGCGCGGAACGACGCTCTTCACCTTGGCGAGTCTGGAGGACGAAGCTCGGAAACTGACGGGCGTGCGCGTATCCGTACTGACGCCGGGGTTCTTGTCACCGAAATTCCGAGACAAAGTTCTGCACCAGGCTCAGCCGTTGTGAGTCATCCGGAACGGGTGGAGGACTATCTCGAGCACATTGCCGCAGCCATTGAGCGCGCGACGCGTTATATCGGAAATCTAGCGGACCTCACTGCGCTCGAGCGCGACGAACAAGCGCAGGATGCCGTCGTGCGGACTCTCGCGGTGATCGGTGAAGCGGCAGTGAGGATCCAGAAAGAGGCGCCCGAATTCGTGGTCGCCCATCCGGAAATGCCATGGAGCCAGATGCGCGGCATCCGTAACAAAGTCGTTCACGACTATTTCGATGTGGCATGAGATGTTGTTTGGTATACCGTCAAACAAGATCTCCCACCGCTTCTCGAGAGAGTCAATATTTTGCTCAAATCCAAGGACTGAAGCGCATCAGCCCGGGGGCATGCTCAACCGGTCAGCCGCCCGTAGATCCCGATGTATTTCTCCGCCTGCCGCGTCCAGGAGAAATCCTTGGCCATGCCATTCAGCATGAGCCGCCGCCAAGGCCCGGGCTCGGCGTAGAGGTCGAGTGCCGTGTTGAGCGCCCACTCGAGCGCCGGGGCATCGTAGTCGTTGAACACGATACCGGTGCCTGCGCCCGTGGCCGGATCGTAGTGCTCCACGGAGTCGGCGAGCCCGCCGGTGCGGCGCACGACGGGTACCGTGCCGTAGCGCAGGCTGTACATCTGGTTGAGCCCGCACGGCTCGTATTTCGAGGGCATGAGGAAGAGGTCGCAGGCCGCCTCGATCCAATGCGCGAGCTCATCGTCATGGGCCTGTTGATACACCACGCGGCCCGGGAAGCGATCGGCCAGCTCCCCGAAGAACCTCTCGTAGGGCGGATCCCCGGTCCCGAGCACCACCAGCGCGAGCGCCCGACGGTCGAGCACCCTCGGCAGCGTCTCGATCATGAGGTCGATGCCTTTTTGCAGGGCCAGGCGGCTTACGATGCCGGCGAGCGGGGTGGTGTCGGGCGTCTGGAACCCCATGCGCTCGAGAAACGCCCGTTTCAGGTCCGCCTTGACCTCGAGGCGCTGCGGATCGAATTGCCGCGTCAGGTAGCGATCGCGGCGCGGGTCCCAGACGGCGTAGTCGACACCATTGAGAATGCCTGTGAGGACGTCCCTGCGCATGAGGAGCGAGTCCTCCAGACCCATGCCGTACTGAGCGGTGCAGATCTCCTCGGCATGCGTGGGGCTCACCGTGGTCAGCGCGTCCGCATACAGAATGCCGTGGCGCAGCGGGTTGATGTGCCCCGCACGCAGATCGTCCTGGTGCAGGAGGTGGGTCCTGCCGCCGAGCGCCAGGTCGGCGAGCGCGTGCGCGCCGAATACCCCCTGGTAGCCGATGTTATGGATGGTGAGCACCGTCTTGGTGCGCGTGAAGAGGGGCTCGTTCTCGAAGTGCGTCTTCAGGAAAAGCGGCGCGAACGCCGTGTGCCAGTCATTGCAGTGCACGATGCCCGGTGACCACCCCAGCCGCTGGCAGGCGAGGAGCGCCGCGAGCGTGAAGGCGAGGAACCGCAGGTGCTCATCCGGATCGGTCGTGTACAGGGAGGGGCGATCGTAGAGCACCGGGCAGTCGATGAGATAGACGGGCGCTCCGGAGTCCGGCAGCCGCGTCTGGGCAACCGAGAACTTGTAGTGGTGGGGTCCCACCTGCAGCGGGATCTGCTGCAGACCCTCGACAGGGTGGGGCGCAAAGCGCCAGCGGTCGATCGCACCGTAGAGCGGCGTGAACAGCCGCGCATCGTGACCCGCCGCGTGCAGGCACTGGGTGAGGGCGCCCGCCACATCGGCCAGTCCCCCGGTCTTGGAGAGCGGAGCGGCTTCGGAGGCGAACAGGGCAACGCTCGGCTTCATGCCGGGAGCTGCCGGTTTATCATGGCGGCGATGCGCCGCATTCTGATTGGACTGGTGGTCACACTGCTGCTCGTGGTCTCGATCGGGATCGGGATCGCGGTCGCCCGCTGGCCGTCCTGGTAAGGACTGGCGCGGCAGTCTACCGAAAGCCGACCGCCCGGTCCCCTGTCCGGCCCCGGGACGACCGGATGCGAGGCGCCGTCCGGGATCCCCGTCACTGGTCGCGTGTCAATGGCCGGAATTCATCGTAATTATTTGAAAATATTGTACTTTTTGTCGGACGTGGGGGGGCAGGGCCCCGCCCGCTGGTAGACTATGATCATTCCTTGGAGATTTCTCCGGGTGCTCTCTCAAGGACCCGCAATCGGGTCCGCCCCGGGGTCGATGGACTCAAACATGTCCGCCTCGCCTTACAAACAACTCGAGCAGGAGTTCAAGAGACTTCACGCATTCCGCGGCGCACTGGCGCTGCTGCGCTGGGACGCCGCGGTGATGATGCCGCGCGGCAGCGCCGATGTGCGTGGTGAGCAGCTGGCGGCGCTCGAGACCGAGCACCACGCCCTCCTCACTTCTCCACGGGTCAGCCGCCTGCTCGATCGCGCCCAGGCCAATGTCCAGGGGCTGCAGGACTGGCAGATCGCGAACCTGCGCGAGATGCGCCGCCAGCGTGATCACGCCATCGCCACCCCGGTGTCGCTCATTTCGCGCCTGGCGAAGACCGTCTCGCGCGCCGAGGTCTGCTGGCTCGAGGCACGCGCCCAGGGGCGGTTCGAGCTGTTCGCGCCGCTCCTGACGGAAGTCGTCCACCTCGTGCGCGACAAAGCGGCGCTGCTCGGCCAGGCGTTGAATCTCGCGCCCTACGATGCCTTGGTCGATGAGTTCAGTCCAGGGATCACCACCTCCGACATCGACGCCATGTTCAAGGCGCTTTCCCGCCGTCTGCCTTCGCTGATCCGCGAGGCCATCGCCGCGCAGGAGAGCCGGCCGCCGCAGCCGCTCACCGGAAAGTTCCCGCCCGCCAAGCAGCGCGCGCTCATCGTCGAGGTCATGAAGCAGATCGGATTTCCGTTCGATCGGGGCCGGCTGGATGAGAGCCAGCATCCCTTCACCGAGGGCGTTCCCGGGGACATCCGGGTCACCACCCGGCTCGATCCCAACGATCCGTTCACGGGCCTGCTCGGGGCACTGCACGAGACCGGCCATGCCATGTACGACCTTGGCCTGCCGCAGGACTGGCGCGATCAGCCGGTCGGGCGCGACCGCGGCATGGCGCTCGAGGAGAGTCAGTCGCTGCTCACCGAGATGATCGTCTGTCGCAGCCGCCCGTTCGTGCGCTTCGTCCAGCCCCTGCTCGCGAAGCATTTCGGCGTCAGCGGCCCGGAGTGGGACATTGAGAACATCTATGCCCGCCTGACGAGGGTGCAGCGGGGCCTGATCCGCGTGGATGCGGACGAACTCACCTATCCGCTGCACATCATGTTGCGCTACGAGCTGGAGAAGCGCTTGCTCAGCGGCGATCTCGCGGTGCGCGACCTGCCCGAAGCCTGGAACGAGGGCATGGAGGAGAGGTTGGGCATCCGTCCGACCAACGACGCCGAGGGATGTCTGCAGGATGTGCATTGGGCGGTCGGCTCGTTCGGCTATTTCCCCTCGTACGCGCTCGGCGCGGTGATCGCGGCTCAGCTCTACGAGAGTCTGCGCAACGATGTACCCGCGCTCGATGAGCAGCTGGCGCACGGGGAGTTCTCGGGACTTCTCGGCTGGCTGCGCAAGCAGGTGCATGGTCTTGGCGCCAAGGTGCCGGTGCAGGACCTGCTGCGCGATGCGACCGGCAAGCCGCTGTCGGCCTCCTCCTACATCCGTTACGTCGAGGCCAAGTACCTGGAAACGGCGGCGAGCGAGGCGGCGTAGATGGAACAGGGAGACACACCGTCGCGGACGCTCACGCGTCTGCAGGCCCGGCTGCGGGGCGAGGTCGGCAAGGCGATCGGGGACTTTGCCATGATCGCGCCGGGGGACCGCGTGATGGTGTGCGTGTCGGGGGGGAAGGATTCCTACACGCTGCTCGACATCCTGCGCTCGCTGCAGCGCAGCGCACCGGTCGACTTCGAGCTGATCGCGGTCAACCTCGACCAGAAGCAGCCGGGTTTCCCGGCGCAAGTCCTGCCCGAGTACCTGGCCGGTCTCGGCGTGCCTTTCCACATCATCGAGCAGGACACCTACAGTGTGGTCAAGCGCGTCGTGCCCGCAGGCCGCACTATGTGCGGCCTGTGCTCGCGCCTGCGCCGCGGAGCGCTGTACCGCTTCGCCGCCGAACACCGCATCACCAAGATCGCGCTCGGCCATCATCGCGACGACATCGTCGAGACTCTGTTCCTGAACCTCTTCTTCGGCGGCCGGCTGAAGGCGATGGCGCCGAAGCTGTTGTCCGAGGACGGCCGGCACGTCGTCATCCGCCCCCTCGCCTATGTGGCCGAGCGGGACATCGAGCGCTACGCGCGCGGCCGCGATTTTCCGATCATTCCGTGCAGGCTGTGCGGCTCGCAGGACAGCCTGCAGCGCAACGCCATCAAGAAAATGCTGGGCGACTGGGAGCGCGAGTGGCCCGGGCGCACCGAGAGCATCTTCTCGGCGCTGCGCCACCTCGAGCCCGGCACCCTGGCCGATCCCCGCCACTTCGATTTCGCGGGGCTCGAGGCACAGCGTGTGCCGTACATGTCGATGGACGAAGAAGACCGCCTGCAGGCGATGGCCGGCTGACAGACAGATGAGCGCGACCGCGCCGACTCCACTGCCCAACTCCTACTGGGTCCTTCCCGGCCGGCTGCTGGCCGGTGAGCACCCCGCCGGCCCCACCCCCGAGGCGACCCGCGAGCGCCTGGGGAGGCTGCTCGGGGCCGGAATCGAGTGCTTTGTCGATCTCACCGAGCCGACCGAGACCGAGGCTTACGACGGCGCGCTGCCGCTTTCCATCGAATATCAGCGCAAGCCCATCCCGGATCACGGCCTGCCCGAGCGGCGCGAGCACATGCTCGAGATCCTCGGCTGTCTGCGTGAGGCGCTGCGCGAGCGCAAACCGGTCTATGTCCACTGCCGGGCGGGCATCGGCCGCACCGGCATGGTCGTCGGCTGCCTGCTGGCGGAAGAGGGCGCTGCAGAGGCGCTCGAAGCGCTCAACCGTCTGTGGCGCCAGTCCGAGCGCTCCCGGGAGTGGGAGCGCGTTCCCGAAACCGACGCCCAGGCCGAGTACATCCGGCTGTGGCAGCCCGGCGCGCTCACGCTCCGATCGCCATCGGATCGCAGCGGTAGCGGTCCGGAAGGCGAGGGCGCCGAGCCCGGGCCTGCCGATCCGCTGCTGCAGGCGCCGGCTCTCGCGGCCGCGCGCGCGCTTCGCGAACGGTTCCTCGGGGCGCTGTTGGGACTTGCCGTCGGGGATGCCGTTGCGGCGCCGACGCAGTTCCGTCGTCCGGGCTCGTTTGCTCAGGTCGGCGACTTGATCGGCGGGGGGCCCTTCAGCCTGCCCCCGGGGGGCTGGAGCGACGATACTGCCATGGCGCTGTGCCTGGCCGAAAGCCTCCTCGAGCGGGGCTTCGATCCGGCCGACCAGACGGAACGTTATTGCCGCTGGCAGCGCGAGGGCTATTTGTCGGCCACCGGACGATGCCTCGGGATCACCGCCAGCGCCGCCCGGGCGCTCGCCGCCTCGCAATGGCGGCGCCAGCCGTTCTCCGGGTCCCACGATCCCAAACAGCTCGATCCGGAGCCGCTCTCGAGGGTGGCGCCGGTCGTGATGTATTTCTTCGCGTCCCCGGACGAGGCGGTACGCATGGCAGGCGAGGCGGCCCGCACCACCTGCCAGTCGAGCACAGTCCTGGCCGCGTGCCGTACCCTGGCGCATATCCTCATCCTGGCGCTCTCAGGACGCCCCAAGGCCGAGATCCTGGCTCAGGCCGCAGCGCAACAGCCCCATCGCGGCGCGGCCAGGGGTGCCGGCCAGGCGCTATCTGGCGCGATGGAGGCCTTTGCCGCCACCGCCAACTACCGGCAGGCGGTGCTGCACTCGGCCAATCTGGGTGGTGACTCGGACGTTGCCTCGGCTGTATGTGGGCAGATCGCTGGAGCGTTCTACGGCGCCGGCGCCATTCCCGCCGCCTGGCGCGAGAGCCTGATGCGCCGGCCATTGATCGAAGGCTATGCCGACCGGCTGCTCGCCCATGCCCTGACCCAGATGGGCTGAAACCGCCTCCCCGCCGCTGATAAGCTTGCCGTGCCGCACCCCAGGACGACCCCGGGGGCCCGGCCAAATCAATGACCGCACCGACCCGCTCCGCCCGGCGAGCGTATTCGTGGGCTCGCCTCTGCGACGAGGAGTTGCTGAAGCTGCGCTTCCGCGACCTCGGCCTCACCCCGTGCGCATCCAACATCCGGCGCGGTCTCGAGCGGTTGTACGAGGAGCTCGATTCGCGGGGCATCCATTTCCGCCCGCACGTCTGGCTCTCGGAGGAATGGTTCACTCCGGATGGCGTGCCGGGCATCGCCGTGCCGTTCTATCTCGCCCACCCGCGCCTGATGCGGCTCGAGCGGCGCATCATGCGCATCGCCGAGGGCGGTAATTCCCGCGACCTGCTGCGCATCCTGCGTCACGAGGCCGGGCACGCGCTCGACAACGCCTACCGGTTGCGACGGCGCAAGCGCTGGCGCGAGGTGTTTGGCCCGGCATCGCTGCAGTATCCGGCCCGGTACAAGGCCCGCCCCGGCAGCCGCCGTTACGTGCATCATCTGGGCGAGTGGTACGCGCAGGCGCATCCGACGGAGGATTTCGCCGAGACGTTCGCCGTCTGGCTGGCGCCGCGCTCGGGGTGGCGCAAGAGCTACGCGGACTGGCCCGCCTTCCGCAAGCTGCAGGCGGTCGAGGAGCTGATGTCCGAGGTGCGCGGCCGGGTGCCTCCGGTGCGCAATCGCATGCGCATCGAGCCGCTGGAATCCAACACGCGCACCCTGGGTCAATACTACCGTCGCAAGCTGACGCGCTACCGGCAGTATCGCCGCGGGTTGGCGGATGCGCTGTTGCAATGGCTGTTCAGTCCGCAACGCCCCCGCCGCGATGCGATGCGCGCCGCGACGTTGCTGCGCACCCATCAGAAGACCCTGATCACTTCGGTCTCGCGCGAGCTCGGCCTGGCGCGGTATAGTGTGCAGCAGATCATGAGCATGCTGATAGAACGAAGTGACACCTTGAATCTCTACGTCCGCGGCAATCGCCGTGACGCCGTCCGCAACTCCCGCTGGCTGCTCGAGCGGCTGGCGGATCTGTACTCGCAGGGTAAGACGCCGCACCTCCGATTATGAAAAAACTGCGCGTGCTGGTCGTGGTGCACTCGAGCCTGGTGCCGCCGGAGACGCTCGAAGGCCGCTCGGAGAAGGAAATCGAGGAGTGGCGCACCGAATACGATGTCACCACGACGCTGCGCCAGAGCGGACACGATGTGCGCTGTCTCGGCGTGCTCGACAGCCTGACGGAGATGCGGCTCGCCATCGCGGAGTGGAAGCCGGACATCATCTTCAATCTGCTCGAGGAATTCAACGGCATCGTCACCTATGACCAGCACGTGGTGGCCTACCTCGAGCTCCTGCGCCAGCCCTACACCGGCTGCAATCCCCGCGGGCTGCTGCTCTCGCGTGACAAGCCGCTCAGCAAGCAGCTGCTCTCCTTCCACCGCATCCCCTCGCCGCGCTTCGCCGTCATACGCCGCGGCACGCGCGTGCACGTGCCGCACAAGCTCCACTTCCCTCTGTTCGTCAAATCGGCGACCGAGGACGCCTCCCTCGGCATCGCCCAGGCATCGGTCGTCGAGGATGCCGCGCGGCTGAAGGAGCGCGTCGCCTTCATGCACGAGCAGATCGGGTCGGATGCGCTGGTCGAGGAGTTCATCGAGGGCCGCGAACTGTACGTCGGGGTGATGGGCAACGCACGCCTGACCCGCCTGCCGGTGTGGGAGATGGTCTTCGGCACGATGCCGGATTCGCTCGCCGCCATCGCCACGCGCAAGGTGAAGTGGGACAAGGGCTATCAGAGCAAATATGGCATCAGCACGCGCGCGGCCGAGGATCTGCCGCCAGCGGTCCTCGGACAGCTCGACAAGCTCTCGCGGCGCATCTATCAGGTGCTCGGGCTTTCGGGCTACGCGCGCATGGACTTCCGCGTCACGGCCGACGGCCGGGTGTATGCGCTAGAGGCCAACGCCAACCCCAATCTCGAGGCGTCGGAGGATTTCGCCGAATCGGCGCGCGCCGCGGGCATCGCCTACCCGGAGCTGCTCGAGCGGGTGATGGCCCTCGGACTCTCGTACCGCGCCGAATGGCGGTAGCCGCCGTCCGAGCGCCACGCGACAAACAGCATCACCGAGAGCATCGCCACCACGAGCGGCGTCTGCTCGAGCGTTTCCGGCAGCACGGCGTGCTCACTGAGCAGGATCCCATCCCCCAGCACGCAGACCGGGATGTGCGCGGCAAACACCTGCAACGAGTTGCGGCCGAGAAGCTCGAGGACACCGACCCGCAGGCGCCGAAGGGCAGGCAGCGCGACCTCGTTGAATACCCAGCCGAGGGCGATGCAATTGACGATGCGCAGCGGCCCCAGCCGTCACTTCTCGAGCAGCGGCGGCTGATAGGCGAGGAGCGGGCTCGCCGCGAGAGCCCGTCCGGGGTTGCGGAAGAACACCAACAGGTAGTTGTACAGCGCGGTACTGCCGGTGAGCTGCGCAATGGCGGTGACGACCGTGAAGACGAAGAGCAGCGGCATCAGGTGATAGCGGTAGAGCGTGCGCGCCCGCTTCCACAATCGCTCGCGCACGTAAGTCATGCCACGCTGGAACATGAGCGGCGTATAGATCGAGCCGACCAGGAACGCCGATAGGAAGACGAAGCCCTCGACCGCCGAGACGTAGCGGAGCGGCTGATTCGCAAAGTCGTTTCGTGTCGCATCCAGACGGGCGACCTCCGCGCAGCCATTGGCGCGCGCAGCAATCGCAATACCTCTTGGTCGCCTGTGAGCGCCCCAGGTTCCCCGGCCGCGAAAGCCCGCCGCCCAACGCCCCACTATCAGCACTCGCGGCCCGAGGCTGCCAGCCTCGACCGGGCCCTGGCCGAAAACGGCGCTCGCGTTTACGATGGACTTCACAACTCCCGGGGATCAACTTTGTCAAACATATGCCGTTCCCTGTAATGAGAGGACCGTCCGCGAGGTCTTGGAGATATGCCCGAAGCCAAAGTCCAGCCGATCGCGAACCTGAAGGAATACTTCAAGGACGCCTTGCACGCGGTGCTGGTCAATCAGCACCTGTCGGTCGAGGGTGAGACCGAACACTACGTGGTGAACCTGCTGACCTTGTTCGCCCGCTCGGAAGCCTTGTTCGACCCCTCTCCCGGCGGGCTGCGCCTGAAGCCGCTCGTGGTCATGCTGTCGGAGGCGATGGAGGCGCGCACCCGCGATGAGCGCAACCGGGGACTGCAGCGACTCGGGGACGTGTCGCTGTTCATCGCCGGGTTCTTCGCGCAGGGGTTCGCGCGCAAGCTCATCGATATCGACTATCACATCGCCATGGGCGGGCGCGCCTATGGAACCCTGGCCGAGACGCTATCGCGCGGAGCGCGCGCGCCCGGCGGCGGCAGAGCGATCGCGATCGTGTTCGCCGAGCTCGCGGAGAAATTCCAGGTCATGGTCGATGCGCTCAACGAATTGTGCGAGAGCGCCCATGTGCATACGGACAGGGACATCCTCAGGCTCTACGAGCTGTGGCTGAAGACCGGCAGCCGACGGAGCTTCAGCATCCTGAAACGCCTCGGCGTCGAGCCGGTGGCAGGCGGCGCGGCCGGCGCGGGTTTCGTGGCCGGCGCCCGCCCTCACTGAGGCCCGAGACACGCCCCTCATGATTCTCTCGCGGTTGCAGACCCTGCTCGGCACCATCTACGACCTCCGCGTCGCCTACGACGTGTATGACTTTCTGGTCACTGATCGTACGAGTCTGCCGACCGAGGTTCGTCATCGCCGCTGCGAGGAGGATCTGATCGTCGCCGAGCCGTTGTGCGGCCCGCCGGCGGCGGGGGAGGCCGGGAGCCCGGAAATGGCGGTGTCGCTGTATCTCGATCCGGCATTGATCGACAGGCTTGCCCGGCAGGATCCCACGGAGCGCCTGCACGGGGGCAACGTGGCCGATTGCTGGGCGGCGCTCGAGGGGGTCAGCCACTTCCTGTGCGTCGCCTGGCACGCCGATCACGACCGTCCGGTCTCGCTCCTCGAGCTCGAGATGCAGGCCGAAGTCGACAAATACGTGGTCACCTACTGGCTGATGCAGCAGCAGTCCCCGCGGCGCTTTCCGGCGGAGCTGCGCAGGCTGCTGTTCGATCGTGCCCACGTCGATCCCGCTCTCGCCGAGGGGCGCGAGGCGCTGTACCGGCGTGCCAGCCGCTACGCCGAGAAGTTCTGTCGCGGGATCGAGCGGGATTTGCGCAGTGAGCGCGTCGGCTCCGAGCGGGAAGTGCTCGCGCGGCTGCGCCGCTTCTATCGCTTGCCGGGTGCGCGCAAGCTGGCGCACATCGACTCTCTCGACTAGGGGATTGCCGGGCCGCCGAGCGAGTGCCGCGCGCGGACCAGTCCGATGGCCGTCTTGCCGTCGCGGATCTCTCCGCTGACGGCCCATTCGTACGCCTGTGCGAGCGGTACCCAATGCACCTCGATCACCTCGGCGTGCTCATGCGCGGTTTCCGCCAGCGTGAGGTCCGTCGCCAGAAAGAGATGCAGCACCTCGGTGAACACTCCGGGCGAGCTCAAATACGAGCCGAGGCTTTGCCAATTGCGCGCGCGGGTGCCGGCTTCCTCGGTCAGTTCCCGCTGCGCGGTGGCGAGCGGCGGCTCGCCGGGCTCGAGCTTGCCGGCGGGCAGCTCCCACAGCCACCCGTCGGCCACGTAGCGGTACTGGCGCAGCAGACAGACCTGCTGCCGATCATCGACGGCGACCGCCACCGCGCCCCCCGGATGATGGACGACCTCGAGCGCCGCGGCATGCCCATTCGGCAGGGTGACCTCATCGGTGGTCAGCGTAACGACGCGGCCGCGGTAATGCACTGTCTGTCGCTGCGGCTTCATCGACTCAGGGTAGCACCCGTTTCGCACATGCGCGAGCCAGCGGCACGGTGGGCCAAGGCATTCCGCTGCGCTGTTCCGTCCTGTTGATGCGCAACGGATATCCAGCAGATCCCGGTCTGCACGACTGTATGTGCATGCGTGCGCCATGGCGGCGGGCAGAGTCATTTCGTATAGTCGGCGGTGATGTCGACCCTCTCCCATCTGGCCCGCCTCAACGATGCCCAGCGCGGCGCGGCGGCTTACGGGGAAGCGCTGCCCGGCAGGGGATTCCGATCCGGACCGCTGCTCATCGTGGCGGGCGCAGGCACCGGCAAGACCGATACGCTCGCGCATCGGGTGGCGCACCTGGTCCTCAACGGCGTCGATCCGGCCCGCATCCTGATGCTGACGTTCACGCGGCGCGCGGCCTCCGAGATGCGCCGGCGAGCGCACGAGCTGGTCCGGGTCACCCTCGGGGAGGACTGTGGGGCCGGGCACGACATCCCGCAGCGCATGACCTGGGCGGGAACGTTCCACTCGGTGGGGAACCGGTTGTTGCGCCTGCATGCGCGCGAGCTCGGCCTCGATCCGCAATTCAGCGTGCTCGATCGGTCCGATGCGGCCGACCTGCTCGATGTGCTGCGCCAGGAGCTCGGGCTCGCGCGCAAGGAGCAGCGCTTCCCGCGCAAGGACACGTGCCTGCAGGTCTACTCGCATCGCGTCAACACCCAGCGCCCCCTCAAGGAGTGTCTCGAGAGCGCCTTTCCCTGGTGCGCCGCATGGCACGAGGACCTCACCCGCCTCTACCGGGCGTATGTCGAGCGCAAGCGGCGCGACAGCCTCCTCGACTATGACGACCTGCTGCTCTACTGGCACATCATGATGAGCGAGCCGGCGCTCGCGGCGCGTGTGGGCGCGCGGTTCGATCACGTGCTGGTCGATGAGTACCAGGATACCAACAGCCTGCAGGCGGGGATACTGCACGCGCTGAAGCCGGATGGCGCCGGCGTCGCGGTGGTGGGCGATGATGCGCAGTCCATCTACTCGTTCCGCGCGGCGGCGGTCGAGAACATTCTGGGCTTTCCCGACCGCTTCGCGCCGCGCGCCGAGGTGATCACCCTGACGCGCAACTACCGCTCCACTCAGCCGGTGTTGGATCTCGCCAATGCGCTGATGGCCGGATCGGCCCGTCAGTATCGCAAGGAGCTGCGCAGCTCGCGCGAGGAGGGCGCGCGGCCGCGACTCGTCGCCGTCACCGACCTGCAGAGCCAGGCCGAGTACGTGTGCGGGGAAATCCTGCGTCACCGCGAGGCCAGTGTGCCCTTGCGGCGCCAGGCGGTGCTCTTTCGCTCCTCGAGCCACAGCGACCTGCTCGAGATCGAGCTCGGCAGGCGCGGCATCCCGTTCGTCAAGTACGGTGGCCTGCGCTTTCTCGATGCGGGCCACGTCAAGGACCTCCTCGCCATCCTGCGCTGGGCCGACAATCCCCGAAACACCGTGGCCGCGTTCCGCACGCTGCAGCTGCTGCCCGGCATGGGACCGGCCAACGCCCGCCGCGCCATCGAGCATTTCGAGGCGCACGGGCGCTCGTTCGAGGCCCTGCGCAGGTTCGGTCCGCCAGCCGCCTCGGCCGCGGACTGGCCGCGGCTCACGGAGACGATGCTCACGCTCGGGGACCCGGATCGTCCATGGGCGGGGCAGCTGTACGTGGCTCGCCAATGGTACCGCCCGCATCTCGAGCGTCTTTACGAGCCCTACCACACCCGGCTCGGTGACCTCGAGCAGCTCGAGCTGCTGTCCGGCCAGTACCCGTCCCGTGAGCGGTTCCTCACGGACCTCACCCTCGATCCGCCCGCCGCAACCAGCGATCGCGCCGGCAAGCCCTCTCTCGATGAGGACTACCTGGTGCTCTCGACCATTCATTCGGCCAAGGGCATGGAGTGGGACACGGTGTACCTGCTCAACTTCGTGGACGGAACGTTTCCGTCGGAGTTTGCAACCGGCAAGCCGGAGCTGATCGAGGAAGAGCGTCGGCTGCTCTATGTCGGCGTGACCCGGGCACGCAATGATCTGATGCTGATCGAGCCGTTGAAATTTCACGTGACGAAGCAGCATCGCCATGGCGATGCGCACGTGTATGGTGGTCGCAGCCGGTTCCTCACCGACGCGGTGCTCGAGCGCCTGGAGGTCGTTGCGCTTCCGGGGGCAGACCTCACGGAAGAGGCCGCGGAAGAGCGTGCAGGGCCGGCGCTGGACCTCGGCGCGCGCCTGACGGAGATGTGGTAGGGCCTCGCGGATATCGCCAGGAGACGTTGGCACGTCATCGCGGGCGAAGGGCCGCTCCCGAGCCCGCGGCAAATGTGTAGGGTCTCGCGGAAATCGCCTCGGCGATTTCCGCCAATCGATCAGTGCCCGCCGCGCTTGATGAACTTGAGGGTGAAGCGGTCGCTCTCACCGATGGCCGCGTAGCGGGCCCGGTCGATCTGCCCCAGCCGGTATGCCGGCGGGAGCGTCCACACGCCGGCCGGATAGTTGCGAGTGTCGAGGGGATTGGCATTGACCTCGGAGGTGGCCACCAGCCTGAAGCCCGCCGACTCGATCAGGCGGATCGCGTAATCCTGTCTGACGTACCCGTTTCTCGCGCGCGGATCCTGCGCAACGGACGGGTCTGCACGGTTATCCACCACACCGAGCACACCGCCTGGCGCCAGCGCCCGGTAGATCGAGGCGAGGGCCTGCGGGGTGACACCTAGCGCCATCCAGCGGTGCAGGTCACCGAACGCCAGCGCCATGTCCACCGAACCGGGTGGCAGCGCATCACTCCCATCCGCCGGAAATGGCACGACGTGCACGCGGTCGTAAAGTTGCGGCCGGGAAGCGAGCATCCGGCGGTACTGGGCGAGGCGCGCAGCGAGGAAAGGGCTGTGTCCGGGGGGGATTACCCCAACGTAGAATTGCCCGCTGCGACGCACCAGGGGGGCGATGATCCGCGTGAAATAACCCGTGGTGGGCCAGACCTCGAGCACCCGGGACCCGGGTCGGATGCCGAAGAAGAGCAGCGTCTGCGCCGGATGCCGATCCTGGTCGCGGCTGCGCTCGGTCGCGGGCCGGGGGCCGGCGAGAATCGCATCGAGCGCATTGGTGGTGGTCTGCCGGCTCGGGGCGGTGACGCAACCCGAGAGCAGGGTCAGGGCCGCCCAGGCGGCCACTGCGGCCGAAACTGCTGTCAGGCGCGTGCGCATGGGGCGCCATTGTGGGCGGCGGGGCAATGGAAAAAAACCCCGACCGAGCGGGGCTCTTCGATCATGACCATCGGCCGGTGCAGCCGGCACTTCTTCCGGAGGCGCTTGCGCCGCGCCGGTGGCCTGCACCCCCGGCACGGCGCAAGAGTTCTACCGGCGGAACGGGCCGCCGCCCGAACGGGGGCGTGGAGCGCGCTCCTGGGCCTCATTGACCCGCAACGCCCGACCGTTCATCTGAAAGCCATTCAGCGCCTGGATCGCCCCCTGAGCCTCGCCCGGTGACATCTCTACGAAGCCGAAGCCTCGTGGCTTGCCGGTTTCCCGGTCGTTGATGAGCTTGACCGATTCCACCTTGCCGTGACGCTCGAAAAGCGACTTGACGTCCTGCTCGGTGGCATTGAAAGGCAGATTGCCTACGTAAATCGTCGTCATCCGGAGGTCTCTCTTGGCAGAGCGGTCAGCGGACGGCCCAAGCCGCCCGCGGATACCGCGGGGTCTTGCGGGAACGTGTGCGGGGAGAGGATCGAAGGAGCCGGAAATACAAGCGTGATCAATCCACTGCGAAGATACGGCTTCATGCTACTCCCGGCTTTTGCGGGAAGCAAACAGTCTCGCGGGCGCGCCACGGCCGCAGGTCCGCTCCCAGGCGCACCCGGCCCCGATTGTTGCATGACCGCAACGGGATGCCCGCGCAGTCGAGCTAGCTGGAGGCAGGCTCCAGGTAGGCATAGCCATTGAGCTCGTTGTCGTAGAAGCGCTTGAGAACCTGGCTCTCGGCAATGCTCATACGCCCGTCACGAATGGCCCGCTCGCAGTCCCGTGTCAGGGCCGGGGAAAGCTCGGCGACGTCGTACTCCATGTATTCCAGCACCCTGTTGGCGGTGTCCCCTTTGACGACTTCCTCGATCCACCAGCCGCCCTCGTCGTGGCGCCTCACGTGCACGACGTGGGTGTCTCCGAAGAGGTTGTGCAGGTCACCGAGGGTCTCCTGGTATGCCCCGACGAGGAAGACCGCCAGGTAGTACTTCTCGCCGGCTCTGAGCTCGTGCAGCTCGAGCGTGCGTTTTTCCTCGCGCAGCGAGACGAAGTGATCGATCTTGCCATCAGAGTCGCAGGTGATGTCCGCCAGCACCCCGGTCCGGGCAGGGCGCTCGCTCAGCCTGTGGATGGGCATGATCGGGAAGAGCTGATCGATGGCCCAGCTGTCGGGCAGCGACTGGAACACCGAGAAATTGCAGAAATACGTGTCGGAGAGGATGGACTCGAGACCCTCGAGCTCCTCCGGCTGGCGATCGACCCGGCGGCACACGTCACGGATCTTGGCGCAGGTCGCCCAGTACAGGCGCTCGGCGAGCCCCCGGACCTCCAGCGAGAGCAGTCCCAGGTTGAACATCTGCATGGTCTGGTCGCGCGCGGTCAGCGCATCGTGGTAGCACTCGACCAGCCGGCGGCGGCTGACCGCGCGGAACGCCACGAACAGGTCGCGCACCGGCTGCGGCAGCTCCTCCTGGCCGTCGTAGTCCTTGTCCTCCTGGCCGGTCACCTGGAACTTGTCGAGCGCCGAGGAGCCGAGCGCATCGAAGACCAGCACGCTGTGGTAAGCGGCGACCGCGCGGCCGGACTCGCTGATGATCATCGGGTGCGGGATGTCGCGCGCGTTGCACACGCTGGCGATCCGATACACGACATCGCTCGCGTATTCGTTCAGCGTGTAGTTCATCGACGAAGAAAAGTTCGTGCCGCTGCCGTCGTAATCGACACCCAGCCCGCCGCCGATGTCGATGTACTTCAGGCCCGCGCCCATGAGCTTCAATTCGGCGTAGACATGGGTCAGCTCGTTGATCGCGTCCTTCACGCGCCGGATGTCCTGCAGTTGGCTGCCTGGGTGGCAGTGCACGAGCTGCAGGCAATCGAGCATGTCGCGGGCCTTGAGGACCTGGAAGAGCTCGAGAATCTCGGTGATGAACAGGCCGAACTTCGATTTCTCGCCCGTCGAGTCGCGCCATTTGCCCGAGCCTTCGGTCACCAGCTTCACCCGCACGCCGATGCGTGGCCGCACCTGGTACTTGTCCGAGTGCTTGAGAATGAGCGAGAGCTCATCGAAGTTCTCCACCACCGGGATGATGGTGCGGCCGAGCTTGGTCGCCAGCGTCACCGCCTCGATGTAGCTGTCATCCTTGAAGCCGTTGCAGATGATCAGCCGGTCCGGGGCGTTCTCGGTCATCGCCATGACCGCGAGCAGCTCGGGCTTGGAGCCGACTTCGAGGCCGAACCCGAACTGCGCGCCGTAGCGGTACACCTCCTCGACCACCAGGCGCTGCTGGTTCACCTTGATGGGAAACACCGAGGCGTAGCGGTTGCGGTAGTCGTTCTCGGCAATGGCCTGCGCGAAGGCGTCGTGCAGATGCTTCAGCCGGTGCGCCAGGATGTCGGAGAAGCGCACGACCACCGGAGTGGTCAGGTCGCGCGCCTCGAGACCCTCGATCACCTCGTAGAGGTCGATGTCGCTGCCCGGCTGGGTGTCCGGGCGGACCACCACGTGACCGGCTTCGTTGATCCCGAAATATCCCTTGCCCCACGCGTTGACGTGGTACAGCTCCAGGGAGTCCTCGATCCGCCATTGCGGTCCGGGGCTGGGACGATGGGAAAGACTCTTGGGATCTACGGCCACGTAAGCAAGTTCCGCTGCGACGATGGGGAGGGATGATTCTGGCGCGGAAGATATCAAAACCACGTGGCAGGGAAAGTCCTCACGACGAATTTTTAGCGACCGGGCGCCGCGGGTCGCGGATCCACTCGCTCCAGGACCCCGCGTACAGTCTCGCACCGCTCAAGCCTGTCACCTCCAGGGCGAGCAGGTTGTGGCAGGCCGTCACGCCCGAGCCGCACATGCAGATCACCGCTTCGGCGGGTCGTCCCGCGAGCAGCCGCTCGAAACGCTCGCGCAGCGCGGCGGAGGGAAGAAATCGTCCCGCGTCCAGGTTGTCGGTGAACGGGTGGTTGCAGGCCCCGGGCACGTGGCCCGCCACGGGATCGAGCGTCTCGTTGCATCCCGCGAAGCGGTCCGCGGCGCGTGCATCCACCAACACCCACTCCCGGCGGGCGAGGGCGCCTTCCTCGACCGCGCGCTCGATCTCGGCGGTGTGCGCCACTTTTCGCTCATCGGGACGGCCTTCGAATCGCGCGAGGTGGGGCGCCGGGATGCTCGAAGGACCCTCCTCCATGGGCAGGCCCTGCGCCTGCCACGCGGCGAGCCCGCCATCGAGCACGGCCACCTGCCGGTGTCCCATCCAGCGCAGCAGCCACCAGAGCCGCGCCGCGTGGGCGCCCGGTCCCTGGTCGTAGGCAATCACCTGAGAGCGGTCATCGATGCCCCAACGCGAGAGCCGCCCGGTGAGCGCCTCCGGGGAGGGGAGCGGATGACGTCCTGTGGAGGCGCTGACCGCCCCCGACAGGTCGCGATCCAGATGCGCGTAGCGCGCTTGGGGAATGCGGGCGCGCAGGTGTTCCCCCTCACCCCAGTCGGGGCGTCCCAGATCGAAACGGCAGTCGATGACGATCAGGGCGGGCTCGCCGAGCCTTGCCGCGAGCTGGCGTGGTGTGATCAGCGTATCGAACATCTCGGTCCTCCCCGGCGCAGCAGGTACAATCGCAGCATATCTTCGACGGGGGATCGATGGCGATCGAGGTCTACTGGGGCAGCGGGAGCCCGTATGCGTGGCGAGTGCTGCTCGCGCTCGAATTCAAGCGCCTGCCGTACACCGCCCATCTGCTGGAGTTCTCCCGGCAGGAGCACAAATCCCCCCAGATGCTGCAGATGAATCCCCGCGGGCGCTTGCCCGTGCTGCGGGACGGCGATTATGTCTGTTTCGAGTCGCTCGCCATCCTGTACTACCTCGACCAGAAGTATCCCGATCGGCCGATCTTCGGCGCCGGCGCCGAGGAGGCCGGTACCATCATGCGCGTGATCTGCGAGTACCAGGCGTACATCGAGCCGCACGTCACGACGATCACCCGGGGGGTGTTCGGAGGGCGCGCCGACCTGCGCAGCGATGAGATCACGCAGGCCATGCACGCGGTGGCGAGCGAGGCGCGCACCATCGAGGGACGTCTCTCGAAGTCCGACTGGGTGGTCGGGGAGCGCTTCTCGGCGGTCGATATGGTGATCTTTCCGGGCATCCAGCTGCTGAAGCGCGCGCTCGAGCGGTCCTCGGCCGCCGAGCTCGCCTCGCGTTTCATGCCGGTGGAAGTGAACTATCCGGCCCTCGGACGATGGCTCGCGCGCATCGAGGCGCTGCCGGGCTACGAGCGCACGTATCCGCCGCACTGGCGGCGCTGAGACCGGCCCGCTCTGCAGCCAATCGCTGAGCCTGTGATACCCTGCGGCCTTGGGGGGAGCGGCGCGCCGCCGCTCCGGGTTGGTTTGAAGATCTCCAGGTATCATGAGCGAGCACAAGATTCACGTCGAATTCCCCGGCCGCATCCTTCTCGTCGGCTTCGGCAGCATCGGGCAGGGTGTGCTGCCGCTGATTCTGCGGCACATCGGCGTTCCTGCGGAGCGCATCACCATCGTCACCGCGCAGGACAAGGGCAAGTCCGAAGCCGAGCGCTACGGCGTCCGTTTCGTCGAGGAGCGGCTCAGCCGCGAGAATTACCGGAGGGTGCTCGCGCCGTTGCTCGGCCGCGGCGATTTTCTGATCAATGTCTCGGTGGAAGTCTCGACCCTCGCTCTCATCAAGCTGTGCTGGGAGAAGGGCGCGATGTACCTCGATACCTGCATCGAGCCCTGGCCCGGCGGATACACCGATCCGACGGTGGCGGCGGGCCGGCGTACCAACTATGCGCTGCGCGAAGAGGCGCTGGCGCTGCGCCAGGGCAATGACCGGGCTCCCACCGCGGTGCTGACCCACGGCGCCAATCCCGGGTTGGTGTCACACTTCGTCAAGCAGGCGCTGCTCAACATCGCCGCCGACACCGGGGTCGATGCCGGCAATCCCGCCTCCCGGGCCGACTGGGGTGACCTCGCGCGCCGCCTGGGCGTGAAGGTGATCCACGTCGCCGAGCGCGACTCGCAGGCCTCGACCGTGCCGAAGCAGCCCGGCGAGTTCGTCAACACCTGGTCGATCGACGGCTTCGTGAGCGAAGGCTCGCAGCCGAGCGAGATGGGCTGGGGTACGCATGAGCGCAACTTTCCCCGCGACGGCAAGCGTCATGAGACGGGCTGTTTGTCCGCGATCTACCTGATGCAGCCCGGCGCCGGGACCCGCGTGCGCACCTGGACGCCGCTTGCGGGGCATTTCCACGGATTCTGCATCACGCACGGCGAGGCAGTCTCCATTGCCGACTACCTGACCGTGCGTGAAGGATCGCAGGCGGTGTACCGGCCCACCGTGCATTACGCCTACCATCCTTGCGATTGCGCGGTGATGTCCGTGCACGAGCTCGCCGGGCGCAACTACGTGCAGCAGGAGCGCCAGCGCATCCTCATGGAGGAGATCGTGGGCGGCATCGATGAGCTCGGCGTGCTGCTCGCGGGCCACAAGAAAAACGCCTACTGGTACGGCTCGCAGCTCTCGATCGAGGAGGCGCGCAGGCTGGCCCCGTTCAACAACGCCACGAGCCTGCAGGTGACCGCTGCGGTGCTTTCGGGCGTGATCTGGGCGATGGAGAACCCCAACCGCGGCATCGTCGAGCCCGAAGAGATGGACTACCGGCGCAACCTCGAGATCTGCATGCCCTACCTCGGGCCGGTCGTCGGGCACTACACCGACTGGACGCCTCTGCACGAGCGCGGGCGATTGTTTCCCGAAGACGTCGATACGAGCGATCCGTGGCAGTTCAAGAACGTGCGGGTGACGTGGTGATCACCTCGTATTCGATCTCGACGATCACGAAGCTCTGACGGCCGCCCGGCACCTCGGCCGTCACTTCGTCGTCGAGGCGCCGCCCGAGCAATGCCCGCGCCAGGGGCGAGTCCATGCTGATGTAGCCCGGCTCGCGATCGATCTCATCGGGGCCGACGATGCGGTAGCGTGCTTCCTGGCCGTCCTGCGCCTCGAGGCTGACCCAGGCGCCGAAATACACGCGACGCGGATCCGCCGGGGGCTGGTCGACCACGGTCATGCCCTCGAGTCGCTTACGCAGGTGCCGCACGCGCCGGTCGATCTCGCGCAAGCGCCGTTTGCCGTAGGTGTACTCAGCGTTCTCCGAGCGGTCGCCCTGTGCGGCGGCCTCGGCGACGGCCTGCGTGACCTGCGGGCGCTCGAAGCGCCAAAGCCGCTCGAGCTCCTCGCGGAGTCGGTTCGCGCCTTGCGGCGTGATGTACTTCGAGGATGGCGGCGACGGAGATCTGTATCGGGTCATTGGGGGAATTCTACGGCGCGCGCCGGTGACGCGAAATTGCGACGGTTCTGAGCACGGCTTCACGGCAGGTTCAGCTTGCCAGCTCTACGCTTGATTTCGTGGCTGCCAAGTACTACACGCATTTCCTCACGGGCGGCGCCAGAGCGCCGGGCACGGCCGCGGCTCACGAGTGGAGCGGCGTGGTGGAATTGCGGCAGCCGCTCAGAAGGAGCCGCGAGATGCGGGAGCTGCGCTCGCTGCTCGCCTTGAATTTCGATCTGGATTCGGAAGATATCCGGATCCTGCATTGGGCACGACTTCACTAGAGTCCCCCCTGGCGGACGACCCCTCGATCGGAGTCCGCCTTCGCCCCGATCCCCGGCGGACGCATGCTCGCCGGTCTTGGCAAAGCACCGCCGCGCGTGCACGCGGATGAGCTGCCCAGGGGATCGGGGTTCTTTCTCCCTCCGTCTCTTTGCGTCGCGCGTCCGCGACGGGTTTCATGCGCACTGCCGGATGCCATAATCCCTGAATGCGCAAGCACGTCCCCCTGCGTCTGGTTCTGCTCGCCGGCCTTCCCCTCGCCGCCGCCGCTTGCTCGCTGCTGAAGCCCGTGCCCGTTCCGTCATCTCGACCGAAGGTCGTGCGGACCGTCTCTGCTTCGCCTCCGCTGCCGCTGCCATCGCCGGCGCAGCGGTTCGTGCTGAAGCCAGGTCAGGATGTGATCGGCCGGGTGCAGGTCGTCAAAGTCGCCCAGGGCCAGACGCTTTCGGACATCGCGCGTTTGTTCAACGTGGGCTACGACGAAATCGTCCGTGCCAATCCCAAAGTCGACCCGTGGGTCCCGAAGGTGGGAACCCCCGTCATCGTACCGACGCAGTTCGTCCTGCCCGAGGCGCCCCGCAGCGGCATCGTCGTCAATATCGCGGCGTTCCGCCTGTTTTATTACCCGCCGCACAGGCCCGGTGAGCCCCAAATCGTCCTCACCCATCCGGTGGGCATCGGTCGGATGGGCTGGCACACTCCCGTGGGAGCGACCCGGGTCGTGTGGCGAGAGAAGAATCCCGTCTGGCACGTGCCGCGCTCGATCATGGCCGAGCATGCCAGGGAGGGCGCGCCCCTGCCGCCGGTGGTCGGTCCCGGTCCCAACAATCCACTCGGAGACTATGCGCTGCATCTGGGTTGGCCCGGCTACCTGATCCACGGCACCAACGAGCCGGTGAGCGTCGGTCGGCGTGTCAGTCACGGTTGCATCCACCTCTATCCGGAGGACATCGCGCAGATCTTCCGCATGGCGCGCAATCGCACGCTCGTGCGCGTCGTCAATCAACCCTACCTGTTCGGCTGGAATGACGGCCGCCTGTACCTGCAGTCCTATGCCCCGTTGGCGGATGACAGGCGACCCTGGAAAGCCGGGACCCGCCTGCTTGGGAGCATGCTGAGGCGCACGCAGCGCCGACTGCTCGCCCGTCACCACGAGAAGGTCGACTGGCGGCGGGTGCAGGCGCTCGTGAGGGCACCGAGGGTCGTTCCGCTACCCGTCTCGGGGCAGGGGCCGGCGCCGGTCGCGGTGCTGGTGCAGAATCGGCTGCCTGCCGCCTCGACCTGGGACGGCAAGACGGATCTGCCCATGACTGATGCCGAGTTCGACCCGCGGTTCGCGGGTGAGGCCGCGCCGGCCTCCGCCAAGCCCCACGGCTCGGGCACATCGGCCGCGGCGGCGAAACCGTCCGACACGCACACGCGATAGACCCATCCGGCGCGGCCGACGCCGCTCAGGCCGGGGAAGTCGCGGGCGTGGACAGGCCGGCGGCCAGGGAGGGGGCAGGGTTGCGTTGCGCCCTCGAAGGGGGCTTCTTCAGTCTTGCCCGCAGGCAGGAATCACACTCCGGTGGTAAAGTTGTCCACCCCCACGAGAACAACGTACCGGGGATACTGAGGGCATCGAGTGGCCGAAAGCGGCACGCCGGGTCTTACGCGCACGCGAGATTGGGCCGAGCCGGTGATCGAGCATCGGCGGCCGGTCACCGCTTTCGTCGGGCGCGCGCTCAAGGGACCTCTGCACCGGCCCGTCCCGGTGGACGGGTTCGCCGATTTCCAGCGACTTTTCGGCGGTTTGTGGCAGCCCTCCACCCTTTCCTATGCCGTAGAGCAGTTCTTCGCCATCGGCGGCCGGCGCGCACTCATCGTGCGGGTCGCCAACGGCGCCCGTGCTCCGACGCTCGGATTACCGGCCGGCGCGGGGGTGCTGCGCCTTGCCGGCGTATACCCCGGCTCGCGCGAGTACCTGCGGGCCTCGGTGGACTATGACGGGATCGCCGGAGAGGAGCGATTCAACCTGGTGCTGCAGCGAGTCCGCTCGACGGGGTCCGAGCGGGTCGAGGATCAGGAGATCTTCCGCCGCGTCTCGCTTGCCCTGGATTCGGACCGGTTCGTCGGCGAGCTGTTACTGCGATCGGAACTGGTGAGGGTCACCGAGCCTTTGCCATCGCAGCGCCCGGACCGCTCGGGCTCCGGGGGCTGCCCGGTTGGCTACACGTGCTCCAACTCCGACGGTGACGACGGGAAGCCGCTGACCGATTATGACGTCATCGGGTCCGCTTCCGATCGCACAGGGCTTTTCGCGCTGCGCAACGAGGATTTCGACTTCCTGTGCATACCGCCGCTGACGCGCGATCAGGACGTCGGCCTGGGAACGCTCCTCGTGGCGGCGCGGCTGTGCCGCGAGCGGCACGCCTTGCTGATCGTGGATCCCCCGACCGGCTGGTCGAGCGCACAGAAGGCGATCGAGGGCATGCGCACATGGCCGTTTCGCAGCGAGAGCGCCTTCATGTGCTACCCCAGAGTGCGTGCATTCGATCCGCTGCGAGGCCGCGAGGAGACCTTTGCATCCTGCGGAGCCGCGGCGGGTCTGCTCTCGCGCGCGGAGGAGGCACATGCGTTGCGCGCCGCGGAGGAGGACTGGGTGCTGCGCCTCGGGGTGCGTCCGGCCGTCGATCTGTCCGAAGCGCAGCGCGTGCGCCTGGCTCAATCGGGCATCAATGCGTTGCTGGCCCGCAGGGCCGCCGATGCGCCTGCCGTGATCGCCCGCACGCTCGCCACAGGGGGCTGCGGATCTCCCGACTGGATCTACCTGTCGGCGCGGCGCCTGGCGCTATCGATCGCCTCCAGTATCGAGCGTGGCACGCGCTGGGTGCTGCTCGAGCAAAACAATCCGACAACCTGGTCGCGTGCGCGTTCGCTGGTGGGCTCTTATCTCGAGACGCTGGCCGCTCGCGGCGCCTTTGCCGGAGCCACCCGCTCGGAGCGCTATTTCGTGGTGTGCGACGAGCGCATCAACGACGCCTTATCCGTCGCCGCGGGCCGCATCAATCTGCTCTTTGGAATCGCCGCCCGCCGGCCCGGGGAATTCGATACGTGGCTCGTGAGCCATGACCCGTCGGTGAGCCGGGCCCGCTCGGTGTCGGTCAATCGCCTGGCGACCGCTGGCGGGCAGCCCGAGACCATCAGGCTATAGCGCGCGCCCCCGTTTGTCGGCATCATCCGGTCCGATGACTCAAGCGATGCCTTCCTCCACCGAGCTCTCCGGTGCGGCCGATTCCGCGGCGACGCGGCGGCACGTGGTATTCTCGCACGGTCAGGCGAGCGGGCCGTGGGGTCGCAAGATCTCCGCGCTGGCCGAGATCGCGCGCGGCGAAGGGTATGAGGCCCACTCGGTCGATTACCGTGGCATCGACGATCCGCGCGCCCGGATCGCAAGGCTGGCGGAATTCTGCAAGGAGCTGACCGGCGACCTCGTGCTGGTCGGCTCCAGCCTCGGCGGCTACGTCGCGGTCGCATCGGCCTCGATGCTGCACGCGCGAGGCATCTTCCTGATGGCTCCCGCGCTCTATTTCCCACAGCTGCCCCCGCTGCGCGAGGGCATCGTCGATTGCTCGGCCGCGGTGGTCCACGGGTGGCGCGATGATGTCGTGCCCTTCGAGCACAGCGTTCGCTTCGCGCAGGCCTGCCACGCGGCCCTGCACATACTCGACAGCGACCACAACCTGCATAATCAGATTCATGTCATCCAGCACCTGTTCGAGTATTTTCTGATCGCGCTCGATCTGCCCGCTCCGGCCTTCGAATAATCGCGCCATGAACTGGCTGCTGCATCGGCTGCTCGCGCTGTGGGTGCGTTTCAAGGTCGTGCCCGAGGATGCGGCCGCGAAGCTGCAGGGCCGCAGCAACCCGGTGTGCTACGTGCTCGAGCGGCGCAGCGCCACCGATCTCGCCGTGCTGCAAAACGTCTGCGCGCGATTGAAGTTTCCCCGTCCCCGCAGGCGTCTTCCCGGGCACGGCGGCAATCTGCATTCGTACTTCTACCTCAGCCGCCTGCGCGGCTTCTGGAACGAGCGCCTGGACCGCCGCCCCCCGCAGCAGATCGCGCAGCTGCTGCACCTGCTCGATGCCGACCCGGAGCTGGATGTGGATCTGGTGCCGGTGGCCGTCTACTGGGGGCGGGCGCCGCAGCGGGAAAAGTCCTGGTTCCGGCTGCTGTTGGGCGAGAACTGGGCGCTCACCTCCCGATTGCGCAAGCTCCCCCAGGTGTTGTTCAACGGTCGCGACACGCTGGTGGAGTTCGAGGAACCGATATCGCTGCGCAGCCTCGTCGGGGAGGAATCGGGCCTCGCCGTTCGCGGTCGCCGTGTGGCGCGCGCACTTCGGGCCTTGTACGTCCAGAGGCGCACGGCCCGGATGGGGCCGGATCTGTCTCATCGGCGCACCGTGGTCACCCGGGTGTTGCGCACACGTGCGGTGCGCGTCGCCGTTACTCAGCTGATGAAGGAGAAGAACATCTCGCGCCGCGCTGCGATGCGCGAGGCGGTGCGCTACGCCAAGGAAATCGCGGCCAACTATTCACACGTCTTCGTCCGTTTCTTCGAGCCGGTATTGACCTGGCTATGGAGTAAACTCTACGACGGCGTGGATGTCGGGCACCTCGAGACGCTCGAGCGCGTGGCTCAGGGGAACGAGATCATTTACGTCCCATGCCATCGCAGCCACATGGATTACCTGCTGCTGTCGTACGTGATCTACGTCAACGGCTATGCGGTGCCCCACATCGCCGCGGGCATCAATCTCGATCTGCCCGTCATCGGGCGCTTTCTGCGCATGGGCGGCGCCTTCTTCATCCGCCGCAGGTTCCGGGGCAACGGCCTGTATACGGTCGTGTTCATGAAATACCTCGCGGCCATCATGGCCCGGGGTCATTCCATCGAATATTTCATCGAAGGCGGCCGCAGCCGCACCGGCAGGCTCCTGAAGCCCAAGACCGGCATGCTGTCGATGACCGTGCGCAGCTTCCTGCGCGACCCGGTGCGGCCGGTGGTCTTCGTGCCGGTGTACTTCGGCTACGAGCGCATCATCGAGGGGGCGACCTATGTCGGGGAGCTCTCCGGTAAGCCTAAGGAAAAGGAAACCGTGCTCGGTCTGCTGCGCTCCCTCGGCAGGCTCCGTGAAAAGTTCGGGCGCGTGCACGTCAATCTCGGCGAGCCCATTGCGCTCGATGAGATCCTCGACCGGCACGGGCCCTGGCGGGAGAGGCTTTTCGAGGACGACACGCGCGCGTCGTGGATTGCCGCGGCCGTCGAAGATCTGGCCGCGCGCATCATGCGCAATATCAACGCGGCCGCCGCGGTCACGCCTGTGAATCTGCTGGCGATGATCCTGCTGGCCATGCCCCGCCAGGCGCTGCCCGAAGCAGACCTCGAGCGCCAGATCGACCTGTACCGGGCACTCCTCGGCGGCATTCGCTACGGTGAGCGGGTGACGGTCACCGGGCTGTCCGGGCGCGAGATCATCGCCTACGGGGAGTCGATGAAGGTGCTGCAGCGGCAGACGCATCCGCTCGGCGACATCCTGCGCATGAGCGACGAGAGCGCCGTGCTGGCCGCCTATTTTCGCAACAATGTGCTGCACCTGTTCGCCATGCCATCGCTGATCGCGTGCGTGTTCGTGAGCAATTCCGCGGTGCGCCACGAGGACATCCGGCGCCTCGCCGGCAGGATCTATCCGTACATCGCGGCGGAGCTGTTCCTCAACTTCCACGAAGAAGAGCTGCCGCAGGCCGTGGACAGCATGCTCGCGGAGCTTGCGCGCCACGGACTGATCGAGTCCGAGCCCGGGCGGGCCGTGTGGCGCCGCCCGCCGCCCGCGACCATGCAGGCCATGCAGCTGTCGATCCTGGCGCAGGCGACCATCCAGACCGTCGAGCGTTATTACCTGGCGATCGCACTGCTGCTCGAGGCGGGCTCCGGCGCCATCACCCAGAGCGTGCTCGAAGAGCGCTGCCAGCTGGCGGCGCAACGCATCGCCATGCTCTATGGCCTGAACTCACCGGAATTCTTCGATCGATCGATGTTCGAGAACTTCATCGACCTGCTGCGTCGCCGCGACGTCATCCGCAGCAACGGCGGCGGGGCCCTGGAGTTCGACGAGGTGCTGATGCGGGTGGCCGCGGATGCCCAGTTCGTGCTGAGTGAGCAGATCCGCCACAGCATCCTGCAGGTGACGCACGCCTAGCGCCCCGGGCCATCCCGCTGCGATCGCGCTCCAGGGGGGGGGCGGATGAGGCGCGGCGCGCCTGGGCGCGCCGTCCGGTCAGGAGGGATTGCGGGTCGGACCCAGGACGAAATCGGACGGCAATTCGTCGCCGGCGAGGGTTTCCTCGTCATGCCCTCCGAGCGCCGGGATCGCGGGCAGCGTATCGCTCGGATTGCGTGAACGGTTCATCCGCTCATCGGCGTAGATCAACTCGTGCTTGCCCAGCAACACCACATCGCCGTCGCGCAGATATCGGCGATGCACCCGCGTGGCCCTGACGTACAGGCCGTTGGTGCTGTTGAGGTCCTCGATGACGGTGGAATGGCTCGTGGTGGTGAGCTGGCAGTGGTGGCGGCTGATGAAGCGGCTGTCGAGCTGCAGATCATTGTCGGGGGTGCGGCCGATGATGACCCGGCCCGGCACGAGCGGAATCTCCGCTACCGTCCGTCCCCCCTCGACGACGACCAGCCGCGCCAGGGGCGCGAGCGCGGCATCCGCCCGCGCCGCGCCGCGCGGGGTGCCCGAAGTCGTGGCGCCGGAGGTATTCTGGCGATAGGGACGGGCCGAAAACTCGGTCCACTGCAGCTCGCTCACGGCGCTGGCGATGTCCGTGGCCGTGACCCGGTCGCGATCGGCCGTGTAGGCGGCCATCATCGCCGTGTCGCACAGGGTGTTGATCAGGCGGGGTACGCCGCCGGAGTAGCGGAAGATCTCGGCGAAGGTATCCTCGTCGAACAGCTGCCGATCGCCGGCGCCCGCCACCTCGAGCCGGTGGCGGATGTATTCGGCGGTTTCCGTCTGTGAGAGCGTCGTGAGATGGAAGCGCAGCCGCACGCGCTGGTTGAGCTGCACGAGTTCCGGCGCATCGAGCTTGGCATTGAGCTCCGGCTGGCCGGCGAGAATGATGCGCAATACCTTTTCCCGGGTGGTCTCGACTCCCGAGAGCAGGCGGATCTCCTCCAGCACCCGCATCGAGAGGTTCTGCGCTTCATCGACGATCAACAGCACGCGCCTGCCGGCGGCGTACTGCTCGATGAGGAAGTTATTGAGGGTCGCGAGCAGCTCGCCCTTCTTCATCTTGAAAGGCGAGAACCCGAATTGCGAGAGCACCGACTGCAGGAAGTCGATCGCGGAGACCTGCGTCTGGTTGATCTGCGCGACGACCACGTCCGGAGGGATTTCCTTGAGGAATGACTCGATCAGCGTGGTCTTGCCGGCGCCGATCTCTCCGGTGATCACCACGAAGCCGTCGGCGAACCAGATCGTCGACTCCATGTACGCCTTGGCGCGGGCGTGCTGTTTCGACAGATACAGGAACTGCGGGTCGGGGCTGAGGCGAAACGGCAGATCCTTGAGTTGGAACGGCTCGATGTACATGGCTGCCCGATTATGCTACCGCGTTCATGAAAAACGCACCCTGGGGGCGAGCGTCTTGAGCAGACGACGCGCCAGGCGGTCGCGCTTCGCGGCCGTGTCCTCCACCAGAGTACAGTGGCCGACCTTGCGCCCGGTCCGGGGCTGCTTGGCGTAATCGTGCAGGTGCAGCCCCTCGACGGCGAGCAGCTGCTCGCGAGGTGGCACCTCGCCGATCAGATTGATCATGGCGCTGTGCCCGAGCGAGCGCGTCGAGCCGAGCGGCAGGCCGAGGATGGCGCGCAGGTGGTTCTCGAACTGACTGGTGGCGCTGCCCTCGATGGTCCAATGACCGGAGTTGTGTACGCGGGGGGCCATCTCATTGGCGATCAGGCGCCCGTTGCGCACGAAGAACTCCACGGCGAGCACGCCGACATAGCGGAAATGCTGCAGACAGCGGGCCAGATGGCGAGCGGCAGCACGCTGCCACGAGGCCGGCCCGAAGGGAGCGCGGGTCAAGCGCAGGATGCCGTCAGCGTGGACGTTGCCGCACAGGGGATAGACCACGGTCTCTGCGCGTACGCTGCGTGCGCCGATGATGGACACCTCGCAGTCAAACGGCACCCACTCCTCGTAGATGAGGGGCACATCGCCCAGGGACTCGAAGGCACGGTGCGCGTCCTCGCGCGTCCGGATCCGCAGCTGACCCTTGCCGTCGTATCCCATGCGGCGTGTCTTGAGCACACCCGGCAGACCCACCTCGGTGAGCGCCCGCTCGAGCTGAGACACGGATCCTACCGCGCGCCAGCGCGTGGTCGGAATCCCGAGCCGCTCGAACAGTCGCTTCTCCGAGACGCGGTCCTGCGCAGCCGCCAGGGCGGTGATCGGGGGGCAGATCCGGGCCTGGTGGCCCGAGGCGTGCTCGCGCAGCGCCTCGACCGAGATGTTCTCCCAATCGAAGGTGATGACCTCGCACTCGCCCGCCAGCCACTCGAGCAGCTGCGGATCGGTGAATGCCCCGTGCACCACGGGCGCCACCCGGCCCGCCGGCGCCTCGCGCGCGGGGTCGAGAAACAGGAAATCCACTCCCAGCGGGTAGCCGGCCAAAGCCAACATGCGGCCGAGCTGGCCTCCGCCCACGACGCCGACGGTCATGCGCGCTCCACCGTACGGGGATCGGGGTGGGCGAGGACCCCGGCGGTCTGGTTGCGGCGGAAGGATGCGAGCGCCGCCGAGAAGGCGGGATATTTGTTGGCGAGGATGGCGGTGGCGCACAGCGCCGCGTTGGTCGCTCCCGCGGCACCGATGGCAAAGGTGGCGACAGGCACGCCTGCGGGCATCTGTACGATGGACAGCAGGGAATCGAGGCCCCCGAGGGTCTTTGACTGGACCGGTACCCCGAGAACCGGCAGGCTGGTCTTCGCGGCGGTCATGCCGGGCAGATGGGCCGCTCCGCCCGCTCCGGCGATGATGACCTCAAGCCCACGCTCGCAGGCCTGCGAGGCATACTCGAAGAGCAGATCCGGCGTGCGGTGCGCCGAGACGACTTGGACCTCATACGGGACGGCAAGCTTGTCGAGCATGTCGGCGGCTGCCCGCAGGGTCTCCCAGTCCGAGGAGGAGCCCATGATGATGCCGACCAGCGGTTTACGTGGCTCATCTTGAGCCTCACCCCTGGGGGGGAGCGGCTGCGCCGCGTTAAAGATCGTTCCAGACGATTCTTTCATCTGGGCATTTTACCCAAGCAGGGCGCGCAAAGCGCGAAAGAGCTCACGACCTGCGGGACCCTGGCTCCGGCCTGAATCGCCGGGCGTGGCCCGCCGGGCAGCGCTCACCAGGCGGGCCAGATGGGGCCGGTCGAGATCGGGCCTCAATCGCGAAAGCTCCTCGAGCGCGACCTCACCCTCCTCGAGCAGGCGCTGTCGCCAGGCTTCGGCACGCTTGAAACGCTGGGTTTCCTGGACATCCTGCTCACTACGCGTCGCCAGCGCGCGACGGATGGGCTCGGGATCGATTCCCCGCATCAGCTTGCCGATGTACTGCCGCTGGCGCGCGCCCGCAGCGCGGCTGCGAATGCGGCGCGCCTCGCGGATGGCATCGAGCAGTGGCTCCGGCAGGTCGAGCGCATCGAGCTCAGCCTGGCGCAGGCCGATCAGCGCCTCGCCCAGGTCTTGGGCGGCGTGCGCAGTTCGCTTGCGCGCGCTCTTGCTGGGCGGTTCGAGGTCGGAGTCGTCGGAGGGGGGTTCCCTGGAAGATGGAGTCATCACGGGTGGATCGCTCGGGAGGCGTTAAAATAAAAATTGTAGTCTTCAATTTTGCCGGAGCCGAATGGAACCCATGCAGCAGTCGGTAGAACCGAACAGCCCCCCGCAGCTTCACGATGTCGTCGGCTTCGCTCTGCAGGAGGCCCGCCGTCAGGGCGCATCACAGGCCGAGGCCGATGCCAGCATGGCCAAGGGGCTGGGCGTCACGGTCCGGCTCGGAGAAGTCGAGACCATCGAATACCAGCGGGACCGGGGCCTTTCGGTGACAGTGTACTTCGGCCAGCGCAAGGGAGCGGCCAGTACGGCGGATCTCACCCGGCAGGCGGTCCGCGCCACCGTGGAGAAGGCGTGTGCCATCGCGCGCTACACGGCTGAGGATCCCTATGCCGGCCTGGTCGATCCTGAAGCGCTCGCGCGGGACATTCCGGACCTGGACCTCGATCATCCCTGGGAGATTACCGCGGAGGAGGCGATCACCCTCGCGCGCCGCTGCGAGCGGGCCGGGATGAGTGGCGAGGCGCGCATCACCAACTCCGAGGGCGCTTCGGTGAGCAGCCAGCGTCACACCGGGGTGTTCGGCAATTCGCTGGGCTTCCTGGCCGGCTTTTCCGGGACCAGTCATTCCGTCAGCTGTTCGCTCATCGCCCAGCAGGGCGGGCAGATGCAGCGCGACTACTGGTTCACCGCGGCGCGCGATCCGAGCGAGCTCGAGACCCCGGAATCCGTCGGCGTCGCGGCCGCGCGGCGCGCCGTGGCGCGACTGGGGGCGCGCAAGCTTTCGACCCGCCGCGCGCCGGCGGTCTTCTCCCCCGAGATGGCGCGTGGGCTGTTTCAGCACTTCATCGGAGCCATCCGCGGTGCGAGCCAGTACCGCAAGGCCTCATTCCTGCTCGATGCGGCCGGGGAGCAGATATTTCCGGACTTCCTGGAGATGAGCGAGCGTCCCCATATCCCCAAGGGACTGGCCAGCGCGCCGTTCGATGCCGAGGGCGCGGCCACCCACGATCGGGAGCTGGTGCGAGAGGGCGTTCTCCAGGGGTACGTGCTCGGCAGCTACTCGGCCCGGCGCCTCGGGCTGAAGACGACCGGTAATGCCGGGGGCATCCATAACCTCCTGGTCGGTGTGTCGGGTCGTCATGCCGATGCGTCGCGCTCGAAAGAGCGGCTCCTGAAGGACATGGGCTCGGGGCTGCTGGTCACCGAGCTCATGGGACAGGGGGTGAACGGAGTGACCGGGGACTACTCACGCGGCGCCAGCGGCTTCTGGGTCGAGGACGGCGCCATCGCCTATCCGGTTCACGAGGTGACCGTCGCGGGCAACCTGCGCGCGATCTATCGCGACGTCGTGGCGCTCGGCGATGACGTGGATGCGCGGGGCTCGATCCGCTGCGGCTCGGTGCTGGTGGGAGAGATGACTATCGCCGGCGAATGATCGTATTGCCAACCAACGAGAGGAATGAATCATGCCTAAGCGCTCGAACGCCCTGTGGGCGGTGCCGGCGCTCATCACGCTGCTCACCATCGCGCCCGCCTCGCAGGCAGGCTGCTTGACGGGCGCCGCCGTGGGCGCGGTGGCCGGCCACTACGCGCACCATCACGCCATATTGGGCGCAGTGGGCGGGTGCGTTGTCGGCCACCATCTCGCTGTGAAGAAGAAGCGGACCGCCGATGCGCGCAAGCTGATCGCGGACTACGCGACATCGCGCGATCCCCGACGCAAGGCTCGCGACGCGCGCGAGATCGACAAGCTTGCCCGCAGGAAGGTGCCACTCGCGATGCAATGGGAAGCCCAGCAGCGCTCGCGCTGACGAGGCCCCGAAACAACGAGGCCCGCCATCTGGCGGGCCTCTGTGCGGCACCCTCGGACCGAGGGAGCGGAATCAGTCCTCGTCCTCCTCCTCGTCGTCGTGCGCCGAGCTGACCGGAGTCGGTCGGGCGGTCTGTTTGACCGGCACCACCACGGGACGGGTTCTCATCTTGGGCCGCGCATTGAACACCACGATGGTCTTGCCGGTGGCGCGCAGCAGTCCCTGATCCTCCAGTACCTTCAGCACCCTTCCGGCCATCTCGCGCGAGCAGCCGACCAGCCGGGACAGCTCCTGCCGACTCACCTTGATCTGCATGCCCTCCGGGTGGGTCATGGCATCCGGCTCTTCGCAGAGGTTATTGATGGCGTGGGCGACGCGGCCGGTGACGTCGACGAACGCCAGATCGCCGAGCTTGCGGTTGGTGCGATCCAGACGGGTTGCGAGCTGGGTCGCGAGCTCGAATACCAGTCCGGGGCTTTCCGCGGCGATCTGCCGGAAGCGCGGGTAGGTCATCTCGGCCAGCTCGCACGCATTGCGAGTGCGTACCCACGCGCTGCGCGTCGCCTGATCCTGGAAAAACAGGCCCATCTCCCCGAAGAACTGCCCGCGGTTGAGGTAGGCGAGCACCATCTCGTTCCCTTCCTCGTCCTCGATCATCACCTCGACCGAGCCGCTGATGATGTAGTAGAGGACATCGGGAAGGTCGCCTGCATGGATGACCACCGTCTTGGAGGGCACGGTGCGAATGCGGCAGTAGCTGAGGAATCGGTTGATCGCCGGAATGTCACTGAGCGGCTTGACGACGTTCTCTTCCATTAACGGCACCCCGAGCTGTCTGTGGCCTCGACGAGGAGGATATGACTTAATTTGAACCCGCCCGGGACAAGCGTACCGCACGGGATGCGCAAAACGCCAGAGCCGAAGACATTCAGACCCAGTAAGCGGTCGTCGTCATGACGCGGGCGGTGCGGCGCATCAGCTCGCGCACCGGAGCGGGCAGATCCATGCCACCCGCCGCCTTGGCGTGCGCGCCGTGCGCGACCTCATCCGCCTGCATGGCCGACACGATGGCGCGGCTGCGAAGGTCGCCGGCCGGCAGCGCACCGAGATGGGAATCGAGATGACCCTCGACCTGACGCTCAGTCTCGACCACGAAGCCCAGGCTGACCCGGTCGCCCGCGAGGCCCGCCAGCGCGCCGATGGCGAATGAGCCGGCGTACCACAGGGGATTGAACACACTCGGCCGCGCATCGAGCTCGGCCAGGCGCTTCTCACACCAGGCCAGGTGATCGGTCTCCTCCTGCGCCGCCTTCAGCAGCATGCCGCGGGTGGCCTCGGTGCGCGCCACCAGCGCCTGGCCGTGATAGAGGGCCTGGGCGGCGATCTCTCCGGCGTGGTTGACCCGCATCAGACCGGCGACCCGGCGCCGCTCCCCGGCCGAGAGCTCCTGCTGCTGCGCTTGCGCTCCGGGTGGGGGTCCCGGCACTGGGCGCGAGGCGCGGGCGGGGGCGAAAAGGGCCCGCAGCGCCCGATCGAGCACGCCGATGCAAGGATCCAGAACCCGGGAGGCCTCCATGCAACGTATTATAGGTGCGGCGGGACCTGGGGCACACCATCAATCGCGCAAGCCGGTTTTGCAATACGGGCGCTCCTTCAGTAGACTTGCCGGCCCTTCGGATAGGGTCCCTTTTGGATCGAAGTCCCTGGCTTGAGGCTCATATGAAGACGGTTTTCGCCAAATCCGGCAGCGTGCGGGGCGACTGGTTCGTGGTCGATGCCACCGGCAAGACGCTCGGGCGCCTCGCTACGCAGATCGCGCATCGCCTAAAAGGCAAGCACAAGGCCGACTACAGCCCCCACGTCGACATGGGTGACCACATCGTGGTGCTCAATGCCGGCAGGGTGCATGTCACCGGCCGCAAGCTGAGCGATAAAATCTATTACCACCACACCGGCCACATCGGCGGGATCAAGTCGATCGCGCTCGAGAAGCTGCTCAACGAGCACCCCGAGCGGGCGATCGAATTCGCCGTCAAGGGCATGCTGCCGAAGAACCCGCTGGGACGGCGCATGTTCAAGAAGCTGCACGTGTTCGCCGGCGGGGAGCACCCGCACCAGGCCCAGCAGCCGCGGCCGCTCGAGATCTGAGGAATCGCAGATGGCAGTCCAGCAACTGAACTATGGCACCGGACGGCGCAAGACCGCCACGGCGCGCGTCTATCTTCGCTCCGGCAACGGGAAGATCACGGTCAACGACCGCCCGCTCGATGAGTTCTTCGGCCGTGAGACCGGTCGGATGATCGTGCGCCAGCCGCTCGAGACGCTGCAGATGAGCACGCGCTTCGACATCAGCGTGACGGTCGACGGTGGCGGCATTACGGGCCAGGCCGGCGCGATCCGTCACGGCATCACCCGTGCGCTGATCGAGTACGACGGGACGCTGCGCAAGGCATTGCGCGACGCGGGCTTCGTCACTCGCGACGCGCGCGAGGTCGAGCGCAAAAAGGTCGGGCGCCGCAAAGCCCGCCGCAGCGGGCAGTACTCGAAGCGCTAGCCGAGGATCTTGCAGCCGGCGCAGGCTCGGGCTTCAATTATCGGAGCTCGGACCTGTGCCCGGCCCCAGGTCCCGCCAGGTTTTTGGGGGATCGTCTAGTGGTAGGACAACGGACTCTGACTCCGTTTACCTAGGTTCGAATCCTAGTCCCCCAGCCAAAACGAAAGAGGCCCACCGTGAGGTGGGCCTCTGTCGTTTCCAGCATCCGGTGGCCGGAACGGCCACTGGATGCTGGAATGGGAAGGCGGCCAGACGATACTGGAACGACCACGGCCAAGTGTTCATGGACCGAAGGTGCGACGAGACGAGTCCATCGGGACTCGTCGCTTTGTCGAGATCTGGATCTGGCGCTCTCACGGGGAGCGAGAGCCACGCGCGACGAAGCGCCGCGATTAGTACAGGGTTTACGAGGGGTCCGGCCCCACGAGGGTAGATGCACCGGCGGTATCCGAAAGCGCGGATCCCCGGGAGCCAGAGCTGGCAGCCCGCCCCTTGCAAGAGGCCGGGCCGCCGGTATGGGTTCGTTTACTTGTTCCTCACCGTCCCCCGCCAGCAAATTGCCCGCAACATCCTCGTCGGGGGTTAGGTTCCCGACGCTTGCGACACAGTGCGCGATTTGCGACCCGCGAGCACATCCTCGAGCGCCCGCGATCGGTAGATGCTGCGTCCACTGCCAAAGCAGCAGAGGTTCGCGGCTTCCTGAATACGCGCGCGGGTCGGCTCGACACCGCGGCGCCGCAGGTCGTCGGCTGCAGCGGAAAACGCGGCGTACGACGAATCGTAAACCTGCTGCCACCGCTTGCGCCGGGAGGCATCGTGCCGCCTCGCCACCGTATGGCACTCGGTCGGATACCGGCGACGAGCATCTGAGCCGTCAATGCCGAAAGGCGCGAGGACGGAAAGCAGGCTTGGCATGCGGTTGTCATTGGCCGCATCGAACAGTGCGGCCTGGACGGATGTCCAGTCGTGTCGTTCGTAACGAGGCGGGAGGATCCGCGTAATTCCGCTGCTCACGGGCAGGTCTGGGGCGGGGCCGACCTCTACGTACCGGCCGCGGAACAGCTCGGAGACGTCCGCTGCGGCAAGGTGGGCCAGCTCGAACAGAGCTGCAAGTTCCACCGCCTCCATTCCCTCGAGCCAGTGAAGTACGGTGGCGCGTGCTAACCGTGCCTGAGTCGCGGCCCGTACAGGCTGGCCGTCGAACCGCATGTTCACCACCTCACGGATTCCGGCGGTGAGCATCTCTCGAGTGAGCGACGTGCTCTCCGCAGGGGAGAGAGCCAGAAGCTTGCCTGCCTGGTCCGCAACCCAGAGGTCTCGCTCCCCCGCGAGATCGCTCGCGCCGGTGCACCGGAACCCGATGCTCCCGCATTGGCCACAGACGCCCGGGAGTGAGACGCGGCGGTTGACGGGCAGCCGTACCGACGGCGGGGCACCGCATTCCGCCGCGGACCGCAGACGACTGCCGTGCACCGGGCACGCATTCACAACCTGCAGCTCCCAGAGCAGGGGCGCGTGCACGTGGGTATCTTCGACCCGCCGGCGTACACACTCTGGGCAGTAGCGCGAGGTCTGCGCGTGGCACAGGCGACGCGCAGAAATCACTTGCCGAAAGCGGGCGAGCGTAGCCGGAACGAGGTCCACGCCGGTCGCCTCGGAGAGCATCGTCGCGAGGCGCTCTGCGCGATCACTGGTTCCGGAGACCGGAAAGCCTCGCCAGATGACGTTCAGATTGGCGTCGGGACGGTAGTGAGCCTGCCGCGATGCAACCGTCACAACCAGCTCACGCGGAATCATCGAGTGCTCGGCCGCGAGCCGAAGGAGGTAGCTGCGCAGGCTCTCGACTTCGGGTGTACCCACACCCATGAGCGGTAGCCCATAGAAGATGGAGCGGCTGGCATCACGCACGGCTCACCTCCATGCGGCGACGCAGTTCTGCAATCCGCTTGGAATCCCACGTGCTCTGGCCGTAGAGCGCTTCCTCGATCTCCTCCTCGCCGCTGACAATCTCCTGCTCGATGATCGCGCGCAGCTTGTTCGCCATCGCAGCGCGCTGGAGGAATCCGTAGTCCCACCTCCCGTCGTTCAGCAGCTGCATCGCGAGCGTGTCGAGCAAGAAGCTCTTCAGGAGGCCGACGCAGCCGAGCGAGATTGTCATCAGCTCGTCCCAGATGGCGACGAAATTGGGCACGTCGGGGAGCGGCCACTTCTCCTGGAGGCTGAGTACGATGTTCATGAAGGCGGTGCAGTCCTCGCTGCGCTCGGGCCGATACCGTTCGAAGTGGACGAACGCGGAGCGGCGCGCGACCTGGGCATGGGAGTCAACCAGTGAAAACAGGTCGAACGAACCGACGAGCACGAGCTTCGTCCCCGTGGTATTCGCCAGCGATTTCAGCGTGTCCATTACCGCCGAGCCCTTTGCGAACTTCAGCAGGTGGTACGCCTCGTCGATCACGACCACCTTGGTGCGGCGGTTCTTCAATCCCTTCTCGACGAGTTTGCGCAGCTGCCGGATCGTCATCCGCTTGGTTGGACGAAGGGTCATGCGGCCGTCGGCTTCCTCGATGAACGTCTTTCGCTCGGGCGCGGGCTCCTGCAGTGCCGTCCGTAGATCCTCGTAGAGGCCCCGGAATCCGTGCCGAGTGTCGCCGTCGCAGTAGGCCTCGACGTTGACTACGGGGATGGCCGAGAAGTCGCTCGCCGCGAGATCCGCGTACTGGTCGTAGAAGTGATTCAGCGCGTACCGTGAGAGCGTCGACTTGCCGGTCCCTGTGGCGCCGACGATGTAGACGATGTTTGACTCGCTGTGCGGCATCAGCAATGGATGGATCTGCTCCAGGACGGCATCGAGCTTCGGGTGGCGTACCCGCACGTCGTGGAACGCTTTCTGCAGCTCTCGCTGCGCGTCGTTTAGGGCTCCCCAGCGGGCCGTAGGCAAATTACTCATAGTCGCAGAACTCCTGAATGGGCAAATGCCCCACTCAGAAGTAGGAATACTTTTTAGCCTCCGGGACGTCGGAATCCGGAGTCATAGGTGCTGCGACGGTGACGTCCATTGACTTCGGTGTATTTGCCGGCGCTTGGGTAAGCGGCTTCGCCGAGGCTCTTCCGGCAGTTGACTCTTGCTTTGGTGCGCCGGCGACCGCGGTGCCGGCCAATGCGAGATCGCCGGCCCGCGTGCTGCGGGCACCGGCAAAAGCCTCGGTCATGCCGAGGCGAGAGTACAGGTGGTACGCCTCAACTGCCTGTTCTCGCAGGCGCGGGTCCCATCGCTCCGGGATCCATAGCTCCTGTTTTCGGTGCGAACCGGCGGACGAACGACGTGCCTGCTGCGCCCTCGTGCGGCGCTCACGAGTCTCCGTGCGCTTTGCGATCTCATACTCATGCCGGAATCTTCCGTCGAGGCGCCCGCCATCGCGCGCCTGTGCGATCACCCAGTCGCCGCGGAAGCACACGTAGACGACACGCGCGCACCACATTTCCACGCGGACTTCGACTTTCTCGCTTGGCTTGGCCTTTGCGAGGCATTCGAGCCAGTAATGCATGCCGTCAACGAACACACCGCGCTGCCGATCCACTGCGCGGGTTGGCTTGTTTCCCGAGTGAGACGCCGTGAGCAGTCGGAATGTCTCGTCGTACCGGACGATCACGTGGTCCCGGGAGCCAAGCTCAACCAGGAGACGGCTCTCACGGTCGTTTGGCGAAACGCCAAAGCGCGGATGCACGCGGGCCGGGTGAATTTCGAATAGGAAATGCTCGATGCTCCCGTACAGTGCCGGGAGCGTCCACCGGATGAATTTTTCGGGATGGACCTCCGCGCTGACCATTCTGGGATTCTTCAAGCAGCGCGTATTGCCGTCCTGCGCCGCGATCACTTCGGTTTCGGTCACGCCGAGCATCCGCTCAACGAGCGTCGAGTCGCGGGGCTTCGAGCGTCGGCGCCACCGAATGTTGACGCGGAACAGATCGCAAAACCGCTTGAGGGCGGCGGAATGGAACTCGGCGCCGTTATCGAGGACGATCGTGTCCGGCAACCGCCCGTTCCGGCGCACGTAGTCGCGCAGAATCATCAGGACGGTGTTCGCCGACGGCGAGTCGTAGCTGAGGTACATTGCGCGCGCCTTGCCCACCGCGCCATCGAAAGCGATCGTGAGGAACGGCTTGCCCAAGTTCTCGATCTCCATGCCACGGCACAGCTGGTTCACTGTCGTGTGGTCGATATAGACGACGGCGTGGGGCCGCACTCCGTGCACAGGCTGTTCGTGGTCGTACCACAGCGGGATGGGTGCCTGCTGATAAGCGGCTCGTCGGCCCTCGCGAGCCTTGATGTTCACGTGATCCTTGATCCAGACGTAGAAGCCGCTTTCGGACATCGGCACGAGTCCGCGCTCCTCGCAACGCGCCTTGAACTGCACGTACGTAGCGGACACCGGCTGCCGGTTCGGCTGGTTATGGTGCTGATCGACAATCTCCTGCGCGATGTCGAGCACGGCCTGGGGCAGCCGTCGCCTCGTATTGCCGCTACGTCGCGGGGCAAGGAGCTTCAGTTGCTCCTGCACGGACGTCGCGCCCTTGATTACCTGTCGGTAGCGCCGAAGCGTCCGCTCAGGGATTCCGGAGCCTTCCGGGTGGCGGATGGCCTCGAGGCGCTTGATCGCGATGTCGAGGTCCTTCTCATTCGCGACGACCGTGGTCACGTCATACTCCACCGTCCGTCTGCGAGCATCCTCGGGAACCTCGATCGCTGACTCCCGGAAGAGCTGCTCGACCAGCACGAGTGGCAGCGTGCAGGTGCTCTTGTCCTCGGCGCGAGCGATGACTGACGTTGCACCCGCGAGAACGATTTCCAGCGAGCGGCCGTCGAAGGTAAACCGGCTACCGGGGTGCAGCGCGAGCTCGCACGGCGGCGCCGGCGTGACTGGGGCAGCGGCGGTTAGGGCATGCGCCTGGTAGATCGTCTGGCTGCGAAACAGCAGCAACTCCTCCACTCGGTCCAGCCGCTGAGCGTGGAGATTCGCGTAGATTTCTCCCGCGAGCACGAGCTGGAATACCTGGTCAGCCTTGAAACCGTGCTCGTGCACGAGGGCGAGATGCGGAACGATCCGCTTCTCATGGACGACCGTTCTGATGGCCCTCGCGACGTCATCCGGCACAGGTGGCGCATCCTCGCGAGCGAAATCTGCCAGGAAGTCGAGGTTGGCGACGAAGATCCGGGGCAACTCGTCGGCGGAACGGAGCCTGTACTCGATATTGAGGGCCGACAAATAGTCCTCCGCCGGCACATGGTGCCACCGCCCCGCATCGTCCTTGTAGAACCGCTTCGGGTTCTTTTGCGCAGCCTCGAGCAGCCGCTGCTCTTCGCGCCACTCCTCGACGCGGAAGCCGGTCTCGGTGATGAGCAGCGCGTCCGGCACATGCTGAGTCCGGGTGCGGCCGTTTTTCAGTCCCTCAATGAGCAGGTCGATCTTGAACGGCTGAGGCCAGTACTCGAGGACGGACTCGTCGTTCTCATAGAGAACGATCGCGGGCAGTTCGACTGTTCGGCTTTCGGCGAGGACAGGGCGGTCCATCTTTCGGCTTTGGTACCGGGTGCGCACCGTGTCGGTGCGGCGCTGAATCTCACGCGCCGGACCCGCGTCCCTGGCCTCGCGAATCAGAATTCGGCCGGCTGAGGGAATACCGTGGCGGGCAAACAGATCGTTGAGTTCGAGTTGCGAAAGCATGGCGCGCACGCGAATCCGGATGGTCCACGGTGAGTCTTGGCGGATCTTTTAATCAGTAACCGCACATTCAATATATTACACCGTATAAACGAGACATTAAAGCTGAATTTGTGATTTCTGCGCTACCTTATGCGTATGCCGCAGCGCCGAAGCTCGCTACCGGGCCGGAAAGGCCGCTTTGAACCAACGGACCCCAGCCGCTCGCACCCACGTGTCCGTACCGACCGCTCGATCTGGGACGACGAGGCCCGCAGGATCATCCGCAGCGAAATGGAACGGCGCGACATCAGCTATAAGCAGCTGGTCCAGCTCCTCGAGACACAGTCCGGTCCGCCGCTCGATTTCGCCGTCACTGAGCGGAACCTGATCAGCCGCATTTCGCGTGGTACCTTCAGCTTTAGCTTCGCGCTCCAGGTTCTGCGGGCGATGGGGGTCCGCTCGCTCGACGTGACCGCGGTCGATCCACCGCCCGTCCAATCACGCATCAGGACCTGAGTTCGCCGACCCGTTCGATCGAAAGGGGCGACCGAGCCAGAGCCGCTCTTACTCGACGAGGTGCAGCTCCTGCCGCCCTGCCCTTCAGAAATTTAGCTCTGGGATCGACCGAGTCCGGATCAACTGATAAGGCCAGCGTCCTAGCAGATTTTGTCCATCTTCGTCCCGGATTGCACAAATGTTGAAAATTTTGCACCATCCTGCAGAGAATCACCTCGGACGGTACAAGCCATGGCCACCAGCACCGGCGAGAGCGGAATTCTGACCATCCGGGAGGTGGCCGCATACCTGAAGGTCACCGAGCGAACGATCTACCGGCTCGCGGGGGCAAAGAAGATCCCCGCGTTCAAGGTAGGAGGAGCCTGGCGATTCTCGCGGACCGACATCGACGTGTGGATCAAGCAGCAGTCGATCGTGGGGCACTCCGACAACGAGCCGTCGCGGAGAGGCGAAAAGTGAGCACCACGGGTAGATCTAGCGCCCCGCCCACGATCGGTGCGCAGCGAATGGGGAGTCGCAGGAGAAAGAGGGATGCTTGAGAAGCTGGAGCGACTACTCGAGGAAGTCGTGGCCTTGCAAAGCAAGCTCGTCTTGCTCATCGGGGAGCCTCGATCCGGCAAGACCGCCTTATTGCAGGCGCTGGCTACGAAGAGGGGCGCGACGCT
>JAJYDK010000016.1 GCA_021777555.1 Pseudomonadota bacterium | reverse complement strand
GTGGATGATTTCATGGCCGCTGCGACTGCGGCCGGCCCGTGTCGTTGCCCCGGCATTTGCTCTCACAGTCGCACTTGACTTGGGGCGCAAATTCCAAGTGCGAATCAGAGGCCGCGAGCGCCATCCCTCAACTCGTCACAAAGCAACGCATTGCAACCAAAGACGAGGCTGGACTTCCGCAGTCGGCCAAAAGCGGCCACTCGCATCGGGCAGGACGGTACCGATTGAGCGATTGCAACGAGAGGGGGTAGATGTCGATGAACCGGCAGCACCTCATTGCGTGACCAACACCGAGCGCATTGGAACTCTCATCACGGTTCTCCTTCTGAATCAGGGTTTGCGCGAAGCAGCGTACGCAGCGACGGCAATCATGTCATTGAGTGTCAACTTCGACACTTCCTGCTGCATCGGCAGCGTCGCGGGGCCGGGGCGCTTGCCGTCCTGAAAGTCGAGCAACTGATGCACGATGTAGGTCGGCATGCGCCCAGCGAGCGGTGGAATATCGCCGGTGCCACGCAAGTTGGGGCCATGACACGACTCGCACGCCGGCGCCGCACCCTCGCCTTTCGCAGCGATCGTCGCACCACGCTCGATGCTGCCGGGCGGCACGTAGGCAATGTATCCCGAACGCGTGTCCCCCAACCAGGTGAGTTCCGGGTTCGCCGGAACAATGATGATGCGGTTGCCGATCGCTTCGTTGCCAACGCCCTGGGTCGGCGCCAGTCCGTAGTACTCCATGTGGGTTTTCGGCACGCTCGCCGTCTCGATCACGCGCGTCCAGGGCGTGAAACGCAGCGAGGAGAAATAGACGGCTGCCCGCTTCACGTCGGCATCGCTGACATGGCTCAACTCCTCGTGCATGATCGGACTAGCGCGTTCGCCATCGCGGAATGCCTTGATCTGTTCGAGGATATAAGCGAGCGGCAACCCAGCCGTCGCTGCATCTTCCGGCCGCCCCAGCCCGGTCGGCAGATGGCAACGTGCACAAGGCCATGCCTTGCCGCGTCCGTGCGCGACGATTTGCGGCATCGTCGGATGATCCTGCGGCCACCAGTCAGGCGCGACGAACAAGCTCGAGATCTGCACGCGAGTGTACCCCTGCGTGCTGCTGCCGGGAATTTGCAGAAGCGTCTTATCATCCGGCGACGCAGCCATGACCGTGAATGTCGCAAGCGCCAGCACTGCTGCCGCGCAGACCGTCTTTTTCATCGCAGTTCTCTGCTCGAACGCCCATCAAGGTTTGCGCGAGGCGGCATCGGCCATCGCCGCGATTATATCCCGCAAGGTCAGATGGGAAGATTACTACACCATCGGCGCGTCGCCGGAATTGGTGCGCTCGCCCTCGCGGAACAGGATCAGCTCGCGGGCGATGTAGGTCGGCCAGCGGCCGGACTCTTTCAAGGCTCTTGGCTCACCACCGGGCGCGCGCGCAGCGCATCGAGCAACTTCGATTCGCGAGCCTCACTGGCTCGCCAACGGGCGTGGGCTTGATCAATCTGCGCTGCGGCTTCTGCGCGAGCCTGCTCTAATCGTGCTGCGGATTCTGCCCGTGCCGCCTCCAACCGCGCCGCGCTTGCCTGTATCTCGGTGCGCGCCGCACTCAACTGCTCTTCCGTGGCCCGCGCGCGCAGCGCAAAGAGCGACGCCCCCACCGCGTGCGCCACGTGCGCCATCAGCTCACGCTCTTCGGCGGCGTAGTGCTCGCCGGGACGCGGCCCCACCACGAGCACCCCGAGCAGATGGTCGCGGGCCCGCAAGGGGAAGACATGGCCCTCCCGGCCGAGAGCACTCGATGCCTCATGCAGATCGACGTAGCTGTCATGGGCGCGCAGTTTCACCAGCGCCAGATCGTCGTTCGCCACGACTTCGGGTAGATCGTTCTCGCCGCGTCGGCGCACCCGGCGGTAACCCTCCGGGCTGTGCTCGTAAAATGCCACCCACAGCGCCCCGACGTGGTGCAGGATCTGCTCCACCGTGAGATCGAGCAGTGTCTGCGGCTGGTTGACAAAGGCGCTCTCGTTCGCGAACCGGCGCAGCGCCATCTCCTCCTGGTACTGGCGGCGGAAGATCAGGCGATCGACCAGTGAATCGATGCGCCGGTGCACCGTGCTCAATGAAACCCCGAGACCGAGCGGCACGGCGAGCTCGAGCGCGAGACTCGCCTGATGGCCGAGCGTGCTCCGCTCGACTAGGCTCTCGAGCAGCGCGAACAGGCCCAGCACGAGGCTGGTGGTCAGTGCATAGACCAGCGCCCGGTTGATCGCCACCGTGATATCGACGACACGATGGCGCAGCACCGCGTACAGGAAGGCCGCGCTGCCCAAGGTGGTCAATCCGCCGTTCAGCAAATGTAAAACCCAAAAATTGAGCGGTAGCGGAAGATCGGTGAACAGCAGCCCAGTCAGGAACAAGACGCCGCCCCAGAGCAACCAGCGCAGGCGCTGGCGTTGCTTGGCATCCGCATGGCGATGACTCACAGCCAGCAGTGCGATGGGCACGAGGTAGCTGGCCGGGAAGAACGATTGCAGCCATAGATGCATCAGTCCGGCCCAGCCAGCTCCCACGACGGCGATCCGGCCGCCGAGAATCACAGCCGTCGCGGCGCCGAGGACCAGCGCGAACAGGCCCCGCCACCTCGCGCGGACGCGGGGGCGGATCGCGCTGCCCACAATGGACTCCGCCATCACGTAGAAGCCGATTCGCGCCGACAGGCTGAAGGTGATGTAACCGAATAAGCCGAGCAGGGCGACACGAGAGTCGCCTGGCAGGATGCACGCAAATACCAGCGACAGAGGTCCTTCGGCCATTGCCCAGAAAGCCATCCCTAGGGCGGCCCGATCACGGCCGCGCCACAGCGCCAGCAGCGCGATGGCCGCAAACAAAATCGCCGAGTAGACAGTGAGCCAATCGGCCCAGTTGGCCAGGCCGCCACTGTTGACATTGACAATGTGCACGGCGGCGCTGATCTGCGCCGCGCCGCGCCTTATCACCAGGTGATAGCTCTTCGAGGCGGGAAGATTGATGAAATCGCTGACGACCAGCGCGATGCGGGTGGCGCTCGGCTGGTTGGTGAGATCAAGTCGGTCGCCTGCATGCACGCTGGGAGGTGTGAGGCCTGGGATCGGCTCGATGAGCGCGTGATGTGCATCCACCCAGCGCACCGTGAAGGGCAATTGTGCCCGCGGTTGAAAGAGCGCATAGCTCGCGTAGACAGTTGCGGCTACCGTGACGGCCGAGAGCAGGATCAACAGCCCGTAGCGACGATGCATGACCACCCTGGACTCTCTAATTCTCAACGGGTCCGCCCATCATAGCGTAGGGTACGAACTCCAGTCAGCCCTGCGCTGCCCCACCGGGCCGGTGAGCCGTTCCGCACGCCCAGTCCTCGTCCTGCACGCTTGCCACAATGCCGATCCGACAGCCGAGGTCCCCCTGCTTCGGTTGAGGCACACTTGGGCGTCTGCAAAGCAGACATCCAAATCAGATGGCTTTGGGTCGCTTTCGGCACTTTCGGTGGCCTTGGTAGTCAATGGAGCAAACGCCGCACACTTCTGCCGGTTTCTGAAGCGGGAGAAGTGTCGTGAATGCAGAATCGATCATTGTCGTCCACCGCCGGGAGCCCTGGAACAAGGGTAAATTGGGCGGCCAAAAGGCACCGCTGAGGCTCAGGCAGATCTGGGCGATCCGTGTCCGGCTTCAGCTCGGGGAGCGCATGGGAGCCGTGTGGCCGTCCGGGCCATCATCATGCAGCAGAAGACTCAGCGACCCGTACAGTTCGAGATCACTGACCAGACCCGGGAGGCCGTCTCCGGCTGGATTCAGCACGCGCATCTGAAACCAGAGGACTTCCTGTTCCCCAGCAGAGTACACGCATCACCCCACCTCTCGAGACGGCAATACGCGCGCATCGTCCGCGGGTGGATCCGGGAGATCGGACTCCATGCCGCAGCTTACGGGCCCCATACGCTGCGGCGCACCAAGGCATCCCTGATCTACCGCCGTACGAAGAACCTTCGAGCAGTGCAGCTACTACTCGGGCATTCCAAGCTCGAGAGCACCGTCCGGTACCTTGGGATCGAGGTGGATGAGGCGCTGGAGATGGCCGAGCAGACCGAAGTCTAGGACCCAGGGGCCGACCACCGACGGCTCGGGCCGCAGGTCGGGCCCCATCGACCAATTGCAGCCATCAACCTGCACCTTCTGAGCTCCTTCGGAGCGGTCATTGCGTTCCCGCTCCGCGGATCGTCCCGGGCGGCCGCTACCGGGAATCGCCGCTCCGCTGGGCAGCTCCTGACCGACTTGTGACGCGCATCAAGGAAGCGAGACGGCTGCAGAGCGGGCCGTGAACCCGTTCAGCCGGCGGTCAGCCACGATGAGCGAAGGTTCACTTCGCGAGCCCGGGGTCGCCTGACGAACAGAAAAGCTCAAGAGGTTGCAACGGTCTTGGGAGATCTCCGCATGCGTATATCTGTGTGCCGCATCCGCAACGCAGCGATCGCCTTGCTGCTGCCGCTAGCGCTCGGCGCCTGTGTGGTCGAGCCCCCGGGGTATTACCGCAACGGCTACTACGGCGCCGGCATCTTTCTCGCACCGCCCGCTCCGCGGGTCGAGTATTACGGACCGGCTCCGAACGCAGCGGACATCTGGATCAGCGGGTATTGGCAATGGACGGGGGGCGGATACCGGTGGCAGCGCGGCTACTGGTCAGCACCCCGTGCCGGCTACCGCTGGGAGCCGCACCGCTGGGTGCGTGCAGAGGACGGGTGGCGCATGGCGGGCGGCCGGTGGATGAGGGATGACCGGGGCGAGCACCGCGGCTGGGAGCGTCGGGATGACCACGAGGACGACGATTGACCGCAAGTTGCTCCTTGGAATTCGCGACGGCATCGGCCGCTGCTGCGTGGACGATTACATCGGAACACCTGCGAGGCATGTAAAGGTCGCCGATCGGCTGGGCCGAATCCGGACAAGGTGCCGAGGTTCTCGGACGCTTAAATGGCGTTGGGTAGAGCACCAGGCCGCTAGATTCGGTCCTGGCCGACGGCCTGCGGCCATGACCGGCAGCTCACTTGAACCAAATGACTTCTCCAAAGCTGTCGTTCAATTCAGAAGTCGGAAGTTTCACCACGCACTGTAATGATTGTTCACGGTCGGATAGATGCTATCTGTTGAGGGGAGCGCCCCTGCGCTCCACCATAGCTCATGGCGTTCAGCGCGCCCAGGATTCGCTGGCATAAGCGACACGCCACCCGTTGCGCCCCCGGCGCCAGACGGCGCTCACGGCAAACGTATTCTTCTGCGTCTTACCGTCCGGTCCCGTCCGCTGCGATTCCATTTCCTGCGTAGTGACCACCACCCCGGGCGCCAAATCCATGAAGCTGGTGGGACTGAGCTGCGTGTACCGCGCATGGGACGCGCCGTTCCGCCACCATTTCAACTGCGCGGCGTGCAGGGCGTTCCAGCCTCGGATGACCTGCCCATTGATCACGAACACCAGTCGTGGTCCGCGCGTGAAGGGCTTGAGGAATTCGTCCGCATCGTGGGCATTGGCCGCAACGGTCATGGCATCGATTTTCGCCTGGATCTGCGCATGAGGCGATGCTGCCATTGCAATCCTCGTGCTGGCGACCGCGAGCAAACAGGCCGTCGCGACAATGGCTCGTGCATTAGGCGTCATGCATCTCCCCACGGGAGACGGTCTTGCGGTGTCGCGCAGCGTCCGGTAACACGATGACTTTTCAGACAACATGATCTGTGTGCCTCTCTGACACGTCATGACATAAGAATGATATCAGAAAGGCATGCCACGACCTCTCTGCCGCGCCGTGGGTACGCGGCACTTCCAGCAGCGTCGCATTTCGGGCGCTCTCGCTGCTCTACATGCTGCAGGTGGACGAGTGTGGCGGCGAGCACTGGGGCGATCGAGGTCCGCCACGCGCGAAAGCGCTCGTGGGAGTCCTTGGCGTGCTGGCATTACTCACGTAGCTGCTGATCCGCAAACCCCCGCGAGATTCGCCCGTTCCTCTTGCAGCGCTGCCCGACATCAGCAAAGTCTTCCTGGTCTCCGCGGGCGCGGGGTCAGTGTCTGGACAAATCCCGCACCGGCACCGACATGCCGCAGACATCGATCTTGCCCGGTGGCGTGAGGAAGAATGCGTCATGCCGGCTGCGCTTGGCCTCGAGCAGCCTTTGGAAGGTGCGGCCGTGAGTCCTGAGAATCTCGACATCGGGCCGCTGTGCCGGCGGCAGATCGGCGGCAACACGGATGTCCAGAATGGGCACGCGATCCTTCGCGTGGGCGTAGAAGCCCATCGGTCCGTGTCCGCGCGGAAGAGCCGAAAGTTTGTCCATGCCCTCGATGACCCGTCCGACCACGGTCAGGTTCCGATCGAGCCACCGGGGCGCCTGGCCGATGACGACGTAGAGCGCGCTCCCGTTGCCCGAATCCGGTGCGTCATCCCGGGCGACGGCCAGCGCTCCATAGCAGTGCACCAGCCAGGTCTCCTGTCGGGCCGGATCGCGGGCGGCGGGAAAGTCCCGCGTGAATCCCACCTCGGGGGCGTAGACATCGCCGTCCGGAAGGCTCACCCAGGGAAGCGAGGGCCTGATGAGGCGCGTGAACTCGGGGGGCACTGTGGCCTGCGCCGTTCCCAGGGAGCGGATCTTCTTCGGATCGCCTCCGTCGTCAGCCGCCGGATCGTCCCACTGGGCGACGAAGTTGTCCTGAACCCTGACGATCGCCAGGCCGTCGAAGTAATGTTCCCGAACCAGGGTCCTGATGTTGGCCACGTGCAGCGGCGCGTAGGCCGGGTCGAGTTCCATGACGACGCGCCCCGAAGGCAGACGCATCACCAGGAGGTCTTCGGCAGCGGGCCGGCGCCATTCCGAGGGTTTGGACTCGGCGAGTATCTGCGCGGCGGGCGGGGTGTTCCTGCCCTTGGGGGAGGCGGCGAGCGCCGGCAGGCACTGCAACACGGCCAGGAGCGCGATGATTTTGGCGATCGTGTTCATGGGGCAGCCGCAAAGTGTGTCGCGACGTCAGCCGCGGACCGGAAGCGGATTCTGCCAGATCCGGCGAAGAAATCCGCAGCGTTGGCCGGTGCGAATCCATCCGACCGGATTGAGGTCCGCCCCGGGGTCGAGGCCTGGGCGGACGGATCGTCGTTCAGACCAACCGGGCCGATTCCCGCGACAGCTGCACCGCCTCGGCGCGCATCGCTTTGACGAAACGAGCCGCCTCCGGCGTCCCCTCGGGAGGCGACCAACCTGCCATGTCCGATTCCGGCACCGGCACGTAAGGACCCTCCTTGACCTCGAAGATGACGCTCCCGGATTCCAGAGAGGTGACCGTGTGCCACGTGCCTGCGTCGAACTCGAGCGCCGAGAGTCCGTCCGTTCCGCCCAGAAGCTGACGCGACTGCACCACGCCCTGGTCATCGAAGGCGGTGAACAGGAATCGCCCGCGCAAGGGAATGAGCAACTCCCAGGTGTGCCGATGACGATGGGGGCGCACATACGTATCGGGCTCCATCGCGATGGCCAGACGCTGGATGGGCGCCTCGTGGGAGGGATGCAGATTGTGGTGGCTTCGCTGCCGCGGGCTGCCGCGCGCCGCATCCGCGAGACTGTCGAGTAGTGCGGTGCCCAGCGTTTTCAAGAATGCGCCCTCGCCTTGTGCACGTCGTTCGGGTGGCTCGAAGTATAGGGGATTCTCCCGAGGCTCGCGTCCCGGCGCCCACTCGGGATGAACGTGAAGCATTCCGCCGAAGACCCGGCGCGGAGTGTCACTCCCTCACGCGTGGTCGGGGTTGAGTCTGCCTTGGACCCCGAGATGCGATTGACGGCCCGGATACCGCGGCGCTACGGTCACGCAACTCACGACCAGAGGAGGACAAACGATGACCCGAAACGTGATTTGTCTCTGGTACGACGGCACGGCGGAGGAAGCCGCAGGATTTTACGCGCGCACCTTCCCGGACAGCGCAGTGACGGCCATCCATCTTGCCCCCGGCGATTACCCGAGCGGCAGGCAGGGGCAGGTGCTCACGGTGGAGTTTACGGTGGCGGGCGTGCCCTGCCTCGGCCTGAACGGCGGCCCGGCCTTCAAGCACACCGAAGCCTTTTCGTTCCAGATCATCACCGAGAGCCAGGCCGAAACCGATCGCTACTGGGACGCCATCATCCACAACGGAGGCGCTGCGAGTGCCTGCGGGTGGTGCAAGGACAAATGGGGCGTGTCCTGGCAGATCACCCCGCGCATGCTGCTCGAAGCAATCGCCGATCCTGACCGGGCGGCCGCCAAACGCGCGTTCGAGGCGATGATGACCATGAGCAAAATCGACATCGCTGCGATTGAGGCGGCAAGGCGCGCAACGGCTCACTCATAGCGCGCACGCTCCTTGCCCGCCGCGGCCTGATCTCGCCGAGGTCAGGGATCGCCGGCCGGGCCGGCGACCCTTCCTGGGGCGCTCACCGTGGGAGCCGAGCACTCTGAGAGGTGATGGAGGCGATGGTCGCGGCCCCTTCAGGCCGATCCCCTGCGCGCCCAGACCCCATCCAATGCCGTGACGGCGTCCTCGGTCAGATTCAATTCGGCAACGGCGAGGTTCTCGCGCAGATGCGCGAGGGAGGAAGTGCCGGGAATCAGAAGAATGTTCGGTGCGCGGCGCAGCAGCCAGGCCAGCGCAACCTGCATTGGAGTAGCCCCGAGGCCCCTCGCCACCTCGGACAAGGTGGACGACTGCAGCGGGGTGAAGCCTCCCAGCGGGAAGAACGGTACGTAGGCGATGCCGGCGCGGGCAAGGTCATCGATCAGGGCATCGTCCTCGCGGTTCGCCAGGTTGTAGTGATTCTGCACGCAGACGATGTCGCAGATCCGCCGCCCTTCCTCGATCTGAGCGGGCGTCACGTTGCTCAAACCGATATGACGCACCAGTCCCTGGCGCTGCAGATCGGCCAGCACGCTGAGCGGCGCCTCGATCGAACCTTCGGCCGGCCCGTGTATGCCGAACATGCTGCGCAGGTTGACCACCTCGAGCACCTCCACGCCGAGGTTACGCAGATTGTCGTGTACGGCTTGGGTCAGCTCCTGCGCGGAGAAGGCCGGCAGCCATGATGCGTCCGGGCCTCGTCTGGCGCCGATCTTGGTCACGATGATCAGGTCATCGGGATAAGGGCTCAGGGCCTTGCGAATCAGCTGATTGGTGACACGCGGACCATAGAAGTCACTGGTATCGATGTGATTCACTCCGCGTGCGAGCGCTTCTCGCAATACGGCGATCGCCGCATCCGGATCCCTCGGCGGACCGAAGACGCCGGGGCCGGCGAGCTGCATTGCGCCATAGCCGAGCCGCCGGGCCGCGCGGGCGCCGAGGGGGAACGTATCGGACTTGCCAGGGGACATGGTCAGACTCCTTTGCATCGACCGTACTCTAGCGGCTGTCCGAACGCGCGATAATGGGGTGCAGTCCGCACGGGCCGTGCGGGAAATCGAACAGCGGCGGCGCTGTCCGGCGACCCGAGCACGAGCGGAATCTGTTCCGCCTTGACACTGCAATGGAAAACCTGATGACTCCTGAATCCTCCTTGCGCAAGACCGTATTGCTCATCGGCGCCTCGCGCGGACTCGGCTACGCGATGGCCGCGGAATTCCTGAATCGCGACTGGAATGTGGTGGGCACAGTCAGGGGGTCGGCGCGCACCCGCCTGCACGAGCTGGCCGAGCGTTCTGCGGGCCGGCTGGCGATCGAGAGCCTCGACATCACCATGCAGGAGCAGATTGCCGCGCTGCGTGCTCGAGTGGCGGATCGGACCTTCGACATGTTGTTCGTGAACGCCGGCGTCACGAATGACCCGAAGGAGACCATCGGCGAGGTGTCGACGGAGGAGTTCATCCGCGTCATGGTTACCAATGCGCTGAGCCCGATGCGCGTGGTGGAGACCCTCCATCCACTCGTGGCTGGGGACGGGACGATCGGAGTGATGTCATCCGGGCAGGGGAGCGTCTCGAATAACACGAGCGGGCAGCGGGAAGTGTATCGTGGCAGCAAAGCCGCGCTGAACATGTTCATGCGAAGTTTCGCGGCCCGCCACGGCGCCCACGGACGAGCGATGGTGTTGATGGCGCCCGGATGGGTTCGCACCGACCTGGGCGGTCCGGATGCGCGCTTGACCATCGAGGAGAGCGTTCCGGGTGTCGTCGGCACGCTGCTCGCCGCGCACGGTACTCCCGGCCTGCGCTACCTCGACTATCTCGGCCGGACCGTTCCCTGGTAGCGGCTTTTCCCCGGCGGCGGCTCGAGCCCGCCGCACCCGGGGGCGATCAGACGGCCTCAGGCTCGCCCGTCCAGGGCCGCACCCGGGCATCCGCGGAGAGCTCGAGCAGATCGATCTCTTCCTCGAGCAGATGAAAGGCGTCGTCGCCAATCACATCACGGGCCCTCAGGTCGATCAGCCGCGCGCGCTGGGCGTCGACGGCAGCGCGCTGCAGCTCGGCGAGCGCCCCGGCGCTCTCGCTTGTCGTCTCGACGGGCAGTCCGCGCTCACCGGCGAGCAGACGCGCCTCGTATTCCCGACTCAGCGCCATTGCAATGGGCTCATTGGACCGTTCGCGCAACATCGTGATCGCCGCGCGCGCGGTCTCGGCGCGCGCGAGCATCGTCTCGCGCTCGACCGAGCCGTCGTCCTTCAGATCGAGCCAGCGCATGAGCGGCCGGAGTGTCGATCCCTGGGCGATGAGGGTAAAGAGCACCACCGCGAAGGCACAGAACACGACGAGGTCACGATGCGGAAACGCACTGCCCGTGGCGGCGCCCGGGAGGGCCAGCGCAGTGGCGAGCGTCACGATGCCACGCATCCCGGACCAGGAGACGAGGATGCCGCTGCGGACCGAAGGCCGCGGATCATTCGGCCGCCGGGACCACCAACGCGCACCGAGACCGTGCAACAGCACCCACGCGATCCGCACCACGATGACGGTGCCGCACACGGCCACCGCGGTCGAGACGAACAGCGGCCATTCCTGCGGCTGCACCCGCATCGCGATGACGCGCAGTTGCAGTCCGATCAGCACGAACGCCAGAACGTTGAGCACGAAGACGACCACTTCCCATACGGCGTACGAAGCGATGCGCCGCCGCGCGCCCACCCGCCCGGGCGCCACGCGCGCGAGGGTCATCGCGTAGCCGATCATGGTGAGGATCGGCGACAGCCCCACACGATCGGCGAGCAGCCAGACCGCGAACGTGCCGATGAACTGCAGAAGGATGGAGATCGGGACGTCCGCGACCCGCAAAGTGAGGTTCACGTACGCCTTCGCCAGCACGATGCCGGCGGCGACGCTGCCCACGGAGGACAGGAGAAGCATGGGCAGCACTCTCCAGCCGTAGACGCTCGCACCCACGGCTGCTCCGACCGCCAGGCGGTAGATGAAGAGCGCCGTCGCGTCATTGAACAGGCTCTCACCCTGGAGTACGACCAGCAGCCGGTGCGGTGGCCGCAGTCTGCGCAGCACTGCGGTGGCGGCCGATGCGTCGGGGGGCGCGACGATGGCCCCCAACGTGATCGCGGCGGCCCAGCCGACACCGGGCACCATACGACGCACGACGAAGGCGACCGCGGCGACAGTCAAGAGAACCGCGATCACGGCGAGGCTGCTCACGGGCAGCAGATTCCGGCGAAGGTCGCGGGGGGAAGCGTCGTAGGCGGCATCGAGCAGAGCCGGTGCGACGAACAGCGCGAGCGCGAGCTCCGGATCGAGGGTGACGTGGGGCGCGCCGGGGATCAGCGCGAGAGCGGCCCCCGCGAGCGCGAGCAGCGCCGGGTACGGCACGCCGATCCGATCCGCCCAGAGCGCGAGCACGGCGCCGATGAGCAGCAGTGCGACGGTGACTTCGAAGAGCGCCATGTCAGTATGGTATCGGGTGAGGGCTCGGCGCGCAGCGCGCGCTGTACTAGCCACCGGATTCCGGTCTGCCGATAGATCGAGCGAGCGCGGTTGCGTCGCCATTGCCGGTTAGGAGGCCGCGTACGCACCATCGCCGGGCACCCTCACGGACGCGGTTCCTGACAGCACTCCGCGCATGCGCGCGGGATAATTGCCAACCGGCTTCACCTCGGCAAGCGGGCTGCGCACCGGACTGAGACTGTCGGGGACCCGCAGGGCGCATCCCCCGACGAGAGCGCAGAGCCTCATCCCCTGGATGCGCGCCTTATTCCGCGGGCGCCAGGGCGTCGCGCCGGCCCGGCCATGACCCCGCGCGCCGATTGCCGCGTGCGATCCTTAGCCGTTACGCTTGCCGAATGAGCTCCCCAACCAGCGGCGATGCACCACTCCGTGACCCTGGCGCGCAGCTGCCCGAGTTGTTTTCAGCCTTCCTCGAGGCGCTCTGCGACCCGCAGGGCGGGGGCGCGCTTTACCGGATGCATAGCGCCGATGCGCCGTTGCGCGATGCGCAGGGGATCGCGCCGGCGCAGAACATCGCTCCGGCAGCCTTTGCCCGGCGTCATCGCGAGATCTGCCTCGAGGGCGCTGAGCGGCTGCCGCTCTTCTTGAATCCGCGGTTACGGCACGTCATCGTCGATCCGGTCGATCCGCAGGCCGTAGCGTGGTTTGAGGTGACGGAGCACCGCTCGCGGCGCTCACTGGTGGTTGCGCTCGGCACCCGCACGATCGGCGGCGCGCAGCGGATCGTCTGGTGCGCACCGGCCGGGAAGCGTGAGCCGTGGACATTTCGCGAGGGTCTCCTGCAGTCGCTCGCCGACTATCCCTGGATGCGCACAACCGATCCGGCAACGCCGCGGGCCCTGCTCGATGCCGGCTATTTCCGGCAATATCCGACCGCGGTCGAGTTCCAGACACTGCCGGATACGCGCTTCAGCTGCCGGATGAGCACGGCGTGCTGCAGACACGACTATGAAATCACGCTGCCGGCCGAGGCGCAGTGGCTCATCGACGCCATGCCCTGGCAGAGGATCGAGCCTCGGCTCTCCGGAACGCGGCTCTCGCCTCGCCCCGATGGCAAGCTGCAATTGAAGCGACCGGATGAGAGCTGTCGCTTCCTCGGCTCCCACGGCCAGTGCCTGATTCACCAGACGCTCGGCCGGCAGCCCTTTGGCCCGTGTTGTGTCTTCCCGTTCTCGTTTGCGCGAACCCCGGAGGGCATCGCGGTCGGCCTGAGTCCGGTGTGCGCCAGTGCGCGGCTCGGGCTCGGCATCAGCCCGCGGGAGCGGCTTCAGGACCTGCGGGAGCGCCTGGCGCATGCGCTGCCTCGCTCGACCGAAGCGTATCGGCTGTCGCCCGGACTCGAAATCCCCTGGTCACGCTTTCGCGAGATCGAACAGGGACTGTGCGACTGTCTCCTCGCCGCCGACCTGCCGGTGCGTCGGCGGCTGCATGTCGGCGCACGGCTGCTCGGCGCGCTTCGCAACGGCGAGCCGATTCAACCGGGCGCCTGGGCGGCGGAACCTCCGGCGACGGTCTCCACGGAGATGCGGACGGCCATTCACGGCATGCTGGCGCGCATCATCGGCTGGGACCGCGCGGTGTTGCGCGCTCTACCGCGCGAGATCCCACCGCAGCTCGCCGCGCTGGAGATGCGCGAAGCGCCCATCCTGATGCAGATCCTGCGCAATACGCTGTATTGCAAGGTGTACTCCTATCCCTTCGACCTGACGACGGCGTACAACCATCTGATCCTGATCTATCTGCTCGCGCTTACCATGCAGGCGGCGGCCTCGCCGCTGACGGATGACATGTGGCGTGAGCTCGGCTCGCTCGGTGTGCACGGCCTGCTCAAGTCCGTGCTGCATGAGGGCATGCCGGAGGGTTTCCGCACGCTGCTCGGCACGGCCGATTTCGGCCTCTGGATGCTCGCCGCCTGAGCGCTCAGTGCCGGCCGGAGTGCCCGAAGCCGCCGGCGCCGCGGCGACTCTCTTCGAACGATTCCACCACCTCGAGCGCCACCTGCACGACCGGCACCACGACGAGTTGCGCGATGCGCTCGCCCGGGTGGATCACGAAGGGCTCCTGGGCGCGGTTCCAGCAGGAGACCATGAGCTGGCCCTGGTAGTCCGAGTCGATGAGGCCGACGAGGTTGCCGAGCACGATCCCGTGTTTGTGGCCGAGGCCCGAGCGCGGCAGGATGACGGCCGCGAGGCCCGGATCCTCGACATGGATCGCCATGCCGGTGGGGATGAGCTCGGCGCGGCCGGGCGCCAGGGTGAGCGGCCCGTCGAGACAGGCGCGCAAATCCATCCCCGCCGAGCCGGCGGTCGCATACGAGGGGAGCGGAAATTCCCGGCCGAGCCGCGGATCGAGGATCCTGACCTTGAGCGGCCGCGCCGTGGCGGATGCGGCGCTCAAGCGTGGACCGTGTCGCGCTGGCCCGCCCCGGCGAGGGAGGCGGCGTAGGACTCTGCGATCAGACGCATCAGAGCGCGCGCCAGCGCGAGCTTCGGTCCGCTGCCGAGGTCCTGCCGCGCATTGCGCCACAGGACCACGAGATGGTTGTCTTCGCAGTCGAATCCCTTGGTGTGGCTCACTTCGTTGGCCGCGATCATGTCGAGGTTCTTCTTCAGCAGCTTCGCCCGCGCGTTCTGCTCAACCGACTCGGTCTCGGCGGCGAAGCCCACCACGAACGGGCGCTCGGGCCGTGCGGCCACCGTCGCCAGCACGTCCGTGGTGCGCTCCATATCGAGGTGCAGGCGGTCGGAGGTTTTCTTGATTTTCTGCTCGGCGGGATTGGCGGGCCGGTAATCGGCCACCGCCGCCGTGGAGATGAAGATGTGCGCTTGCGCGACCTCGCGCTGCACCGCAGTGAGCATCGCCTCGGCGCTTTCCACGTCCATCCGGCGCACACCCGGTGGCGTAGCGAGCGCGACCGGCCCACTGATCAGTACGACTTCGGCGCCCGATTCGCGCGCGGCCTGGGCGAGCGCAAATCCCATCTTGCCCGAGCTGCGGTTGCTGATGAAGCGCACCGGGTCGATCCGCTCGCGCGTCGGCCCGGCGGTGATCAGCACACGCCGGCCCCGGAGCGGCCCGTCGCAGGGCAGCAGCTCCGCGGCGCGGTCGGCAAGCTCCACCGGCTCGAGCATCCGGCCCTCGCCGATCTCCCCGCAGGCCTGCTCGCCCTGGGCGGGCCCGAAGACCCGCAGGCCCCGCTGGCGCAACAGGGCGATATTGGCCGCCGTGGCGGCGTTGTTCCACATGACGCGATTCATGGCCGGCGCCACGGCGATCGGCGCTTCGGTCGCGAGACACAACGTCGCAAGGAGATCGTCCGCCTGGCCGGTGGCGAGGCGCGCCAGGAAGTCGGCGCTCGCGGGCGCAATCAACACCAGCTCTGCCCAGCGGGCGAGCTCGATGTGCCCCATGGCCGCCTCGGCGGCACTGTCCCAGAGGTCGGTTCTCACGGGACGTCCGGACAGCGCCTGGAAAGTGATCGGGCCGATGAACTCGCGTGCGGCCGCGGTCATGACCACCTGGACCTCGGCGCCACGCTCGCGCAGCCGCCGCACCAGATCCGCGCTCTTGTACGCGGCGATGCCGCCGGTCACGCCGAGGAGGATACGTTTGCCTTGCATCGGCCGATTATCCGGCGGCTGTCCCCGCCGGCGCAAACAGACTCGCAGGAACTGCGCATTTGTGCATGAACACCCCCGATTTACCCCCTGCCGGGCCCGCCCCGCGCGCCTCAAGATGCGCCGCCACGCCTTTGGGAGTGCCCCCGATGGAGACCCAGGTCAGAGAAGCCGGCTTGCTGCCCATCCGCAAATGGGCGCTCTCGGAGCGCCCGCGCGAGAAGCTTCTGGTCCGGGGCCCGCGCGCCCTTTCCGATGCGGAGCTGCTGGCGGTGCTGATCGGCTCGGGGGTGCCCGGCTGCTCGGCCGTGGAGCTCGCCCGCGCCCTGCTCAATGACTTCGGCTCACTGCGCGAGCTGTTCGCCGCCCAACGCTCCCGCTGGCGGCGCAAGGGAATGGGGCCGGCCCGCTACGCCACCGTCCAGGCGGCGGTGGAACTCGGCCGGCGCCTCTTGCAGGAAGATCTGCGCGCCGGGCAGCCGCTGACGACCCCCCAGGCAACCCACCGATTCCTGCTCGCCCAGCTGCGCGACCGCCCGTACGAGGTGTTCTGCTGCCTGTACCTCGACATCCGCCACCGGCTGATCGCCTTCGAAGAGCTGTTCCGCGGCACGGTCGACTGCGCACAGGTCCATCCCCGCGAGGTGCTGCGCCAGGCGCTGGCGCACAATGCCGCGGCCGTGATCGTGGCGCACAATCACCCCTCCGGCGGCATCGAGCCCAGCCCGGCCGACGATGCGATCACCTGCCGTCTGCGGGATGGCCTCGCGCTCATGGACGTACGGGTGGTGGACCACATCATCGTCGGCGGCAGCCGGTGTTATTCTTTTGCCGAGCACGGCCTGCTGTGAGCCCCCCCCCGCCGGACGGGGGAGTCTCTTGCCGGGCTGCCCCGGTGCTGGTATAAAGTCCGGCTCCTGCGGGCAGGCCGAGGCCGCCCCAGGCCCGATATTTTGCCAAGTCTCTGATTTTTAAGGTCGTTGCATATGTCCCGCGTCTGCGAGATCACCGGCAAGGGGCCGGCTGTCGGAAATCGCGTCTCTCACGCGAACAACAAGAAGCGCCGCCGCTTCCTGCCCAATCTGCACACCCAGCGCTTCTGGCTGGAGACCGAGAAGCGCTGGGTCAGCCTGCGTATCTCGGCCCATGGCCTGCGCACGATCGAAAAGAAGGGCATCGACCAGGTCGTGGCCTCCTTGCGCGCCCAGGGCATGAAGATCTGACAGGAGCTCACCCATGCGCGAGAAGATCAAGCTGCTCTCCTCGGCCGGCACCGGCCACTTCTACGTGACCACCAAGAACAAGCGCCTGCATCCCGACAAGCTGGAAGTGCGCAAGTTCGACCCGATGGCGCGTAAGCACGTCTCCTACAAAGAGACCAAGATCAAGTGATCCGATGCCGCGCGCAGCGCGCGGCATCGGCATGCGATCGCTGAAGGAAGCTCGGGCCGACCCTCAGGCCCGGGGCTCGATGCGGCGCAGATGATGGTGCGCGGAAATCCACGCCCCCAGCCATCCCAGCACCACCCCGCCCCCGAACAGCACTCCACACTGCCGTGCGGCAAGTCCCGTCGGGATGAACGCGCTGCCATAGAGCTGCGCGAGCCTCGCCACGGGGCCGGTCAGCCCGATCACCACGGCCTCGAGAATCATCCAGGCGAGCAACGCCCCGCCGAGCCCGTACAGCATCCCGGTGTACAGGAACGGCCGGCGGACGAAGGCATTCGAGCCACCGACGAGCTTCGTCACCTCGATCTCGGCATGGCGGTTGAGGATCTCGAGCCGGATCGTGTTGCCGATCACCGCCAGCACGCCAGCCCCGAACAGCACCGCCGCGGTGAGCACGAGGCGCCGCAACACCCCGAGCATGGCATTGAAGCGCAACACCCATTGCGCATCGAGCTGCACCACCTGCACCTCGGGCCACGCGCCGATGTCCCTGCGCAGCCGCTCGAGATCGGCAGCCGAGCTCGCCTCCGGGCGCGGCACGATGCGCAGCACGTTCGGCAGGGGGTTGCTGGTGAGAGCATCGAGCGCCGCGCCGAATCCCGAGTACTTGCGGAAGTCCCGCAGCCCCTGTGCAGCGGAAATCACCGTGACTTTCGCGACGCCGGGCATGGTGCGCACGCGATGGGCAAGCCGCTGCGCCTGCTGCACGGTCTCTCCCGACTTCAGGTACACGGACATGTCCACGGCCTGACTGAAGCCGCCGGTGGCAACTTCCGCGTTGGTCACGAGCAGACCCAGGGCCGCCGGCAAGGCCAGCGCGAGACCGATGACCAGCAGCGTGAGTATCGTGGCGAGCGGCGCCCTCGCGAGGCGGCCCAAGGCGCCCATCAGGGCCTGCGCATGATGTGTGGCGAATGTGGCCGGATTCATCGGGGTGTCAGCGGCTCGCCACCAGCGACGGCAGGGGATCGGGGTCGCCGCCGCGAACCTCGCCGCTCTCGAGCACGATCTCGCGGCTACCGAATTCGCGCACGATGTGTTGATCGTGGGTGGCCACCAGTACGGTCACTCCGACGTCGCTGAAGCGCTTGAACAGCCGCATCACTTCGACCGCCAGCTCCGGATCGAGGTTGCCCGTCGGCTCATCGGCCACGATGAGCGCCGGTTTCCCGGCCACGGCGCGCGCAATGCCGACACGCTGCTGCTCGCCTACGGAGAGCTCCACCGGCACCATGCGCTCCTTGCCGAGCAGGCCCACCTGATCGAGCGCGGCGCGCACGCGTTTGTCGATCTCCTTGAGCGGGGCGCCCGCGACCACCAGCGGCAGGGCCACGTTGTCGAACACCGGCCGGTCTGCGAGCAGCTTGTGATCCTGGAACACCACGCCGATCTGGCGGCGGAACGCCGGAATGTGGCGCACCTTGAGCGTGCCGGTATTGCGGCCATTGACCGTCATCGTGCCGCGCGTCGGCCGCTCGAGCAGCGCGATCAGCTTCAGGAGCGTGCTCTTGCCCGCGCCCGAGCGGCCGGTGACGAACACCATCTCGCCCCGATCGACGAAGAAGCTGACATGAGTGAGGGCCTCCCGCCCGTTGGGGTAGCGCTTGCTCACCCTCTCCAGCTGGATCATCCGCCCACCCCGGCGCCTTCGCCCGCATCCCCGACCAGCGCGGTGGCGAAGGCCCGGGCATCGAACTCGCCGAAGTCCCCGGCCTGCTCGCCGATGCCGATGAAACGGATCGGCAGTCCCAGCCGGCGCGCGATGGCGATCACGATCCCACCCTTGGCGGTGCCGTCGAGCTTGGTGATGGCGAGACCGGTGACCCCGACCGCCTCGTGGAACTGGACCGCCTGCGCGAGCGCGTTCTGTCCCTGGTTGGCATCGAGCACCAGCAGCACTTCATGGGGCGCCGAGGGATCGACGCGCTGCATGACGCGCTTGACCTTCTTCAGCTCATCCATCAGGTGCGACTGGCTGTGCAAGCGTCCGGCGGTATCCGCCAGCAGGACATCCACGCCGCGCGCGCGCGCGGACTGCATCGCATCGAAGATCACGGCGCCGGGGTCCGCCCCGGCGTGCTGCGCAATGCAGTCCGCGCCCGTGCGCCCGGCCCATACCGAGAGCTGCTCGATCGCGGCGGCGCGGAAGGTATCGCCTGCGGCGAGCATGACGCTGCGGCCCTCGTCCGCGAGGCGACGGGCGAGCTTGCCGATGGTGGTGGTCTTGCCGGAGCCGTTGACGCCCACCACCAGGATGGTGAAGGGCTTGCAGGCCGGATCGATGACGAGCGGCCGCGCGCACGGCTCGAGAATGCCGACGACCGCCTCGCGCAGCGCGGCGACCAACGCTTCGACATCAGCGAGTTCCTTGCGGGCGACCTGCTTGTGCAGTCCCGAGAGAATGTGCTCCGTAGCCTCGACGCCGACGTCGGCGGTCAACAGCCGCGTCTCGAGCTCCTCGAGGATCTCGGCATCGATCCGCCGTCCCCGGAAGAGATTGGGAAGATCGAAGCCGAGTCGCCCGCCACGGCTCAGCCGCTGGGCGAGCCGCTTGAAGAAACCCTGGCGCTCTCCGTCACGGGGCGCCCGCTCTTTGGAATCGAAATCAGGCATGCGTGCGAGCTAGTGTATCGTACTCAGTGTGAGCGGCCTGCGACAAACACATCACCGCGGCGAATCCGCGCGAGTGCTGCGAATCATCGGCGGCGCATGGCGCGGACGCCGGCTGCGCTTTCCGCCCTCACCCGGCATCCGTCCGACGCCCGACCGCGTCCGCGAGACGCTGTTCAACTGGCTCGCGCCGCGCATGCCGGGCGCGCGCTGCCTCGACCTGTTCGCCGGCAGCGGGGCGCTCGGCCTCGAAGCGCTGTCGCGCGGCGCCTCGCACGTGACTTTCGTCGAGCGCGACGCGCAGGCGGCGCGGGCCATCGAGACCTGCCTGACCCAATGGGATCCCGGCCATGGTCACGACTGGACGCTCATCGAGACCGATGCGCGGGCGTTCCTCGACGGTGCCGTCCGACCTTTCGACATGGTGTTTCTCGATCCGCCCTTCGGCTCGGGGCTGCTCGAGATGGCCTGCGCGCGGCTCGAGCATGCCGGCTGGCTCGCCCCGGATGCGCGGGTCTACCTGGAGTGCCCCGCCGGCACCTCGCCCGCCATACCGGCCGGCTGGAAGCGCGCGAAAGCCAAGGAGGCCGGCCAGGTCGGGTATCATCTGTATCAAAGGGGGATCAGCAGCGAATGAACCGTGACGCCGTCTATCCGGGCACCTTCGACCCGTTCACCAACGGGCACCAGGATCTGGTGCGCCGTGCCGCGAGCATTTTCGACCGGGTGATCGTCGCCATCGCCGCCAATCCCAACAAGGCGCCCCTGATCCCGCTCGAGACGCGGGTCGATCTGGCGCGCCGCGTGCTCGGCGATCTTCCCAACGTGGAAGTGGCCGGGTACTCGGGGCTGACGGTGGAGTTCGCGCGCCAGCGGGGCGCCTCGGTCGTCATCCGGGGCCTGCGCGCCGTGTCGGATTTCGAGTTCGAATTCCAGCTGGCCAACATGAGCCGGCATCTCGAGCGGAACATCGAGACGGTCTTCCTCACGCCTCAGGAGCAGTTCACCTTCATCTCCTCCACCCTGGTGCGTGAGATCGCGGTGCTCGGCGGCGATGTGAGCGAGTTCGTGCACCCCATCGTCGAAGCCGAGCTCAAGAAGCGCCGCAAGGTCTAGCCATCACTGCTGGCAGCTCCGGCAGTAATACGTCGAGCGCCCCTGCTGGGTGATCTGCCGGATCAGCGTGCGGCACACCCGACAGGGCTTGCCCGCCCGCTCATACACGTACAGTCTCTGCCGGAAGTATCCCGGCGACCCATCGGCGCCCACGTAATCTCGCAGCGTCGTGCCGCCCACCCGGATGGCCTGTGCCAGCACCCCGCGGATCGCCCGTATCAGCCGCGCCGCCTCGGCGCGCGAGAGGCTGCGGGCCTGCCGCCCCGGCCGGATCCGTGCCCGAAACAGCGCCTCGCTCGCATAAATGTTGCCGACGCCGACGACCAGACGGCTGTTCATCAGCAGCTGCTTGATCGTCAGCCGACGGCCGCGGGTCACCTTCCAGAGGTAGGCCGCGTCAAATGCGTCGTCGAAAGGCTCCGGTGCGAGATGCTCGAGCAACCGGTGCCGCGCCGGGTCCTCCGGGGTGAAGTGGAGACTCCCGAAGCGGCGGGGGTCGTTGAAGCGAAGGATCCGCCCCGAATCCAGCCGCAAATCGAATTGATCGTGCGCGATCCTCGGCGTATCTGCGGACAACACGCGCAATGAGCCGGACATGCCGAGATGCACCAGCAGCGTGCCGGATTCCAGTCCGATCAGCAGGTACTTGGCTCGGCGGCCGGTCGTCGTGATGCGTTGTCCCGCGACGCGCGCCGGCAGGGACGGGGGCACCGGCCAGCGCAGGCGAGCCTCGTACACCTCGAGCGCCACGATCCGGCGGCCGAGGGCATGCGGCTCGATGCCGCGGCGGGTGGTCTCGACTTCGGGAAGCTCTGGCATGGCCCCCGTTTTACCCCAATCCGCTCACCCCTTGCGCTTTCCGGGCAGCATCCGCCTCAGTACCGAATCCCGCAGGAGATAGTGGTGCGCGAGCGCAGCAGCAGCGTGCAGGCCCGCCACGATGACCACGATGTCCGCGAGATCGCCATGCAACCCACCGATCGTGCGCGTCAGCTTCCACGTGCTGAAGGCGGGCTTGGGGAACGAGAACCAGTGGAACACGCTGTTACCGTGCAGCCAGACGCGCGATAGACCGAGAGCCACCGTCACGACCAGCAGCACATAGAGCCCGTGGTGGGCACTCTGGGCCAGCCGGCCCGGCCAGCCGGCATCGGTCGGTGGCAGGCGACGGCCGGCGCTCGAGCGCCACGCGATGCGGACCAGGAGGACCGCGCCCACCGTGATTCCGAGCAGGATGTGCACCGAAAGCGCCGCATCGCGCGGCGTGCCCTTCGGGAAATAGCTCAAAGTCTGGCCGAGCGTCCACAGGCTGGCCACCAGGAAGGCCGTGAGCCAATGCAGAAGGATGCTGAGGTCGTCGTAGTTCGGATGGGAGGCCAGGGTGGCGGAGGTCGGGCGGAGGGAGGGGCGGTGCATGGGGATACCTGTGAGGCGGTTGCGCCGCTGACGATAAAGGAAGATCCTGACGAAAACCTGAGCACTCTTGGAAATGATGGTCGCGGTTTAGTTCACGCTTCGCTCCCTCCCCCTTTAGGGCCACCCCCAGGGAACCTATTGGGCGGATTAGCACTCGAATATCGCGAGTGCTAATATTTCCTACCAAGAGTCTTGGAGCACGCATGACCGCAAGCACAGCATTGATCGCCCGGCCCTGCGACCTGGCGGTCACCGGCCCGGTCGGCAGCGTCGATGCCTATATCGACCGGGTCAGCCGCATACCCGTATTGGAGCGGGAGCAGGAGCGCGCGCTCGCCGAGCGCTACCGTGGCCAGGAAGATCTCGCATCCGCCCGCAAGCTGGTGCTCTCGCACCTGCGCTTCGTGGTGCACATCGCCCGGGGCTATCGGGGCTACGGCCTGCCATTCGGCGATCTCATCCAGGAAGGCAATGTCGGGCTGATGAAGGCCGTGAAGCGGTTCGACCCCAAGCTGAACGTCCGCCTGGTGTCCTTCGCGGTGCACTGGATCCGTGCCGAGATCCACGAGTACGTGCTGCGCAACTGGCGCCTGGTCAAGATCGCCACCACCAAGGCTCAGCGCAAGCTCTTCTTCAACCTGCGCCGTCTGAAGAAGAACCTCACCTGGTTGTCGGCCGAGGAGACCGCGGCGGTGGCCCGGGACCTGGGCGTGACCCCCAGCGAAGTGAACGAGATGGAGAAGCGTCTCGCGGCGCATGATCTGTCGTTCGATCCCGCGCCTGATGCGGACGAGGAGGAGTCCTACAGTCCCGCGGCCTATCTGCCCGCTCCCGAAGCCGACCCGGCGGAGCAGGTCGAGAGCTCGGAGTGGGAACACGAGACTTCCGCACAGCTGCGCACCGCGCTCGAGCGGCTCGACACGCGCAGCCGCGACATCCTGCAGCGACGCTGGATGAGCGAGGACAAGGCGACCCTTCACGAGCTGGCCGACCAATACGGCGTATCCGCCGAGCGGATCCGCCAGATCGAAGCCAACGCCCTCGGGAAGCTGCGCGGCTTGCTCACGCCCGAGCCGGCTCCCGCCTGAGCAGAGCGGCGCGAGCCCTCAGGGCTGCTTAGCCCTGCAGGCTCGCGTTGCGCACGGCGGTGGCGACGTGCTCGTGCACGGCTTTGTCGAGCGGGTCGGGCACCAGCTCATCCCCCTGCACCAGGTCCGCGATCGTCTGCGCCGCGGCCATCAGCATCGCATCGGTGAAGCGCGTCGCCCTGGCGCTCAGGGCACCTTTGAACAGCCCCGGGAAGGCGAGCACATTGTTGATGCCCTTGCCGTCGGCGGCAAAGGCTGCGCCGCGCTCGCGGGCCACCATGGGCTCGATCTCGGGGTCCGGATTGGACAGAGCCAGGATGACCTGACCGGGCCTCACCCATTCCGGGCGGATCAGGCCCTTGACGCCCGTGGTGGCGAGCACCACGTCGGCGGTCTGCATGATGGACTCCAGCGTCGCGCCCTCACCGCCGAGCGCGCGGATGCGCTCGATGGCCCTCGGGTCGCGATCGGCGCCGAGCACTCGGTTCACGCCGTAAGCGCGTAGCAGCCGCACGATCCCGGTGCCGGCGGCGCCGAGGCCAATCTGCCCGATCGTGCTCTGCGGCAGGCTCGTGCCGGCACGCCGCGCCGCGTTGATGAGCGCCGCCAGCGCCACGACGGCGGTGCCATGTTGATCGTCGTGCAGCACGGGCTTCTCGAGGCGCTCCTGCAGGCGAGCCTCGATCTCGAAGCACTCCGGCGCGGCGAAGTCCTCCAGCTGGATCGCGCCGAAGGACAGGTGAATGGCGGCGATGAGCTCGACGACCTTCTCGGGCCGCGTCTCCTCGATCAGGAGGGGCACGCCGGAGAGCCCCGCGAGATCGGCGAACAGCGCGGCCTTGCCCTCCATCACCGGCAGTCCCGCGAGCGGCCCGATGTTGCCGAGCCCGAGTATCGCGGTGCCGTTGGTGATCACGGCCACCGTGTGATCGATGCTGGTGTACTCGTGGGCGAGCGAGGCGTCCTGCTGGATGGCGAGGCAGACCCGCGCCACCCCCGGTGTGTAGACATCGCGCAGCACCTGCCGCGTGTTGATCGGCAGACTGGCGACGGTGCGGATCTTGCCGCCGCGGTGACGGTTGAACACCCGGTCTGACTTGCCGATGAAGCGCGCGGTCGGCAGCTGGCCGATGCGATCGTAGAGGCTCCTGTCGGCCTCCTCGTCCATCTCCAGCGTGATTTCCCAGACCGTGCGGCCCTGTCCGCGGCGCACCGCGGTCAGGTGCTCGATGGTGAGCCCCGCCTCGGCGATCACCTGCAGCACTTTGGCCAGGCTTCCGGGCTGGTGAACCGTCTCTACGATCAGAATCTCGGGTATCTTCATGTGCCCTGGCAGTGGAACCGCCTCCCCAAAAAATCCACTATAAGCCCACAACCTGAAAGATTGCTTAAACCTTATGGTGATGTCTCGATAGATGTCGTCCTGGCTCAAAATCCTGCTGCTCGCGCTCATCGCGCTGGTGTTGCCGTGGGATGGCATCCGCTACGCGCGGCAGATGGAATCGGCGCTGCGCGCGAGCGAGCGGCACACCCTGAGCTCGGTCGCGAGGACACTGGCCGCATCGCTCCAGGGGCGCACCGAGCTCCTCTATCGCTATCCCGGGCCGCCGACTCCCGGCCGCTACGATCTCACCCCCGTTCTGCTGCGAGCGCCGCTTTACGTCGATGGCTATTCCGAGGACTGGCCTCGCGAGCGGGGCGGGTGGCGTTATTACGGCAAGGTTCCCTACCGCTTCGGCATCCTCACCGGCGTGCAGGGTCGGATGCTGTACGTGCTGCTGAGGGCGAAGGACCCTCGACTGGTATTCGATGCACCGCTCGCCGAGCCGCTGCGCCCCTCCGCGATAGGCGAGCGCATCTGGGTGGGATATGCCGATGCGCGCGGCGTGCAGCACGCGGAGTTCTTCGCGCTCACGGGCCCCGGCCCCATCGTGGCGCGGCGCATCGTGACGGGCGAATACGGACGCAAGAGAGCGCTCGTCGACCCGCGCATCGTGGGAGCTTTGCAGCCTCGCTCCGGCGGCTACGACGTCGAGTTCTCGATGCCGCTGTCGCTCACCGATGGTCGCTTCGGCGTCCTCATCGACAATCGCGATTACCGTGGCGCCGCACCCGTCAGTTACGGCACCCTGCGCACGAGCGATCTGCGCACCCGCGGCCGGCTGATTCTCGCCTCGCCGGCGCTGCCGGCCTATCTCGCGCGGTTCGTGCGGCCGGGGCTGCGGCTCGTGGTGAGCACTCCGGACGGCGCCACGCTGGCCGAGGCCGATGAGCTCACGGTGCCGCAAGTGCCCGCGCCCGAGCCCGGCATCCTCGCGCGGCTGTACCGGCGGCTCGTTGGACCGCATGGGGTGCGGCTCACGCACGTGGAGGCGCCGATCCACGGTCTCGGGCGCACCACCGTGATCGCCACGCTCCGCGTCACCCAGTGGTCGAACCGCGGCGCGCGGCTGCGCAATCACACGCTCGAGCGGATGCTGAATCTGACCCTGGCGATCAGTTTCGTCGCCTTCCTCGCCGCCATCGGCCTCGCCATGCAGTGGGCGGTGAAGGCGTTGCGCGGCCGCCGGCCAGACTCCGATCAACCCGCGCGCACCCGCGGGGCGCTCTAGTCGAGCCGGGCGCGGAAACTGAGCTCGATCATCCGGCCGAGGTAATCTGCGCCATAGACCCAGGGCTGCGGCGGCGCCTTGTCGAACACATCGCTCACGTGCAGACCCACCTCGCAGCAGCGCCCGAGTCGATGCAGGACGTCGAGGTCATGGATGGTGCTCGAGGGGATCGACAGCGGCAGCTGGTCGGCGGGGGTATAGGTGAGATCGAAGTAGGATCGCGAGGAGTAGAGTGTCAGCCAGCGGATCGACCACCGGCGCCACCCGTAGCCGATATCGGACACGAAGCTCCAGCGAGGCACACCGATCGTGCCGGCGAATTCGGTGACATCGAAACCGCTGCCGGAGACCGAGCTGTTGTTCTCCCTCATGTCGAGCACGTCCGCGTCGATGTCGAGGGTGCCCGGAGCATTGAAGCGCTCGAGCCAGGGCAGCCGCCCGAGACGGCGCCGGTATCGCAGTCGATACTGAACGAGGCGCAGATGATTGAAGCCCGCGTTGATGAAGGTCTCGCGGGCGCCCACGACCTGGCCGGTGCCCGGTTGGCGGGTGAAGTCGCCGCAGGTGGCGCTCGGATAGACGGGCGCATCGTAACACTGCTGCATCAAGAGCCCGACGCCGGCATATTCGATCGCCTGGCGGATGAGGATCTGGATGTAATCGGCGCTCACGGTGAGCCCCGGCACCGAGCGCGGTGTGAGCACCACACCGAGGTTCATCGAGTGGGCCACTTCGTCGGTGAGGGCCGTATTGCCGCCGCTTTGCACCGGGATGGTGAGATTCTGGACGTTGGAGCTGGTGAACTGCGCGAGATTCGCCCCCAGCGCCGCGAAGGCCGCCGCGCAGTTGCGTTGGCGGGCCGCCGGGTCGGGACCCGAGGCGATGTTGCCGGCCTGGCAGGGATCGAGACCCGAATCGAAGGCGCTGGTTGCGGGCGAGTACGCCTCCTGGAGCGAGGGTTCCCGATAGGTTCGGGCGCGGCTGAAACGCACGGCGATGTCCCGGCTCGGCGCGTAGACGATCCCGACGTTCCAGGCGTTCGAGTATCCCGCGAGCGAGCTGTCCACACGCCGGAAGGCCCCATCGGCGGTCAGCTGATGGGCCCAGCGGCGGCTGAAGCGCCCGCCGAGGATCGGTAGGCGCATCTCGCCGTAGATTTCGTGGGTCGCGAATCGACCATGGGTCGAGGCGATCGGAACGCCGTACCCCAGCCCCTCGCGCGAGGCGGTGGAGGGATTGAAGCTGCCGTATTCATAGCGGCTCTCCGCGCCGATGGCGGCACGCAGGGGGCCTGCGGGGAGTCTCGCCAGGGGCGCCTGCAGGTTCGCCTCGAGGTCATCCTGCCAGTCGAGCGCCGTGTCGCCGAAGCGCGCGGTGACGTAACTCAGGGCCGCGCGGCCGTTGTTGCCGGCGCCGAAGGGATCGAACGGCACGCAGTTGCGGATGTAGGGGTCGCTCGAGCCGGAGTTCTGCGCCGTGATGCGGCACTGCGGCTTGCCGCCGGGGCCCATGATGGAATCGAGCGCGTAGCCGAGGAGGTTCGGCACGTGGTACGCGGGGTTGCCATAGACGAAGCCGTACTGGGCGAAGCTCGAATAGGCCTGACCGTGGGAGTACGACAGGTCCCAGTGGAAGCGGCGCCCAAGTCTGCGAAATTGGCCTCGCAGCGTCGAATTGATGTTGAATGTGCGGACGAAGGAGGAGATGGGCGATGGGGTCGCGTCGTAATTGCTGCGCGAGAGATAGAAATCCCCGACCCCGGCCGCCGCAAGCACGCCGCGGGCCTGCGGAGTGAGAAAGCCGTTCTGCGGACCGATCAGCCAGGCCGCGCCCGGCAAGGGATCGTTGTAGGCGGGCGAGAGGCCGAAGGCCGTGTAGGCGAAGTTCGGCTGGTTGTCGGCGAGACGCGAGCCCACGTAATCGAAGGCGACGGCCGTCTCGAGGCGCACCCCTTCGGACACATCGTAACTGCCGATGCCATAGAGCAACATGCGCTTGTTCGGGGTCAGCAGCGGCGTCATGGGCGCCAGATCGAGCGAGTCGCCGCCGCTCGCCTGGGTGGGGCTGTAGACCGTGCCGGTATTGAACGGAATGAGCTCCCCGTTGACGCCGAACTGCGCGGGTGTGGCGGTGCCGGGCAGATCGATCAGCGTCTGATCGAGCCGGTAGGGGAGTCCGCCATTGGTCACGCCGTACAGCCTCAGGTTGTCGGCGACGATCTGCGCCGGCACCCCGCTCCCCGCTCCGGCATAGGCGGGGTTCGGCACGAAGCCCTGCTGCAGCGCCGTCCAGGTCCGCTGCCGCTCGCTCACGGCGGTGGTCTGATCGAACTCGGCGGCGAGCGCGAGATTCAGGCGGTGATGCAGGAAATCCTTCCCGAGCGCGCCCTCGAGATCGTACTCCCCCGCGTCCCAGCGGACGGAGTTGCCGAGACTCGCGATGAGGCGTGCGCCGGTGAACCGCTGCTTCATCCGGATGTTCACCACCCCCGAGACGGCGTCGGCGCCGTAGATCGCCGCCCCGGTCGCCGGCACGATGTCCACCCGGTCGAGGAAGATCGCCGGCAGGGCGTTCAGATCGAGCTGGGTGCCGCCGCTGTGGGCGAAGAGATTGGCGGGATTGTCGGACACGAAGCGCAGGCCGTTGACCAGCTCGAGGGTCCTGTTGGTCCCCAGGTTGTACAGGTCGATGTAGTTGAATCCCACGCCGAAATCGCGCTGGGCGCCAAACGGTGTGGCGCTGCCCTGCAACTCCGGCAGCACGTTGAGGGCGTCGGCGATGTTCGTGTAGCCGTGGGCGCGCAGGAAGCCGGCATTGACCATGCTGTCGACCGGCACCGCGGTGACGAGGGTGCTCCGGGTGAGCAACCGCGAGCCGCTGACCACGACCTGCCGCATGACCGCGGCGGTGCGAGGCGGGGCCGCCGGGAGCAGGTCCAGGGACGCGGGGCCGGCGCGCGAGGGCGGATGCGCAAGCGTTACGCGACTTGGAGCGTGCGAGGCGGCTCTGCTGCGCCGGGGAGCGTCGATGCCGATCGTGTTCTCTCCCGCAAGGTGAAAACCCAGACCCGTGCCCCGCAGAAGCCGGGTGAGCGCCTCGCCGACAGGCAGTCCGCCGTGAACTCCCCGTGTCTCGAGATGCGCCACCGTCGCTGCGGGGGTGATCACCTGCAGTCCCGACTGCTGGGAGTACGCGATGAGGGCCGCGGCGAGGGACTGGGGCCCGATGTCGAAGTCGGCAATGCGGTGCAGATCGGCCATCGGCGCTGCGGCCCGGGCTGCGCGGCCGATCCACGGTAAGAGGATCATCAGCAGCAGGACCGCCCCGCGAGCGACGCGCGAGGCCCTCATGCGCGCACCTCGTCCCTCGCGGCGTCGCGCTCGGCGCTCAGGGTCGTTTGCCCGTCCGGCTCTCGAGCACCAGGGAGCGATCGGGACGGGACACCAGCCGGACCGGAAATTCGCTCGGCAGCGCCCGCACCCATTGGTCGGCGTAGCGGGCGAAGACCGTGCCGGTGAAGGCGATACGGCCCGCGGCCTTGTCGCCGAGCACGACCGGATGGCGCGCGTAGCGGTCGACGTCGGCGATCACGGCCGAGAGCGGCTCGTCGATGTATTCCAGCCGGCCCTGGCGCCAGGCGAGGGCCCGCCCGGTGTCCGTCCGATCCACCACCAAGCGGGTGCGGCGCCCCCATTTGACCTCTTCTCCCGCACGGACTCGAACTCCGGCGCGCCCTCGCGCGGCGGGGGCGGAGCTTGGCGAGACTTCGATCTCTCCTCGCACCACCGTGACGTTCGCGCGGCTGCCGGCCTTGCGCACATTGAACGCCGTTCCCACATCGCGCACGGTCAAGCCGTTCACCGTGACGAGGAAGGGGCGTGACGGATCGTGGCGCACGCTGAAATACGCTTCTCCGCCAAGCACGGCGACCCGGCGCCGGGCCGCCGTATATCGCACAACGATACGCGTCCCGGGAGCGACCTCGATCGATGTGCCATCGGGCAAAGCCATCCGGCGCACCAGCGGTGCAGCGGCGCTCGCCGGCGGCCGCACATGAAGGAGCCGGTGCGACAGCCAGGCGACGCCGACGGCCGCCGCGGCCGCCGAAGCCGCCAGGGCGATACGCGGCCAGGGGTGACGGCGCCGCGCATCCGCCTCCCGCGGCGGCCTGAGCAGTCGATCGAGGCGCGCGAAGCCCTCAGGCCCCTCCGCCAGCGCGCCAGCCCGGATCCACAGGTCCTGCATCTGCTCGAACGCCCGTTGGTGCCGCTCGTCGGCCTCGTACCACAGGGTCCACGCGACCAACTCGCTGTCGCAGACTTTTGGCTCGTGCAGACGCACCAGCCAATCCATGGCCTCGTGCATGGCCTGCGCCTCCTCGGGGGAGGTCGAGGGCCGCAACATCTCCAAGGGCGCACTCATAGCCGCACCTGCTTCTTCGCCTGCGCTTGCGGAACACCCATCAGCCGCAGCTTGCAGTACACGGCGGCCCGGGTGATGTAATTGCGCGCGGAGCGCTCCCGGACGCCGAGGTCGCGCGCGATCTCAGCCGTCGGCCAGTCCTCGAAGCGGTGCAGAATGAACGCCCGGCGGTGGCTGTGCGGCAATTCGAGCAGTGCCCGCTCGAGCACATCGAGCTCCTCGGTGGCCATGAGCCGGTGGTCCGGACTCAGGCGATCGACCGGCTCGGTCTGCGGCGCGATCTGATCGAGGCGCGCGCGATTGACCTGCTGGCGGATCCGGTCCACCGCCAGATTGGCGGCGGTCTTGAACAGGTACGCCCTGAGGAAACTGATCGTCCCGGGCCGATCCAACTGCAGCAGCCGCACGTAGGCCTCCTGCGCCACCTCGCGCGCCTCCTGCTCGTTGCCGAGGCGCGTCAGCAGGAATGAGTGCAGGGTCCGGTTGTGCTCCTCGAAGAGCTTCGAGAGGGCATGGGAGTGCCCGCGGCTCTCGGTGGGAGTGGCACTCTCGGCGGTCTGGCTGGGAGGTGGCCCGAGCATCGGGAACTGACGTTGCGGTGGTTGACGCTGCCTATTAGACGACTGGGAGACGCCAGACGGCAACAGCCTTCGCTACGGTGCATATTCCGCTTGCATCCACCGATCTTCTCGCGCACCATTCGCGCCGCGTCGCGGGGTGCGGTGCCGCCCGCGGCGCCCAGCGATGGCAGTCCGGACCTCGGGAGGTGTGACACAGGACATGAAGCAGCGCACGAGCAGCCTCGATCCCCGTCCCGCCCTGTGCAACGTCAATTCGTACCTCGAGAAGAACTTCCCCGACTTCTTCGCCGAAGCCCGTTTCCAGGTCGGCGACGACGATTACTTCCTCTACGCCCGCTTCGGCCAGTACCTGGCCCGCACCATCGAGTTGAACCGCGCCTCGCGGGAGAAGATCAACCGCGGCTTCACGGTGCTCAACAAAATGGCCCGCGCCTCCGCACGTCACCCGCGCATCCGGCAGATGCTGGTCTCCGGCCCGCTGGAGTACATCATGGATGCCCCGAAAGCCCGCGCGCTCGCCCGCAAGCGCCTCTCGCCGGTCGCCCAGGGCTATCTCGAGAGTCTGTGCGAGTAGGCTGACATAACGCCCTCGCCCCGCAGCGCATCGATGGACGAGTCTCTCGAGGTGCGCCGGTTCTGGTTCGGAAAAGCGCCTGTCACCCTCGAATCCGTGGACGAGCGCCAGCGGCTCTGGTTCGGCGCCGGCGTCTCGCGCGAGGAGCTGCGCGCGCTGGATGAGCTCATCCGCACCCGCTATGGCGCGCTCGCCGAGCGCGCCGCCTCGGGCTCGCTCGCAGCCTGGGCGGACAGCCCGCACCGAAGATTGAGCCTGATCCTCCTGCTCGACCAGTTCCCGCGCCACCTCTACCGGGGCACGGCGCGCGCTTTCGCCACCGATGACGCGGCGCTCTCTCTCGCCCTCTCGGGCATGCAGGCCGCGGCGGATGCGGCGCTCTCGCCGATCGAGCGGATTTTTTTCTACATGCCGCTGCAGCACGCCGAGCGGCTCGATGCCCAGGACGAATCGGTGGCCGCCTACCGCAGACTCCTCGCCGAGGCGCCCGGGCCGCGGCCCGTGTTCGTGGGCGCGCTCGAGTCGGCCGAGCGGCACCGCGCCATCGTGCTGCGATTCGGCCGCTTTCCGCACCGCAACCTGGCGCTCGGGCGCGCGAGCACCCCCGAAGAGGCGGCGTACCTGGCTCGAAGCACGCGGCGGTTCGGTCAGTAATCCCCGAACGGCCCGAAGGCGCGCCGCGACTCCCCTCCCGCGCCGCGCCAAGTTGGTGCATGGAAACCCCCACCCGGTCCAACTCGATGCGCCGGCCGCGCCAGGGGGCTGCCGCGATCGGCCGGATGGCCTCATTCGGGCGATGAGCCGTGGCGGCACGGTTCTTGCAAATCAGCTTCATGCCCCATGCTCGAGCCCTGTCACACCGCAATGATGCGTCTGTCCCGTCCGCCGCCGACCAGGAGCCTCAGGGTGTTCTGCGCCGCCGCCCGTCACCGCAGCTTCAAGGTCGCGGCCGACGAGTTGTATCTGACTCCGTCCGCCGTCAGCCACCAGATGAAGGAGCTCGAGGAGGCGCTCGGCGTGCGCCTGTTCGACCGCAAGCCGCGCGCTCTCGAGCTGACGCACGCTGGCGCCGTGCTGCTCGATGAGATCGCCCCGCTCCTCGAGGCGCTCGACAAGAGCCTGACGCAGCTCGTGCGGCGCGGTGGTCGGCGCTCGCTGCGCGTGCTTGCGCCACCGTTCTTCGCGAGCGAATTGTTCATCCCCCGCCTGGCTGGCTTCTGCGCCGATCACCCCGACATCGACATCCAGATCGACACGCACGAGCCGCGACCCGTGCAGCACCCCGCCAGTGCGGACGTCTCCATCCTGTTGTCCGACGAAGCGCCGCAGGGCGTGCAGGCTACCTCCCTGTTCACGTTGACTCTGACTGCGGTGTGCGCGCCGCGGCATGCCGCGGCTGTGGCCCGTCTTGGGGGCGCCGTATTCAAGGAGATGGCGCTCATCGTGCACAAGCCCTGGCCCAACGTGTGGGCGAGCTGGGCGGAGGAAGTCGGCCTCGAGACGCCGGAGCCGAAAAACGTTCTCGAGCTCGACACCATGCATGCGGTGGTGCGTGCCGCGGAGCGCGGGATAGGTGTGGCGCTCGTACCGACCGCGCATTGCGAATCGTGGTTCCGCACCGGCGCACTGGTGCGGATCTTCGCCATCGAGCTGCCGACCGCGGACACCTATTACCTCGCGAGCCGGCCGAAGGATGCCGACAAACCCGACATCCGCGCGTTCAGCGCCTGGATGTTGGCTCAGTTCAGGGACCCGGGGGGCGATCGCCGGCCGCTCGGTCTGCCGGCGCGCCGCGCCGCCACCGGATGATGAGCCGCGCTCATGTCACGCCGCAATTCTTTTCGTTTGTCGCCGCCGCGGGCGGCCTCTATCGTGTCAACGCTCGCTCGAGGAGCCACCGACCCCGGAACGCAGATCGATAGGAGAGCTCACATGTCATCACACAGACGCAACACCCTGGTGTTACCACTCGCGCTGTACGCAGGGTTGACGCTCTCGATGGCGACGACCACGTTCGCCGCCGAGCAACCCCACCCCTTCGTGCTCACCGCGTACCCCACCGCCGCCGGTGGCCACGATCTGCTGGCCGGCCGCTATCCGGCCGCGCTGCAACAGCTTCGCGGCCACACGAGCCCGGCGGCGCTCGATGCGGCCGCCGTCAGCACCAACCGCTGCGTGGCTCTCTCGATGACCGCGCAATGGCATGCGGCGCAAACGGCCTGCGACACCGCGGTCCGCGAGGCGAGCAGCGCCCGCCTCGACAGCCCCACCTGGACCGTCTGGACAAGCAGGGACGGCGATAAGAGGCTTGCCGCCGCCTACGCCGATCGCGGTGTGATGCGCTGGCTCTCGCATGACCACGCCGGCGCGCAACAGGACTTCTCCAGGGCGCGAACTCTGTCCCCGGATTCGGGTTTCGTCACGCGCAACCTCACTGCGCTGAAATTCCAAGGTACGGAGGTGCACCCACGGGGCAGTTGATCGACTACCGGGTCCGGGAGGCGAAGCGGTCCAATCCCCCCCTCATGGGCGCGCTTCGTCTCCCGGAACCCACACCGTCCGGATCAGTCATAACAAGGACGCCTGCGCGAGGAAGCTGAAGGGTCCGGGAGACGGGGCGACTCACCCCCCCTCGTAGTCGCTTCGTCTCCCGTCACCCGCGGCAGGAAATCAGGATCGGTGAGCGGCATCTCGATCACGGGGCCGAATTCCTCGAGCTGGCCGCGCACGCCCGCGGCATCCCCGATCGCCACGATGGACATCGACTCCGCCTGCGGAAACGCCTCTTCGATCACTTCCCGGGCGGCGGCGGGATCGACCGCCGCGAGTTCCGCGGCGTACTCGTCGATGTAGCCCGTTCCTAAGCCATAGAGCTCGATCTCGGCGAGCGCGGCGGCCCAGTCCGCGGCCGTCTCGAGCCCGAGCGCATACTGGCCGAGCGTGTAGGCCCGCGCGGAATCGAGCATATCCGCGGTCACTCCCTCGCGCCTGAGCAGGGTGAGTGCGGAGAGCACCATGCCCACACCCAGCCCGGTCTTGTCCGCCTGGACGAAGGTGCGGATCGCGAACTCCCCGGGAACGCTGCCACGGAAGAATCCCGAGCGCGCCCCGTAGGACAATCCCGACTTGATGCGCAGCTCCGCGTTCAGGAGCGAGGTGAACCGGCCGCCGAACAGGGTGTTCACCAGATCGAGCGCCGCGTGGCGCCGGTAGCGCTTGTCGACCCCGATGCTGCCGATCCAGAAATGAGTCTGGGTCGAGCCCGGCGAGTCGACCAGGAGGATGCGCCGGCCCGCGGCCACGGGCCGCTCGAGCGGGCGCAATCGAGCGGTTGCCTTGCTCCAGTCTCCGAAGGCCGCGCGGGCCGCCGTCTCGATGCCCGTAAGGTCAAGATCGCCCGCGAGCACGAGGACCAGCCGGTCGGCGCCGAAGTGGCCGTGGTAGCTGTCGCGGGCGTGTGCGGCATCGATCGCCGCGAGCGAGGCTTCGCTGCCGAACACCGGCCGACCGTAGGGATGCGTTTCGAACAGGAGGGCACGGCCATAGGCGTCGATGAGCTCGGCGGGCTCGGAGTCCTTGGCGGCCTTGATGAGCTCGATCTGCCGCTCGCGCAGGTGCTCGAACTCCTCCGGCGCCAGCCTCGGCGAGCGCAGCGCATCCGCCAACAGCTCGAGCATCAGGGATTGATCGCGCGAGAGGAACTGCGCCCTGATGGTGATCGTCTCGGCTCCGGCCCCGGCGCCGAATGCGCCTCCGACGCCCTCGACCGTATCGGCGAACTCGTAGGCGTCACGCGCTCCCGCACCCTTTTCCAGGAGACCCGCCACCAGGGAGGCGACACCGGGAAGCGCTTCCGGGTCGGTCAGCGCGCCGCCACGCATCACCGCGTGGCAGGCGACCAGCGGCACGTCCCGCCGGGGGATGAGAATGAGAGTGGCGCCGTTGTCCAACACGAGACGTGTATGCCCGGGCACGCGCACGCCCGTCATTGCCCGGCCCATCCTGGGCCTCGCCCCGAATCCCCTCGGGGCCGCGCATCGCGCCTCATGAACCGCTCCCGGCGGTTCATTCGCTCGCGCTCCCCGGCTCCTCGTCGATCAACATGCCGACGGTGCGCCTCCTGCGGTCGAGGATCTCCTCGGCCACGGTACGCAGCTGCGTGCGGGACACTTCGGCAAGGCGCGCCGGCGCCTCGAACAACCCGGCCCAGCCGCCGTGAAACACCTCGTACTCGCCGAGGAGGTGCGCCTTGCCGTCGATGGTGGCCAGCTTCTTCCAGAATCCGACGACGGCGAGGTTGCGCGCCCGCGCGAGCTCGGCCTCGTTCACACCCTCGAGCGCGAGACGGGTCAGCTCCCGATCGAGCGCCCCGAGCACCTCATCGGGCTCGGCCTCCTCCGGCAGCGTGAGGGAGAGCCACAGGAGCCCCGGATCGAATCCTTCCTGCCAGTGCCCCCCCACCTCGATGGCGAGGCGCTGATCCTCGACCAGCGAGCGATGCAGGCGCGACGCATCGCCCTCCACCAGCACCGACAGCAGCAGCTCCATGGCCGGGGCGCGCGAATCGGCGGCGGCGGGCGCCTTGTAGGCGCATTGCAGGAGCGGGGTCTGCACCTTGCGCCGGATCAGCACCCGCCGCTCCGCGAGCTGTTCCGGCTCGCGCGTCTCGACGGGCGCGGGCGGCGATTGCGCGGCGATGGGCTCGAAGTAGCGCCGCGCCAGGGCGAGGGCGCGCTCGGGATCGAGGTCGCCGGCGAGCGTCAGGGTGAGATTGTTGGGCGCGTAGTAGGTCCTGTAGAACGCCTGCAGGTCCTCCATCCGCCAGGACTGAATGTCCTCGGGCCAGCCGATGGTCGGGAAGCGATAGGGGTGAGCCAGGAAGGCGGCCGCCTGCACCTGCTCGGCGAGCAGCCCGTGGTTGTTGTCCTCGACGCGCAGCCGGCGCTCGGAGGTGACGACGCCGCGTTCGCTCTCGATCAGCTCCGGAGCAAAGGCCAGGTTTGCGACCCGGTCCGATTCCAGATCGAGCACGAGTTCGAGGGCATGCGCGGGGAACCAGTCCTGGTACACCGTGACATCGTCGCTGGTGAAGGCATTGTTGGCCCCGCCCTGCGCCTCCATCAGCCGGTCGAATTCACCCGGGTGGCGCCGCACCGTGCCGTTGAACATCATGTGCTCGAAGAAATGCGCCAGCCCCGTGATGCCCGGGGCCTCGTTACGGCTGCCGGCGCGCACCCAGAGATTGAGGGCGACATTGGGAATGTGGTGCACCGGCCAGACGATGACCCTGAGGCCATTCGCCAGTGTCACGGCGCGCACGAATTCCCGTCCCGCGAGCGCGGGAGCGCGGGCGGCCGGCGGCCGATCGACGAGGGCGCGTCTTCGCATGGAGGCAGTGTACGCCCCGGGCGGAACGGCCGAGGGCCGGCCTCAGGCGCCTGCGACGGAAGGAAGATGGAGCGATCCCCCGGAAGGGATCCTGGAGTGTCCGGGCTGCCGAGGCCGCGCTTAGGCCACTTCTTCGGCGGGCGCCGCGTCCGACGCCGGGACTGTGGCCACCTTGAGCGTCAGCTCGTCCACGACGAGGCGCTCGGCCCAGGTCGGGCCGTTGAGCCGCTCCAGGAAGCCGCAATGACCGCCTCGTCGGGTCACCACGATGTCCAGGCATGAAGGCCGCGCCAAGCGGGCGAGTCCCTCGGGCGGAATGATGGGATCGTCGAGCGCGGTGAGCAGGGTCGAAGGAACCTCGAGTCCTTCGAGCCGGTGGCCGGTGAGCGAGTAGCCGTCGAGGTACTCATCGAGGCTCGTGAAGCGGGTGTAGCGACCGATGAGCTCGGAGGTCAGACGGCGCAGGTCCCGGGTGCCGTGAAGATCGTGGAAGTCGTAGTCCTGCGGCCAGGCCAGCTGTTTTTTCTTGAGCGATCGCCACCATTTCCGGGCGAAATAGACGGAATAGCCGCGAAATCCCTTCTCCAGCGCGAGGAGGGTCTCGTGTGGATCGAGGACGGGTGACACGGCCACGATCCGGGCGAGATCGAGGCCCGCGGTACGAGCCTCCGCGCCGGCCCGCAGGAGGAAATTGCCGCCGAGCGAGAAGCCGACCAGCCGCAGCGAACGCCCAGTGAGCCGCTGCAGGGCCCTCAGTGCGCCCAGGACCTCGGGCAGGCGGCAGGAGTGAAAGAGCCCGCGGTTGAGCCCGTGCGTTTCGCCGTGATCGCGCAGATTGAGGCGCAGCACGTCGAATCCCCGCTCGAAGAGCTGCTGTCCCAGAGAGAGCACGTAGAGCGAATCCGCGCTGCCTTCCCATCCGTGCAGCAACACCACCGGCTCGCCCTGCCCGGCACCGGACCGTAAGCACTGCAGGCGAACGCCGTCGCCACAGTCGAGCAGGAGCTCTCGCTGGTCGGCGAGCAAGGGCGCGGCGCGGCGCACGATGGGACCCCGCCGCAGCCCGATGCTGGCCAGCATGGACTGCAGGTGACGGCCGCGCAGCAGGAAAGGGGGCCGGAAGCCCTCCTCCAGGGGCCAGGCGCACGCGGACTGTGGAGCCGTTTCGCCTTCTTCGGCGTCCCACGCCTTGCTTACTGCCATGCTACTGCTGCCGCCTCTGCCGGCTACCGGAATCACGATGCCAGTTTAGCGTAGAGCGCTGCGGCTCGATGGCATCTTGCGCCGGTCGCACTCCCGAGTGATCTGGCGCGTGTGCTCAATACCCCGGTCGAGGAGCGCCTCTCGATCATCGATGCCTTCATCGCCGCCGAGCAGGGCCGGCGGAGATTTCCCCATGAGTGCACAGGCTGAACAGCTCCTGCTCGAGAAGCTGCGAGCCCTCCCGCCAGAGCGGCGCGCCGCGGTCGAGGACTTCATCGACTTCCTGCAAAACCGGGAATCCGACCATCATCTCGTGCGCAGCGCCGCACAAGTGTCCGAGCCCGCCTTCGCAGCCGTCTGGAACAACCCGAACGATGCCGAGTACGACCGGCTGTAATCACCCTTCAGCCGCGCGTAAGAGGGCTCACGCATGGCCTATCAGTTCGGGGCGCCGATGCCCTCGAGATCGCAGAGCAGACGTACGCCAACTACGAGGTCGCCCGGGCCCGGCCGGCCGTCTCGATGCTGCCCGTGTTCGCCGAGCTTTTCGGTGTCAGCGTCGATGAGCTATTGGGATTGCACAGCGGCGGCGCCGGCCGCCGCGGTCCCACGCCGCTGCTCCAGAAGCAGATCGAGCGCTTGAAGCGCCTGCCGAAGGCTCAGCAGAAAGTCGTGATGCAGATGCTCGATGGCATCCTGAGCCAGTCCGGTCGCTGAACGCGCCGGGATAGGACTTCACCATGGCCAGATCCAGCCAGGCCTCCCTCCTCCCCGTCGAGCACATCTCCCGCTCGATCCTCGTCCTGCGCGGTCAGCGCGTCATCCTCGATCGCGACCTCGCGGCGATCTACGGCGTCACCACCGGACGCCTCAACGAGGCCGTCAAGCGCAACGCCAAGCGGTTTCCAGAGGATTTCGTGTTCCAGCTCACCGCCGAGGAAGCGGAGCCTTTGAGGTCGCAAATTGCGACCTCAAAAAGTCCTGGTCGCGGCGGGCGTCGCTATCGACCCTACGCCTTCACCGAGCATGGCGCCATCCAGGTCGCCAACGTCCTCAGCAGTCCACGGGCCGTCGAGATGGGCATCTACGTCGTGCGCGCCTTCGTGAAGCTCCGCAAGCTCCTCGCCTCGAACAAGGATCTCGCTCGCCGCCTCGATGAGCTCGAGGCACGCATCGAGAAAAAGCTCACCACGCACGATGAGGCGATCGCCGCCATGCTCTCGGCCATCCGCCAGCTCATGAACCCGCCGGCTCCCAAGCGCCGACCTATCGGATTTACCGCCGATCTCAGCGAGAAGTGCTGACGCCACCGCTGACCGTTGTAGCCAATTGGGCTACAAAACTCGCTCCGCGCCTATCCTGCATGCAACCCCGGGGGGGGGGCGTCGATCGCAATGCGCCCCACACACCGCCACCGAGGTCTCCTGGAAGGCCCCTTCGGTGTCCCGCCTCCTCCTCATCACCTCATGTCGCATCCATCAGAGATGCGTCAGCCGTGTATCACAACGTAAATCGCCAGGACCAGCAGCACAAGAGCCCCTACGGAGCCGATCAAACGAAAGCTGAAGACGTACGAAGCGCCCATCAATTTCCTACTGAATCGCAACATGCGGCTATCCTTTTCATGAAAACGCTCCAATTTAATCAGCTGCCGATCCCTTATCTCTCGAGCCCAGATCGCGTGATACGCGGAGATCGCTGAGAACGCCAACAGCACAACGACAATGACTATCTTCCTCATGATGACCTCGTGCGTGTCACCAATGCCAAGAGCTTACCGAACCCACTTCCCATGTGTAACCTCCATACACTGATGCGCCCGGGCTCGACAGACCTCCGCTCTCCGAGGTGCCAGAACTATTGCCGTAAAAGCCAAACCCGAGGCCCCCGTATCCCACTTGTGCACCACCGCCCCAACTTGACAGCATTCCGCTCAGTTGAGATTGAGATGGCGTGCTCGAGCCATTCATCCAACCAGCCATGCCGCTCGCGCCTTTTGCTGACGGTAAACCAGCCACTCCGTTGACGGAGACATACACATCGCCGTATCTGTCAATCGTGAATGTAAGCCCTATTCCCAGGAAGGGTCCCGTGAATTCGTTCTCGAAGGGAAATGAGAAACTGATATGCGCGAAATCTGGCAACCGCGTTGCCGTGACTGTTACGGGTTGCAACGTTGTCTTTGGCGGATTACTTTGCGGCGTTCCGGCACTTCGCGAACCCCAAGAATAGGCCAAACCTCCATTGGTTTCGTCAATGGCATACCCATTTCCAGACCCAGCGAGGATAGACATGCTGATGTCGCTCGCAAGGTTGCCGCTGTAACCGGAAATATCGACCTCAGAGAGTGCCGGCACGCTCATAGGCGTGCTGGATGATCCAGAGCCGCCCGCGCCTCCGTTACCAGCCGCCCCGCCTGCGATAACACCTGCGCCGCCGCTCGCAGTGATTCCCTTCTTCTTGTCCTTGAATCCCGTCGGATCCACGTAGGTCAGTGGATTATTCTCCGTGTAGCTGTAGTCATTCCAATCCTGTGGGTCGGTCGCATTCGGGACTGTCGGATCTGCCGACAGGAATCTTCCTATGATCGCATCCTCCACCCTTCCTACCATATCGTTGAGGGCAATCTGCTCGCCGAGTACGCGCTGAAAAGTGTAGCCGTGTTGAGTTATGCCTGCGATTGTAGAGAGATCGGTACTCGAGGGTGCGCCGGACCACGTGGCTGGATTTCTGCGAGCCCCGTAGGCCGTGAAGCTCTCATTGACCGCCACTTGTCCCGAAGCATTCGTGACACTAGCGATGCTGCCCTGTTGATCGCTCTGGAAGTAATAGAAGGTGTTACTGGTTTGCGTCCGCGCGTCGACTGCCACAGGCTGACTTCCTGAAAATATGTAGTCACGGTCGCTAATGCCGCCCCCATTGGACACGATGTCCATGAGATCGCCAATCCTGTAGGTCTCGGTCGTCTGCCCCGGGACCCATCCTTGGGGCGGACTCTGAGTTGTTTCCAGCCACACCTTGCGACCCGGGCCATAATAAAGGTCAATGGTCATCCCAGTAGCACTATCATTGATGATGCTTGGATAGTTATAGCTGGTCCAGCTGATGGCGCCGCCCGCCCTCGAAGCCATATTTCCATTCGCATCGTACGTGTACTTGTATGCAGTGCTACCCGCTTCGGTCACCTGGTGCTTGTGATTGGGATCATAGGTCCACGTCCCGTTGCTCGCCACGTCGCTCCGATTGGTGATATTGCCCATCACATCGTACGTCAGCGACAGGTTCTGGGTGCCGTTCAGCGTGGAGTAGCTCAGCCGGTTGTCCCCGTCGTAGTAGAAGTCCTCGGTCAGGCCGAGACTATTGTTCTGGCGCTGAGTGACATTGCCGGCCGGATCGTACAGGAAGCTCATGTTCTGCACTCCGGTGCCGCCGCCCTCGCCGGATTGCACCGAAGTGAGGAAGTGCGTCACGGCGTCAAAGGCCCGGGTCGTGATGATCCCATTGCCGAGGGTGTCCTGGGTGACCTGGCCGGCCGGGTTCATGGTGTCGGCCTTCCAGACCACGATGTTCGGCGAGTCGAGTGTGTCGGTGATCGACTGCAGGTACCCGTACGCGTAGGCATATTGCAGCGTGAGCGCCTGGCCGCTCGACCCGGTCGGGTAGGTGAGGCTCTGCAGGAATCCTGTGGCGGCATTGTATTGCCAAGTGTAGGTGAATGTGCCCTCTGACGGGAGCGTGATGGCGCGCTGGGAGAGCCTTCCGTCGCCGTCGTAGGTCCAGCTTTCGGACTCTCCCCCGGTGCTCGAGCAGGCGGTGGGGTTCGTTCCGGTATTCGTGCAGACGCTCGCAAGCCTGCCCACATTGTGATTCGCCGCGCTCGAGCCCCAGGTCCACTGGGTGAAGAAGTCCGGCTCCGACCGAGTGAGGGGCCGAGACAAGGCATCGTAAGTCTCGGAGAAGTGCTGACCCTTGGCGTCGGTCCAGTTTGTGCGCTCACCGAGGGCATCCACCGTATAGCCCCAGGCCCCTCTGTCCATGGACGTCTCGCCGGTCAAGAATGGCTTGATGCCATAGGCGTACGACCCCGTCCAAAGCGTATTGCCCTGACTGTCGGTGACCTGATCCCGGTCTCCCGCCGCGTCATATCCGAAGTCTATCGCGTAGCCGAGGTCGTCCGTGCTGCGCCGCAGCCAGCCGGCGGGATCGCGGGCCAGCGCGCGTGTGTGTCCGTTTGGATCCGTGATGACCTCCGTGAGGCCGTCGTATTGATAGGTCCATGTCTCCGGTGAGCTGTCGGTGGCGCTGATGGGGCGCTGCACCTCGACCACGCGGCCCAGGAGGTCATAGGAATACGTCAATGCCCCCACGGTGCTGCCTTCATAGGGTTCCTGGCTGGACACCACCCGGCCTAAGGCGTCATACGTCCGCTGCATGACCGTGGCGGCAGTGCCATCGAGCAACGTCTTGTCCGTGATGTACGGTCGATCGGTCCTGTCGAGGTATTCGGACGTGGTCGAGATGACATTGCCCTGCGTATCGTGCGGTTGCTCTGTCACCACCATCCGCGGCTTGGGGTCCGAACCGGAATACGGACTGTAGCTCCACGTGGTGTACGTTCCGTCCGGTCTCGTCTCCCGAGTCACACGGCCAAAGCCATCGTTATACTGCCAGGTCGTGGTGAGGCCATTGGGATCGGTGTCGCTGCTCACCAGGCCATACGCAAAGTCGTAATTGAACTTCGTGGAGGCACCCGTCGGATCCGTGACGGACATCGGAAATTGCCCTGTCGTACCCCAGCTCGCGGCCGTGGTCCGCGCGGCCATACCGGCGCCCGTCACGGTATCACTATCGATATTCCCGAAGCTGTCATAGCCCAGTGTCTCGGTCACCGCATAGCTGCTGCTCGAGGGATCCGTCACGATCTGCGTGTAGCGACAGTTGCTGGTATCCGGGGTGTACTCGCGGGTCTGAGAGACGGGTGTACTGCCATTTGAGGCGGAGTAGGAGACCACTGACTGGCTGATGAGCCGGAGACACCACGTTCCGGCGTTGACGTCTGGCGTATCGGTGACGGAGGTGGTCCAGGAGTCGCCATAGTCGGGCGAGCCGCCGTCCTCGTCCGTGACGGTGCTCGAGATCGAGGTCGGATTGCCGTAGCTGTCGTACGAATAGCTGCGCGAGGTGCTGGTGACGAGCGCGCCATTATCCGAGCCGCCCACGGCATATTGCTTGCGTGCCGATGCCGAGACATAGAGAAAGTAGCGCTGTCGGCCGGAAGTCGATGACAACGTCGTGTCCGCAAGCGTATTCGAGATCGATGAAACGACCTGGCCGCCGGCGGAATTCTCCGTGACCGCTTCCGAGGACAGCATGCCCGTGTATGGGAAGGTCAGATCGAAGGCGCGCCGTGTATAGAGCTGATTGCGCGAGTCGTAGACGGAGGCGGTCTCGAACCCCGCGAAGCCCCGGCCCTGAAGGTTCATCCAGGCCCCGCTGTAATAGTGGGTCCGCTGATAGGTGGCGTTCGGAGGGTTGGACGGATCGCTGTAAGTGACCTGATTCACCACATACAGCGAGCCAGTGTAATTTTCATAAGGAAACTGCGCATCGTTTGCGGGGGTATATGTCGATCCCGAGCCCTGTGCAAGCGTGACATACGTGGGCTTGATCGTATTGCCGTAGCCATCGGTGACGGACGCCAACAGATCTGCCGCACCATTGTGGGCGTAATACGAAACGGAACTGCCATTCGACGCGCCAAGAGAATCAAGTCCGTTTCCGTTCGGATCGAAGGCGAAGTACACGTCATTGGCGTTATACGGTATGGCGGTCGAGACGAGGCCCGTGAGACCTGTTCCAGTGGACACGTAGACCCCGATGGTGCCGCCGTTGTTGACGAGAATGTCGGTGCGACCGTCCGCATTCCAGTCCATGGCGCCGACCACACTCGAGGAGGGCACCGTCACCGTGGCCGGCAGCGTCCCGTTGCAGCCGGAGACGTAGATGATGCTGTTATAGAGGTAATCCGTGCATGCGTCAGAGTTGAAGTTCAGGAACTCGACACCCGGAAAGGTCATTGTCGAGGCCGTCGCCATCTGAGTGGTCGAGAAGCCGCTGCCCGTCGATATGAGCTCGTCCGCGTGATCCTGGTATTCATCATGGCACACGTTTCTTATGTATATACAGATCATGGTCTGATACTCGAACGCCAGATCATCACGTCCGTCTCCATTGAAGTCGAGATGCCTCAGAGCGCCGCTCCCCAGGCTCTGGTTTTGTCCGTCCGAGGTGCTTTGAATGTTCGCCCAGATGGCTGCGAGGTTCGAGGGGAGTGACAGGCTGTACCACAGCGCATTGGTGGACGAGAACGATGCGGTGGATCCGGAGCTCGTGTTGAGCCGCACGTCGATCGTCATGCCCGTTGGCAAACTCGAGCCAATGTAATTCAGTGAGATCAGATCGGGCCGTCCATCGCCGGTCACGTCGGCCAGCACATATTGAACGGCAGACTGAAAGGCGAGCCCCGTCGATTGACCGACAAAGGAGCTGCCGTTCCATTGGTAGTCGTACCAGGTGCCGCTATGGACGGCGAGGATGCCGTCCCGGTGGTCTCCGAGCACGTCGCCAAATAGAGCCGTATCCACGCCGCTGGTTTCGCACGGTATGCCCGTATTGATTGGCGTGCCGTACCCGCTCGAGGACGCGAAGGCCACCTCAACGGTAAGACTCGGCGCTGCGGTGCAGTAGGCAAGGTCGTCACGGCCATCCCCGTTGAAATCGTAGTTCCAGACCAGATTGACGGGCGCGCTCGCAGTCGCAGCGGTCGCGCTCGTCTCAACGCCGGCCGAAGAGGTCTGGTAGGAAAAGGTGGTCGGCGAGAGGCAATTGGTCTCGGCCGCATCGGCGCATTCCTTCACCTGGGTCAACTCGTCCCGGCCCGATGTCGTGGAGCTCTGATAGGTGAGCGCGTATTTCTTGACCGTGGCGCCCTGGTAATTGACGGTGATCGAGGACAAGAGATTCGTGTTCGTGACCGTCGTGCCCGCCACATAGCCGTATGTTGAGCTTGCCGAGGCGTTCGTCCCGTAGGCGAACTGCATCGAGTAGGCGTAGGAGGTCGCGCCATGGCTGGTCGGGGTCCAGGAGATCGTGCTCGGTACGGCCGACCCCGTGCTGTCGGTGTACGCAAAGGTCATCGTATTGCCGGCGCGGTCCGTGACCTTATCCAAGTACCACTGCATGGCGGTGCTGGTGCCGCTCGCAAGCACCTCCGAGCCGCCGCCGTTGCCGTATTCGTACTGCGTTCCGTTCGGCGCCTGGACGACGAAGTACGCCGGACCATTGCCCGCCGTCCCGTAGGCGGTCACCTGCTCGAAAGTGGCGATTTCGGTCTGGTAGGTGGAGCCCGCCACGCCGTAAGAGCCGCCGGTCAGTTGCAGCCGCTCGCCGTCCAGGCAGAACGCGTCGCTCGAGGTGAGCGCGACCGGGGCGGGCGTGCCATCCTGCGCGGTGGTCCGATTGCACCGGTAGATCGAGCTGATGCCGGACACCGACCACCCCACCCCCATGTAGCCGCTGCCGCCCTGGCTGTCATAGGTGAGCGCGATCTGAGGTTCGAGTCCATTGGGTCCGCGGGGAGCCCAGATGGGAACCGTGTAAGTGGCCGCACCGTATCGGTCGACGTGGAACGTTGCCGGCGTGCGCCCGACGTTGGCGTGGGCGGGAGACCATGCGCCCGGAAGAGCTAGTGCAAGAAGCCATGCCTTGACCGTGTTCTTCTTCATAGTCCACCCTGGATCCGTCAATGGTGAATGTTCTCGATTCACGCGATCTAACGTTGCGGCTCGATCTCGATCTGGGAACCGGTGATGCGAAGCTGGATCACGCCTCGGTGTGACGCCCCGACCGCCTGCCGGAGCGACAGGATCGGTGAAGGCCCGGCGGCTTTCGGGTCGTCCGCCAGAGTCGGCCGCGCCCGCTCGTACTCTCCAGCGCGCTGGCCCGGCGCATACGCCACGGCTTGGAAGTGCAGGACGACGCGGCGGGCGAACACCGCGGGATCGGGGGGCGCCGGCAGCGGAGAGGCGTCGTCGATCCCCTGGACGAGGGACTGCTGCCAGCGCGTCGTGCCATTGCAGTGCTGCAGCGTGAGGGTTTGCACTGTCCCGTCTCGGCGCTGCCAGACTTCCACCTGGCAGCGAAACATCGGCGCTCCGATGGCGCTGCGAGGCCTCAGCCAGGCCCGGTCGATCCGGGCATGGATCTGGCCGAGATAACGGCCGTAGAGGGCGGCGAGGCCTGGATCGGCATTGCGGCTCGGACTGTCCGGAAGATTGACGTGGATCGGCCGCAAGTCCGGCTGGGAGAGCGCGGGCGGAGCGATCGCAAAGGCCGACTGATCGTCGATCAGTGTCGCCTGGATGAGGGTGAGCGCTCCGTACCTGGGGGCTGGAATGCCGGATGACCCGCGGAGCAGCAGCGGGGCGAGCACCAGCGCATGCAGTGCGAGGACCACGAACGCCACGATGGCGCTGGTGACGGCGCGGTATCTCAGCCTGACATGGCTGAGAAGGTCTGGAACGAGACACGATGCTTCAGGAGCGCACTCAAGCACCGCCGGGCCTTCCTGGCGTGGATCGAACTCGATGACCTCGAGCGTCCCCCTGGGCACGATGTTGTCGTTATATCCACCCTGTTTGGGCGACAACATACAATCATCCATGCGCGAACACAAGGTGGCGTGAAGCTCAGTATCCTCGCGTCTTCTTGCTCCGGGCCTCACTCGCCCCGCTCTCACCCCTTGCGCCGGATGGAGTGATACAACTCCCCGAGGCGGGCGGCCATGGCCGAGGATGACCAGCCACGGGCGTAGGTCCGGCCCTGCTCCGAGAGGGTGCGGCGCAGGCTCTCATCGGTCAGCACGCGGATGACGCTCGCGGCGAAGGACTCCTCGCGCTCCTCGGCAATGATTGCGCCGCAGGCCGGCGCGAGGATGGAGCGGGTGCCGAGCTCTGCGGTGGACACGACGGGTGTGCCCTGCGCCATCGCCTCGAGCAGCACCAGGCCTTGCGTCTCGGTGCGTGATGCGAACACGAACACCGAGGCCGCGGCATAGCAATCCAACAGCGCGGTGTCTCGGTCCAGGTAGCCGGCGAAATGCACGTCGCGCCCGAGTCCGAGCGCCTCGACCTGCTGGCGCAGCCCCTCGCGGGCGGGCCCTTCGCCGGCGATCACCAGCAGGGCCTCGGGAACCGCTTGTCGCACCCGCACGAACGAGCGCACCAGGAAGTCGATGTTCTTCTCGTGCGCCACCCGCCCGACGTAGGTGACCAGGGGACGCTCGGGCGGTAACGCCGCGAGCGCCCGGAATCGGCGGGCATCTCCGGGCGTGAACCGGTCCGCCGGCAACCCGGTCGGGATGACGTGCACCGGCGTGTCGACTCCGTAGTCCTGCAACACCTGCCGCAGTGGCTCGGAGGGCGCCACCAACGCCCGCACGTCGGCGCACTGCGATCGGGTGAACGTGCGCGCCAGTCCCCGGCCGATCCGTCTCGGCAGCGCGGGCACGTAGTGGTGCAGGTATTCCTCGAAGAACGTGTGATAGGTGGCGATGCAGGGGATGCGCCGCGGCCTCGCGTATCTCACCGCGGCGTAGTGCGCGATGAACGGCGTATGAATGTGCACCAGGTCGAATTCGTCGGCGGGCAGGCTCTGCAGCGATTGATACAGATGCCGCCAGCGCATCCGCCGGTCTTCGGGATCGCCGGGCACGCGCCCGCCGGGCACGCGAATCACATCAGGCTCGCCCGTGGGGGCCTGTCCCGGATACTCCGGTGCGACCAGCACCGTCTCGACTCCCAGGCGTGCCAGGTCGCCCCGGAATGTCCGTATGGAGGTCGAGACGCCGTTGACCCGGGGGAAGTAGACGTCCGATACGAAAAGGACACGCATCAGGCGAATGTCAGGCCCAACACCCCAAGCGACAATCCGATGGCCGCGCCGGCCAACACGTCGGTCGGATAGTGCAGCCCGAGCACGACTCTCGAGCCGGCGATCGTCAGCGTCAGCGGGATGAGCACCCATCCGAGTGCGGGGTAGAGGGCGGTCATCTGCACCGTGAAGCACACGGCGTGCAGCGTATGGCCGGAGGGAAAGCTGTAGCGATCGAGGGGCGGCATCGCGAGATCGATGGCCGAATGGGTGATGAAGGGCCGTTCGCGCACCAGCACGTGCTTCAAGACCTTGTAGATCACCACTCCCGTGCACCCGCTGATCGCCATGACGAGCGACGGCCGGATCGCCTCGCGGCCGTAGAGCAAGGGCAGCGCCAGGATGAGCACATACCAGATCACGCCGTCACCGAGGCGGCTGGCAACCTGGAAAATGCGCCGGGGGACGACGAAGGAGGCCCCGCGGTTCAACCGGCGGCACAGGCCGTACTCCGCGGCATCCACTCGCGCGATCCACTCGGACAGGGCGGTCGCTTTCATCGGGGCGCTTGAACGTGCAGTATGGGCGGTACTGAATCTCAGGGCGGGAGCCTGCGGGATGGAAGTGTCGGTGGGATGACGGCTCGATGAAGCTTTTGTTGCAAACAGCCCGTTATGTCGTGCCCGGGCTCGTTTTCTCGTGCCTCGCGGCAGGATCGGCCTCGGCGGTCGAGCGGCTGGTGCTCACGGTGGGGCGCGTGTCCTCTCCCGTGGCGACCCTCACCGGCGGCCAGGTGACCTTGCGCCTCGACACCCCGGCTCCCGCTCTCGATGTGCGGGCCGGCACGCTCACGCTGCGCCAGCCCGGGCTGACGACGCTCCGGCGGCTCGAGCTCACCTGCGCCCGTGTCGATCTGGGTAAGCCGCGGTTCTCGTGCGACGGCGGACGGTTGTCGGCTCGCGCGGGATCACCCGCTGCGATCCAGGCGACGCTGTCCGGTGACTACGATCCCGTCAGCCAGACCGTACGCTTCAGCGCCTCCAGGGTGCCGTTGGCCCGGGGGACGGTACAGCTCAGGGCCGTCTCTCACGCGGGCGCCTGGGCGCTGTCGGCCAGCGCGTCGGGGGTTGATCTGGCGGAGGCTCAGCAACTTGCGCGCCCGTGGTTTGCGCTTCCGGCCGGCTACACCGTCACGGGGCACGTCGATGCGCGGATCTCGGTGACCAACCATCCGGTGCTGGCGGCGGGATTCAGCGCGCACACCGTGGACCTCGGCTTCACCAACCCGCCGGGGACGGTTGCCGGGCAGACGCTCGGTGGCTCACTCAGCGGCACGCTGGCGCGCGAAGGGCAGGCGCTTAAGCTGGGGCTCACCCTGCGCGGCTCGCAGGGACAGGCCCTGGTGGGGCCCGTGTTTCTCGACCTCACGGCGCACCCGTTGGCGCTGCGCGCCCGCCTGAGTCGCCAGGGCGCGGGCCCGGTCGAGGTCTCGCGGCTCGATCTGAGACAACGGGGCGTGATCGACGCCGAGGGTCGGGGAGTGGTGGCACTCGGCCCGCACCCCGACATCGAGAGCGCGCAGCTCGAAGTCGCCCATCTGATCTTTCCCGGCGCCTTCTCCACGTTCCTGCAGCTGAAGCTCGCCTCCTCGGCGCAGGGCTCGATCACCAGCAGCGGAACAGCGAGCGGCGAGGCGTGGATCACCCACAACACCATCACCCGTCTCGATGGGACGCTGCGCTCGTTCGCCTTCGACGATCCCGTGTCGCGGCTGTTCGTGCGCGAGGCCAACGGCGACATCCACTGGGCCGCCACCTCGGGCGGCACCGTGGCGCCGTCCCACCTCTCGTGGTCCCGAGTGGGCGCCTACGGACTCGCTGGCGGCGCGGCGAAGCTGACCTTCCTCGCCTGGAAGCGCAACTTCGCGTTGCTCGGGGGCGATGCGCGGCTGCCGATATTCAACGGGGCGATCCTCATCCACACGCTCGTCGGCCGCGATCTCGGCCTGTCCAAGGCCACGTTTGATTTCGACGCCGACCTCACTCCCATCAGCATGCCGCGGCTCTGCCGCGCGTTTCACTGGCCGATCATGAACGGACAGCTCTCCGGGCGCATCCCCTTGGTGCACTACCGACACCATGAGCTCATCTTCGATGGCAATCTGGTGGCCCGGATCTTCAACGGCATCATCACCGGCCGCCACATCCGCCTCGAGAACCCGCTCGGGCAATGGCCGCAGCTGTCCGCCGACGTGACGGCGCGCGGCCTGGATCTGGACCTCGTCACCCACACCTTCGCCTTCGGCTCCATCACGGGCCGGGTGGACGCGGACATCACCGGATTGAAGCTGTTCGACTGGTCGCCCGTCGCCTTCGATGCCCGGGTCTATACCATGCCGGGGGACCGCTCGGCGCATCGGATCAGCCAGAAGGCGGTCACCCGCATCGCGGCCCTGGGCGGCGGCGGCGGCGCCGTCACGGCAGCGCTCGAATCCGGCGTTCTGCAGTTCTTCCACACCTTCCACTACCGGCGCCTGGCGATCGGCTGCCGGCTGCGCAACCAGGTGTGCCAGATGTCCGGCGCCGGAGCGGCTCCAGACGGGGGCTACTACCTGGTCCAGGGTGCGTGGCTCCCGCGCCTCGACATCATCGGCAACGTGCGGCAGGTCGACTGGCCGAGGCTGCTCTCCCAGATCACGCAGGGGATCGAGGCCCAGGGCGGGATCCAGGTGCGGTGAGCCACCCGACCGGTAGCGGATCTACGCACTCCTGGTCAGCCGTGGTTCATGGTACGGTGCGAAAATAGAGACAAGACCAATGCGGAGTCAGACCATGCGTCCCTCGACCCTTTTCCAAGCGGCATCCAGCGCTCGTTCCCCCACCGCCGGCTCTCAGAAGGCTCGCGCGGTGCTCGCCGCAATGACGCTCGGCCTGCTCGCCGGCTGCGTGACGGTCAACGTCTACTTTCCGGCCGCCGAAGCGCAGCGCGCCGCCGACAAGATCATCAACGCGGTGACCGGCGGCACCGCCCCGGCGCCCGGTACCCCCGCCGAGCCGGCGAAGCCGCAAACCGCGCCCGGGACCCAGCCGCCCTCCTCGCGCGCGAGCACTGGTCCGCGCCCCGAGAGCATGCTCGCCTCCGCCGCAATCCACGTTCTGGATGCGCTCATCCCGCCTGCGCAGGCCGCCGGGGGGGCCAACCTCAACATCTCCACCCCGCAGATCCGCGCCATCATCGCGGACATGCACCAGCGCTTTCAGCACCTGAAGCCCTACTTCCAGGCCGGCGTGGTGGGGGTGACCGAGGACGGCACGATCGCGGTGCGTGATCAGAGCACGGTACCGCTGATGCAGCGGGCGACGCTTGCGCAGCTGGTGGCGCAGCAGAATCAGGACCTGTCGCAGCTGTACACCCAGATCGCCCTCGCCAACGGCCATCCGGAGTGGGTGAGCGACATTCGCAGCGCCTTCGCGCAGCGCTGGATCGCCCACGCCCGGCAGACCGGCTGGTACTACCGCGACGGCCAAGGCAACTGGGTGAAGGGCTAGGTGGAAAGCGGGCGGCGGCGGCCGCCCGCCTGAGTTACTCGCGGATCCCGGCGCCGCGCTCCATCAGCACGACGGCCGCGCTGTACAGACCCGCTACCGCGATCAGCATGATCGCAAACGCCTCTCCCACGCCGACATCCGACACGCCGAGGAAGCCGAAGCGGAAGGCGTTGACCATGTAGAGGATGGGGTCGACCAGCGACAGGTGCTGCGCCCATCCGGGCAGCCGCGAGATCGAATAGAACACCCCGCCGAGATAGGTGAGCGGCGCCAGCAGGAAGGTCGGAATGATGCTGACCTGGTCGAAGTTCTTGGCGAACATGGCGTTGAGGAACCCGCCGAGGGAGAAGGTCACCGAGGTCAGCACCGCCGCCGCCGTGATGATCAGCGGATGCTCCACCGGCAGGTGCGTGAAGAACAGCGCCACCGCGGTCACCACCAGCCCCACTATCGCCCCGCGCAGCACCCCGCCCGCGACGTAGCCGGAGACGATGAGCCAGCTCGGGAGCGGCGAGACCAGCAGCTCCTCGATATGCTTGCCGAACTTGGCGCCGAAGAACGAGGACACCACGTTGGTGTAGGAGTTGTTGATCACGGCCTGCATGATCAGTCCTGGCGCGATGTACGTCATGTAGCCGAAACCGCCCATGGAGCCGATCCGTTGGCCGATCACGCTGCCGAAGATCACGAAGTAGAGCGTCGCGGTCACCGCCGAGGGCAGGATGGTCTGGCTCCAGATGCGGATGATCCGGTGGAACTCGCGGATGATGATGGTCTTGAAGCCGACCCAGCGCGCCCTGCCGAGCGCGAGCGGCCGCGGGGCCGCGCTTGCCGCCACGGTGCTCATGCCGCCGCCCCCCTCTCCACGAGCCGCATGAAGATCTCCTCCAGCCGGTTCACCTTGTTGCGCAGGCTGAGCACTTCGATGCCGAGCGCCGAGAGCCGCGCAAACAGGTCGTTGAGGTTCTGGTCCTTGGACACCTCCACCTCCAGGGTATGCTCATCGGTGAGCCTTGCGGGGTAGCGCTCGAGCCGCGGCGCCTGTGCCAATGGCTGCGTCAGGGTGAGCACGAGTGTCTCGGTGTGCAGCCGGCGCAGCAGGTTGCTCATCCGGTCCCGCTCGATGATGCGCCCGCCGTCGATGATGGCGATGTTGCGGCAGAGGGTCTCGGCTTCCTCGAGATAGTGCGTCGTCAGGATGATGGTGGTGCCGTTGCGGTTGATCTCGCGCAGGAAGTCCCACATCGAGCGGCGGATCTCGATATCGACGCCCGCCGTCGGCTCATCCAGGATCAGCAGGCGCGGCTCGTGCATCAGTGCGCGCGCGATCATCAAGCGGCGCTTCATGCCGCCGGAGAGGCCGCGCGAGGCGTGATTGCGCTTGTCCCACAGCTGCAGCTGCTTGAGATATTTCTGGGCGCGCTCGCGCGCCACGGGGCGCGGGATCCCGTAGAAGCCCGCCTGGTTGACCACGATGGTCTCGGGGGTCTCGAACAGGTTGAAGTTGATCTCCTGCGGCACCACGCCGATGCAGCTCTTGGCCGCCTCGAGCTCCCGGTCGATATCGTAGCCGAAGATGCTCGCCTCCCCGCCGCTCTTGCGGACCAGCGAGGTGACGATGCCGATGAGCGTCGTCTTGCCGGCCCCGTTCGGCCCCAGCAGGGCGAAGAAGTCCCCCTGCTCGACGCTCAGGTCGATGCCCTTCAAGGCCTGCACGCCGTTGCGGTAGGTCTTGGTCAATCCCCGGACGGATAGCGCGTTCATCCGCCAAGAATCCGTCAAGCACAGCCGCGCCGCAATGGCCCAGTCGATAGATTGACCGCGCGGCCGGCGCCTTGCGGGCCCTTGCGGCGCCGGCCGGCTCTCGCCCGCCGATGGTCCTCAGCCGGCGAAATACCGCGCCAGGTACTCGGCGAAGGTGCCGCGATCGGCGGCCTCGATGGCCTTTTGCTGCGCGAGGGACTCCTCGGCCTCCCGGGTGAATTCCCGCAGGCGCGCCCCATCGGGCGGATACAGGTCGAGGAAGTACCCCTTGTGGAGCGAGGACATCCGCAGCGCCAGGTCGAAGAACGACTCTCCGGTGGCGCCGAGCTCGGCCATCATGCGCGCCGAGGGGGTCTTGGCGACGTCCTCGATCTTGGCGGCCTGAATCGCGAGCGCCAGGGTGTAGGGCCGGGCCGGGTCGCCACGATCGAGGATCTCGCAGATGCCGCGCATGGAATCGAGCAGCTCTCGGGCCCAATCATGCATGGGAACGAGGGTACCGTCCCGCCAGAGCGCCAGCCCCGGCTCGCGACCGCGGCTGGCCACCGTGACGTGGTTCTGGTCGAGGGCGTGCTGCTCGGCGGCGGCGATCGGCGGACTGTCCTTCAGCAGACACAGTGCGACGAACGCCTCGAGAAAGCGCAGCTTGTTCTGGTTGACCCCCACGGGATCAAAGGCGCTGACATCGAGCGCCCGCACCTCGACGTACTCCACTCCGGCGCGCCTGAGCGCCTGGGTGGGCCGCTCGCCGGAGCGGGCCACGCGCTTCGGCCGGATGAAGCTGTAGTATTCGTTCTCGATCTGCAGGATGTTGGCGTTGAGCTGGCGGTACTCGCCGTTCTCCTCCACGCCGAGCGCCGCATAGGGCGGATGCGCCGTGGAGACGGCCCTGCCGAGGTCGCGGACGTACTCCTCCAGGCTGTTGACCGAGACGGTCAGGTCCGCCTGATTGCGGTTGCGGTAGCCGATGTCGCTCATCCTGAGACTGGTGGCGTAGGGCTCGTAGGCGGTCCCGGGCGCGAACTCCCGCAGGTGGTGCTCGCGGCCGCGCAGGAACGACTGGCACACCACCGGTGAGACGCCGAACAGGTACAGCACCAGCCAGCCATGGCGGCGGTAATTGCGCAACAGGTCGAAGTAGCGCTCCGAGACGAAGTCCGTGCCGTACTCTCGAGATTTCACGATGTCGGCGTAGGCCGGCCAGAAGGCGAGCGGGAACGAGTAGTTGAAGTGGACCCCGGAGATCGCCTGCATCATGCGCCCGTAACGCAGGCCGAGACCATTGCGGTAGACGGTCTTCATCCGCCCGACGTGCGAGGGTCCGTACTGCGCGAGCGGGATCTCGTCATCGCTGCCGATCCGGCAGGGCATGCTGGTTGCCCACAGCAGCTCATCGCCGAGGTGGCGATAGACGAACTCGTGCAGGTCGAGCAGGTACTGCAGCAGCTCCCACGTGGTGGTGAAGGTCGGCGTGACCAGCTCGATGAGCGCCTCGGAATAGTCGGTGGTGATGTGTTCGCTGGTGAGCGCCGAGCCGAGCGCACGCGGATGAAGAGTCATGGCGAGACGGCCCTGCGGCGTCACGCGCAGCGACTCCTTCTCGACGCCCCGGCGGCCGCCCTGGAGGATCTCGGGCTGGCCGCTGTTGATGAGCGAGGAGAGGCGCCGCTCGAAGGCGATGTCGATCGCGGTACTGCTCATTGGCTATGCCGGGCCCGGTGAATCAAGGCTTCTCCATGAGTTCGAGAAAGCGCCGGATGCGGGCCGCGTTCGTGCCCACATCACTCACCCCGACCCGCGACTCCGACCGCACATCGACGCGGGAGCCCGTGCCGCTCGGGGTGACCCTGACGACGATGTCGTCCTTGAAATCGAAGAACAACGTATGCGCGGTGGCCTCGAGCCGGCCCTGCGCCGGCACGTAGGCATCGATCCGCCAGCCCATCTCGCCGGCCACCTTGCGCGCCCTCGCCAGGGCCTGATCCGGCGGCAGCGCGAGCTCGAGGGGCTTGATGTACGGGTAGTACTCGCGCTGCAGTTGGGGAACGTCGAGGATCTTACCCCCGGGCCCGCGCACCTGCCGTACATATTCAGGGGAATTGACAGCGCGAGAGCGCTCGCGCAGCGGAATGACCGCGACGAACGCCGGCGGGTTGGTCAGGTCCGTTGTGATGTCGTGAATGGGCGGCACGGAGCGTGCTTTCATGACCCACGAAAGCACATAGGCCGTAACGCCCAACCCGACCACGATGCCGACCACGGTCGCGGTGCCGGGAATGGGCGAACGTTTGATCGCGGCGAGCACCACACCGACGCCGGCAAGGGCGGTGCCGACCACGGTCACGCCGAGTCCCACCACCAGCGTCATGAGCGCCGTGCCGACTCCGGCCAGGGAGAAGCGATTGAGCTGCCCGGAGAGGAGCGCGATGAGAACGCCCACGGCCAGGATCCACAGGCCGGCCTTGGTCAGGTGGACCGGCCACCGCGGCGGCTGCAACGGAGGAAAGGGGGAAGTGTTCATTCATGGGTCCCCGTGCTGAGAGCCGAGCTTGTTGCCCGGCGTCGTTTAGGGCATCTTGCAGCCTTACGGCGACACACGCAACAGAGATCCACCTCATGATCGGCATCATCGGCGGCACCGGCCTGTATCGCATGGACGGCCTCGTAGTCACGGAAACCCGCGAGGTGGACACCCCTTTCGGCCGGCCCTCCTCGCCCCTCATGCTGGGCCGGCTCGGCGGACATGCGATCGCCTTCCTCGCCCGGCACGGATTGCAGCACGACCTGCTGCCGAGCGAGATCAACTTCCGGGCGAACATCTGGGCGCTGAAGGCCGTCGGCGCGCGCACCATCATCGGGGTCTCGGCGGTCGGGAGCCTGCGCGAGGAGATCCGCCCGGGTGACTTGGCGCTGCCCTCGCAGTACCTCGACTTCACCAAGGGCCTGCGCGCCGCCAGCTTCTTCGGCAAGGGACTCATCGCCCACGTATCGACGGCTCATCCGACCTGCGCCGCCACCGCGCGGCTGCTCGCGCGCACGGCCCAGTCGCTCGGGCAGCCGCTTCACCTGGACAAGACCTACGCCTGCGTCGAGGGGCCGCGCCTGGGCACCCGCGCGGAGAGCTACTGGCTGCGTGGCGCGGGCGCCGATCTCGTCGGCATGACCAACGTGCCGGAGGCTTTTCTCGCGCTCGAGGCCCAACTCGGCTACTGCACGATCGCGGTCGCGACCGATTACGACTGCTGGCTCGATGATCCCACCCAACACGTCTCGGTCGATCAGGTGATGAGCCAGTTCCGCGACAGCCTGGCGCGCGTGCAGCGGCTCATTGCGCGCGCCGTGGCGGATCATGTCGAGGACGAGTCGCGCCCCTGCCGCAGCTCGCTCAGCCTAGCGGTGATCACGCCGCGGGAGCAGATGACGGCCGGACAGAAGGCGATCATCGATTTCCTGACGGCCTAATGTCCGCTCGCCTCGCTGCACGAGGCGCCGAACTTGAAGCACGCGAAACAACGGTGATGCCGCAACATCACGCGCTTGCCGAGGCTCTCGGCGAGCGTGCCGCCCTGGTCATAGGCCGGATCGTCATCGACCAGCGTGCAGGCGTACACCCGCATGCGCCCATGCACCTTCACGACCATCTTGCTGTAGGCGCACATGAACCCGCGCCGCGAGTCCTCGCTCTGGTAGGTGCTCATGCATGAGCGCGTGAGGTGAGGTACCGCGGGGTGTGACCCCGGTGTGCCGAAATCCGGGAAGGCCACGAGGTTCAGATCGGCCGGCAGTCCGAGATCGCCGAGCAACCGCCGGTATCGGTCCTCGATCCGCGCCCGGTCCTCGCCTGCCTCCATCTGACGCGCGACCGATACGTGATACCCCTCCGCGTGCAGCAATTGCAGCGTCCGGCAGGCCTTCTGGAAGTTGCCCGAGCCTCGGCCCGCATCGTGGCGCGCGGCCTCGGGATAATCGAGGCTCACGCGAAAGCTGAGTGGATACGCCCTGGCCCGCAGAGGGCGCAGCTTCGGCAACCGCCGCGGCAGGGCATCCACGCCGTTGGTCAACACCAGCGCGGGCGCAATCGACAGCGCGTGATCCAGGATCGGCACCAGGTCCTTGACGATGAGCGGCTCGCCGCCGGTGAAGGACAGCTGCCGCACCCCGAGCGCGGCGGCTTCCTCGAGGAAAGGCCGCACGTCCTCGAGCGTCACCCGCCCGATGCGCCGGTCGCCGGGCTTTGACCCCTCGAGGCAGAACGGGCAGGCGAGATTGCAGGCGGACCCCGTGTGAAACCACACCTCCGAGAGTGCATGCGGCTGGATGTAGCCGCGCGGATCGCCGAGCGGGGTGAACTGCCAGTCATCGCGCGGCAGGGTCTCTGTCGAAGTGTGGCTCATCGGGTGGCTCGATACCATTGAGCCAGCCGCAGCGGCGGCACGCCCAGAAGGTGTCCCAGCGCGAGCACGCGGTTGTGCAGAGTGCGTCGCAGGTATCCGTCGCGCTCCCAGCGGCGGGGGTCGACGATAATGGGCACATCGAGCGCGATGAACCCGCCGGTTCGCTTGAGAGAGCGGACCAGCGGCACTTCCTCGAACAGCGGCTGCGCGGCGAAGCCCGGACCCGCCTCATACACCGAGCGGGTCACGAAGAGCCCCTGGTCGCCGTACACCGTGCCGACACGGCAGCGCAGCGCGATGCTGCGCTCCAGGAAGGATTTCATCCCGCTGCGCGGGCCGTCGAAGCGGAAGCGGAAGTAGCCTCCCACCGCGCCCTGGGCGATCGCGAAGCGAATCGCACGCGCCGCGCGCGGATCGGGCCGGCTGTCGGCATGCAGGAACCAGAGCACTTCGGCCGCGGCGCCCGGCAGCCGCGAGCCCGCCACCCCCGCGCTCAGCTGCGGACCCCGGCCGCGGGCGCAGGGGAGCCAGCGAGCTGAATGCCGGCGGCAGAGCGCCGCGGTCTGCTCGCTGCTCGCGCCGTCGGCAACGATCAGCCGCTCGGGCGGGCCGTCCAGCCGGCGCAGCGCCGCCAACAATCCGTCGAGCGCGGCGTCATCGCGCAGCACCGGCACGATGGCGGTCAACCGGGGCGTTGCGGGCGCTTCAGCGCGCATGGCGCAGCCATGCCCGCAGGGCTCTCGCCACCCATGGCGTCAGACGCCGGCGGGCGTACTGATCGGCGAGCCGGCGCAGGTATTCCGAGCGGGTCGGATACGGCAACACCAGCGACCCGATGCTGCCGAGCCCCCCGCCTCGTGTCATGAGGAGCACGAGCGGGGCGATCTGCTCGGCGGCGTCCCGGCCGACCAGGGTCGCCCCGAGGAGGTGTCCACCGGCATCGGCCCGCACCTCGACAAAACCCTCCTCGTCCGCATCCGTCACGCCTCGATCCAACTCCCCCCACTCCAGACGATACCGCTCGAATCGTCTTCCCGCCTGCTCGAGCTCGCGCGCCGTCGCGCCAACCTGCGCCAGCTCCGGCTTGGTGTAGATGCAGCGAGGCACGATGAGCCGGTCCGCGCGCGCGCGGCCCCGAAACAGGGCGTTGCGGATGACGATGCGCGCCTGCGCATCCGCCGCATGCGTGAACTGATACGCCGAGCAGACATCCCCGGCGGCATAGATGTCCGGATGAGAGGTGCGCAGACGCGCATCGACCTCGATCGCACCCCGGGCATCGACTTTGACCCCGGCTTGGTCGAGCTCCAGGCCCTCGACGGTGCGTCGCCGTCCGGCGGCGATCAACACTTCGTCGGCCACCACCCGGCGGCCATCCTCCAGCGCGAGGACCTTGCCTTCCGGGGACACCGAGGCGGCCACGACGCGACCGTCCAGATGCACCATCACGCCATCGCGTCGCAGAGCGCCCGCGACGAGTCCCGCGGCCTCGGCTTCCTCCGCGGGCAACACCTGAGGGGCCGTCTCGATGAGCTCGACGCGGCTGCCGAGGCGCGCGAACGCCTGCGCCAGCTCGCACCCAACGGCGCCGGCGCCAAGGATGGCCAGTCTCGTGGGCCGTGTACGCAGCTCGAACACCGTCTCATTGGTCAACGGGCCGAGTTCCACGAGCCCCGGGATCGCGGGTATCCGCGGGCGCGCGCCGGTGGCGATGACTGTTTTGCGCGTGTTCAGGCGGGCATCGCCGACCCGCACGATGTGGGGATCCTCGAAGCGTGCCTCGCCGAGGAAGACCTCGACCCCGGCCCGGGTGTAGCGCTCGACGGAGTCGTGATGGGCGATCCGGGCCCGGACCTGGCGCACACGCGCCATGGCCGCCTCGAACGACACTCCCGCGGCGGCGGCGGCCAGCAGGGTCTTGGAGGGGACGCAGCCCACGTTGAGACAATCGCCCCCCATGGCATGGCGCTCGACGAGCGCCACGCGGGCGCCGAGCGAGGCTGCGGCGATCGAGGTCACGAGGCCCGCGGGGCCGGCTCCGATCACCACCAGGTTGTAGACACCCTGGGGTCGCGGATTGAGGTGATCGGGCGGGAACACCAGCCGCGGATACTCGGCCTCGAGGCCCTGGGCCGCCTGCGCGTGCTCCGCCTCCTCCCGCGTGACGCTCACGGGGTCGCCTCGGCCATGCCGGCGGCCGCCCTTGCCGGACCCTCGGCCAGGCCCGCGAGCAGCGCATTCAGGCGTCGTCTCGCCGGGCGAGCATCCCGCGCCAGCGCCTCGAGCGCCAATCTGAAGTCCGAGACTTCGTCGATGTCATAGGACGCCTTGAGACGCTCGACGGTCATGCCGGTGGCGCGACAGCCCCGCTCGAGCGCAGCGCCGAGTCCGGACTCGCTCCAGGGCAGGTCCGCGAGCGGCGGCCAGGCCACCCGTGACCCCATGAGCGTCACGCCGCCATCCGCCGCGGGAATCAGAACGATATGGGTGTGATCGAGCGTGGCAGCCGCCTCCTGCAGGTCCTCGGCTCGCATGGAGGGTGCGTCGCTCCCGATGAACAGGACGCGCTCGCAGCCCCGGCGACGCAGGTCCGCATCGACAGCGTTGATCCGCTGCCCCAGATTGCCCTCGGGCTGGGGAATGACCCACTGGGTGCAGGGCAGAAGGTCCTCGGCCCATGGGACATCCTCCGACCGCGCGGGCGAGATGATCAGCGGGCCAGGCCAGGCGGCGAGGTCCTCCAGCGCACACTCGAGCAGAGCACGGGCGACGGCGAGCGCATGCGTCTCACCGAGATGGCGGGCCAGCCGCTGCTTGCCCGAGCCGGCCGAGGGACGGCGGCAGAAGAGAACGAGCGCGGTGCGAGCGGAGGCGGAATCCGGCATGAAGGGCGGACCGGGGCGGCCGGGGCAGGATTGCAGCCGGCATCTTGCGTACCTGCGCAGGCCAGCGCAATCCCCGCCCTGGCGTCCGGCGCCCTCCCGACTCGCTCGGGCCGGCGATCCGCCCGCGCGGTCGATCATCCGGTGCGCTTGCCGCCGGGAAAGCCGCCGCGGCCGTGGAACGTCATGCAGAGCGCATCGGCGCACACTCCCACCGCGACCCGCATCTCGAGGCACGGCAGGATGACGCCGCACTTGTACCAGGGCTCCTGGGACGGGGCGGGCTCGGCGGCATGAGGAATCTCCCGGATGGACGCACTGTGGCGAGGTCGCCGGTGGTGATCCCTCGCCCGCAACCCTTTCGAGGGCATGGAGGGCGCGGCCCGCTCAGCGTTGGCGCAGCGGAGAAATTGCTATTCTTGGGGCATGGCGCTCACTTCGATGCTCCTGGCCTCCGACACCGACTGGCAGGTGAGTGATGTGCTCTGCACGTCCGGACTTCGCGAGCACAGCTATGTGGAGCAGCACAGCCGCGTCAGCATCGCGCTGGTGACGGCGGGCAGCTTTCAGTATCGGACCTCTCAGGGTGGGGCATTGATGGCGCCGGGATCGCTGCTCCTCGGCAACGTGGGCGCCTGCTTCGAATGCGGTCACGAGCATGGCCACGGCGATCGCTGCCTGCCGTTTCATTTCTCGCCGGGGCTTGTTCGAATCCATCGTGGCCACCGTGCCCGGCGCGCGGCGGCGAGCATGAGGAGTACCGCGAGCTCGCGTATCGTCTGGCGGGCGCGGTATGCGCCGCGCTCGGCGAGTCCCCGGCATCGGGGCGCTCACCGTCCGCCCGCGACGAGAAGAGAGTGGCCGCGGCCCTGCGCCGCATCGAAATGCAACCGGGCCGCCTGTCGGTCGATGCGCTCGCCTCGGACGCGGCCGTGAGCGTCTTTCACTTCCTCAGGGTCTTCGAACAGGTGGTCGGCGTGACGCCCGGCCAGTACATGTTGCGCCGCCGGCTGCATCGCGCCGCCATGCGGCTGCGCCGCTCGAGCGACAGCATCTCGAGCGTGGCGCTCGAGTCCGGCTTCGAGGACCTCTCGACCTTCAATCGGCAATTCCGCAGGGCCACGGGGATGACCCCGGGGGCCTACCGGGCGGGACGATTCAGGGCGGGATGAGCGCCGCCCGAATCACCCACCCGCGAAAGGCTCCCACTAGCGCGCGGACCCGTTCGCCGTGATTGCGCTCGGATGCGGTCGCACCTCGATCAGCGCGAGAGCGTGCGGCACTAGGTAGAGCGTCAGCCGGGGAGAGACGCCCTGCAGCGCCTCGACCCGGGGCGGTGGCAGGCGCGCGGCCGCCAGCAGGACCTTGCGTTGTGCAAAGGTCGGGTAGGGAGGCGAGCCCATCTCCTGCCAGGTGGCGAGCGGCGAGCCGTGGTCGCGGTCGACGAGCCAGATGTAGGCGTGCCGCGCGCCCGAGACGTTTCGCAGGTCCAGGTGGTAGGTCTTGGTGGTGCCGTGCGGTCCCGCCGCTGCGTAATTCCATACCGCGATCGCAAGCGTCCCATCCTTGCGCCGCGTGACCAGCGCGGAGTCGGACGGGTTCGCGAGCCGTTCGGTCCCGAGCCGGTGCAGGAGACTGAAGTCGTTGAACGCGGCCTTGGGAATGCCACCGGCGGCGATCAGGCCGAAGCCCCCGTAGAACGGTGTCTTGACCACGCCCTGTTCTTCGAAGACATCGGAGAAGGTCCAGTACGACATCAGCTTCACCAGGCCGTCGGTGGCGCTGATGGTATGCGCCATCCACGGCCCGATGTAGGGCGAGTCCGTCACGTCGACTTCGGTGCCGGTGTACGTGGCGTTGAATTCGCTGAAGATGACCGGCAGGCCGGGCATCGGCGAGTCCTGCACCTCCTGGTGCACTTTCTCGACGGCGCGCACGACCATGTCCCGGCGGCCGATGGTCTCGTGCCGGTGCAGGACGTTCTCGGCGGTGTCATCGCCATAGACGTGGGTCGAGACGAAATCCACGGGGACGTGCCGGGTCGCGCAGAAGCGGATGAAGGCCGGAATCCACGCGGCCTGGGCGGTCGCGGGCCCTCCCACGCGCAGCCGCGGGCTGACGCTCTTCAGCGCGCGCGCGCTCACCTCGTACAGGTGGAAGTAGCTCGCCTGCTTCGGTGAGCCCGCCCAGAACGAGATGTTGGGCTCGTTCCAGACCTCGAAGTACCAGTGCGAGACTTCGTCGATTCCGTACCGGTTGACCAGGTGTTGCGCGAAGCGGTGGACGAGCTGGCCCCACAGCGTCCAGCTCTTGGGAGGGGCGATGTTCGGGTCGTACCAGAAGCCCATGGCCGCCTTGCGCGAGGCAAGCTGCGGCGGCATGAAGCTCAGCTCGACGTACGGGCGCACGCCCTGCCTGAGCAGCGCATCGTAGATCTCATCGACATAGCTGAAGTTGTAGACCGGCCGGCCGTGCGCGTCGAGGTGAAAGAGGCCGACCTCCCGATCGAAGATGCCGTGAAAGCGCACCAGGCGGAACTCGGTGTGGCGCCTGACCTTGCGCATGTCGCGCTGATAGTTGGCCCGCAGCGCGAGGATGGCGTGGCCCGATCCGAACATCTGCTCCCAGAAATGCGGGAAGGGCTGCCCCGGCGCGGCGCCGTCGATCTGGATGCTCACCGGTCGAGCCGTCGCGGCGACGGCCGGCCGCAGCGGCACGCAGAGCATCAGGACGATGGCGGCAACCCAGCGGAGTCCGCGCGGCATTGGCAAGCTCATCGATCCCACCTCCGGTGCATGTCCTCGGGACGATAGTGTGCCAGAGTCATCCGTCATCCCGCGCCTGCGCGCGCTCAAAGGCCGGCCGGCCGAGCACACGCTGCGCATAGGCGTCGATCAGCGGCGATTTCTCCATGAGCGGACTCTGACTGAACATCGCGAACGTGGTGCCGTAGAGAACATCCAGGGCGCTGAAGCGCTCGCCGAGAAAATACGGTCCGCGCGCGAGCTGTTGGATGACGGCCGGCATGGCCTCCTCGACCTCGACCCAGCCGGCTGTGCCGCGCGGCACCTGCACGCTCAGGAACTTCGACACGAACGCCGGCTCGAGCACACCGCTGTAGTAGGCGAGCCAGGAGAGGTAGGCGCCGCGGTCACGCTCGCCCACCTGTGGCCCGAGCGCGTTCTTCGGAAAGCGGTCCGTCAGGTAGAGCGCGACGGCGGAGGACTCGAAGACGATGACGCCATCGTCCGAGATCGCCGGCACCTTGCCGTGCGGATGGGGGTTGGCCGGGTCCACCGCTCCGCTGCCGTCGCGCTTGCGAACCGTGACGAGGCGGATTTCGTAGGGCGCCTGCAGCTCCTCGAGCAGGAAGATGAAGCGCGAGGAGCGGGTCTTGGGGTGGTGATAGAGCGTGATCACGGCGACTTCCTCCATATGTCCATTACCTGGATAATCGTACAGCCCCGGCGATCCGCCGGCAATCCTCGATCGGCTCAGGCGGATGAGTCCTCGCCCTCGTTCGCTGCCGGCGTCTCATCCTTCGGCGCCTGCAACAGCGCCGCCGCCTGCACCTTGCGCGCCACGCGCTCGATCGGCTGCAGGGACTCGATCTCGGCGCCGACCGGTGCGGCGCCGAGATCGGTGAAGCGGCGCGCCGAGACCAGCACGCGGGTCTCCAGGGTTGCCGTGGCGCTGTTGTAGGCCTCGAGCGCCTTGTCGAGACGATCGCCGAGCCGGGCCCAATGTCCGGCAAGCGTGGCGACCCTCTCGTAGAGTTGTTTGCCGAGGTCCGCGACCTCCTGCGCATTCTTCGCGAGCGCCTCCTGGCGCCACCCATAGGACACTGCCTTGAGCAGCGCGATGAGCGTCGTCGGACTTGCGGGGATGACGCGGCTTTCGGCCCCATACTCGATCAGCTCGGGATCCTGGGCCAGCGCGGCGGAGAAGAACGCCTCCCCGGGCACGAACAGAATGACGAACTCCGGCGTGGGGTCGAACTGGTCGAAGTAGGCTTTCTTGCCGAGCGCCGCGATATGGTCGCGCACCTGTCGGGCATGGCGCACCAACGCCTGGGCGCGCGCGGCTTCATCCTGCGCTTCGACGGCCTCCAGATAGGCATCGACCGGCGCCTTCGCGTCGACGACCACCTGGCGCCCGCCGGGAAGGAACACGATGAGATCGGGACGCAGACGGCCGCCATCCTCGCGGGTCTGGCTGACTTGCTCCTTGAAGTCACAATGCTCCTGCATGCCGGCCATCTCGACCACGCGCCGCAGCTGCATCTCGCCCCAACGCCCGCGCGCCTGGGGCTGGCGCAGCGCCTTGACCAGGCCGGCGGTGTCGCGCTGCAGCTGCGGCAGATGCACCTTGAGCAGATCGTCGACCTGCTGCGTGAGCGCACGGTACGCGCCGTGGCGCGCCCGCTCGAGCTCATCGATCTTGCCGTCGAACTTCTCCAGGCGCTCGCGGATCGGCTGCGTGAGCTGCTCGATGGCCTTCTGACGCGCCTCGAGATCCCCGGCCGCGCCCTGCTGGAACCTCTCGAGCGTGGCGTGTGCGAGCTCGAGAAACGCCTGGTTGTTGCTCTTCAGCGCATCCGAGGACAGCGCCTTGAAGGCATCGGAGAGCTTTGCCCGGGCCTCCTCCAGCAGCTGGAGGTTCTGGCGTGCGGCCTCGCGCTCCGCGGCGAGCCTCGCCTCGCCGGCCGCGAGACTCGCCTTGAGCGTGGTCAGCTCGCCGTTGAGTTGCGCCACGTTCGCATCGAGTGCCACCGCGCGCGCCGCGCCCGCTTCCGCCGTGGCGCGCCGTCCGGTTTCCGCGCGCAGGGCTTCGGAAGCCCTGTTCCACTCGGCCCGCAGGTCATCGCCAGCGCGCGCCGCCGCCGCAAGCTGCTCGCGCAGCGCGGCGAGCTGGGACTCCGTGGCGGCGAGGCCAGCCCGCCGCAGGGCACGCGCGACGACCCATGTCGCAATGCCACCGGTTGCGGCCGCGAGGGCGGCGATGAGTACGATTTGCACGGCAGCGGATCCTCCAGTCATCCAGGTTCATGGCCGGAAATGCGCCTTGCGACGCTCGACATTTCGGCGAGCAGCGAGGTTGATCCGCCGGCATGAGTATTATGCCCGTTCTGATCCGCGGTCTCGCCCGGCTTCGCGGCCATCCCGCGGGGCATCCGCCGGGAGCGGATCGAGCGACTGCGGCTGCTGCAGGGCCGCCGCGCTCGGTTCCACGGACGCTTCGAGGCCTTCCAACAGCGCTTCGGCTCCCTGGACGGGTCGACGCCCATCTGCGACGTAGGGCGTTCGGGCCCTTACTCCCCGATCACTCCGGCGCTGCGCCACAGAGGAGAGTCCGCGGGCAGCTCGTCCAGGCGCCGGCTGGTGTATTCGTAGCCCACCTGGACGGCGCGGTCGAACGCCTTCCAGTTGAGCATGTCGATCTCCGCGAGCGGCGGCTGCAGCAAGAGGTCCGCCCTGCCGCGCTGACCGGCCGTGATGGCGTTGCTGTTGACCATGCCGGTGCGCCACAGGATCTGGAAAATGTTGGGCAGATGCCGTCGCGTCCTGACCCAGCGCATGATCTGCCAGGGCAGCGGCACGTCGATATCGTCGCCGTGGGTGGCGAAGGCCCGGTCGGCGCCGGCGTCGCTGCCGATGACCGGCCCCCGCCCCATCTCCAGCATGACATCGACCGGCAGGTTGTTCATCGCCCCACCGTCGACCAGCACCTCGCCGCCGTGCACGACGGGCGGCAGCACTCCGGGGACGGAGACGGAGGCCCGCAGGGCGCGCCACAGCGCATCGCGGCGATGGACGTGTGCGCGGCCCAAGGTCAGATTGGATGATACGCAGAAGAACGCCAGCGGCAGGTCCTCGATGGCGAGGTCACCGAACGCTTCGTAAAGCATGCGGCTCACCTTGCGGCCGGACACCAGGGACACGAAGGGCAGCGTGTAATCGCGCAGCGGCCGCGAGGCGACGAAGTAGTGCCGGAACCGCTCGGTCAGCTCCTGCACGCTCCAGCGCGAAGCGACGCCGGCACCGAGAATGGCCCCCATGCTGGTGCCGCCCACCACGTCGATGGGAATGCCGGCCTCGTGCAGCGCCTTGACTGCGCCGATGTGCGCAAACCCGCGCGCGCCGCCTCCCGAGAGCACGAGCCCAACGCCGCGGCCCGTGAGTGATCGGGCGAGCCGGGCGTAGTCCAACGGTGTCTGGACGTGATGATGTGGAATGTCAGGAAGATTGACCAGCCAGCGGGCCGCGGCCCCGGTCTCGATCTCGCTGTCGTGCGCCAGCACCAGCTCCCAGCGCTGCGGGGTCAGGCTGTGATCGTGCGGCCAGCGCAGCGCCGCCCAGCTGCCCGCTGGGCTCTCCGCCCGGGCCAACAGCAGCAGCGCATCCGCCTGGCGCTCGCACAGTTTGGTCCAGCGGTCCGGGGTGGGGTCGGCCACGTACACGACATAGTCGTTTGCCGCCTCGATGTCGTTGAACCATTGGCTGGTGTGCGTGCGGGCCCGCACGCTCCAGACCAGCTCCGCCCGCCCGAACTCCGAGAGCGCCTTCACCAGGGAGGTCGAGAATGCAGCGAAATCCACTTCCAGGCTCTGGGGCAGGATCGTGAACGTGTAGGCTCCACGCGGGTGCGTCCGGGGCGCCCCCTCCGCTTCCTCGAGGCGCTCGACCACCAGCTGCGCAATGCGCAGCATCGCCTCGGGCTCACCCCGCAGAACTTCGTTGAACGCCTTGCTCGAGATGCGCGCCAGCTCGGTATTGCGCAACGCGACGACGCTGAAGAGACGCGGCCGGCCGGAGATCAGGCCCATCTCGCCGACCGACTCCCCGGCGGCGAGGCGCGCCACGAACCGTCGCTGGGCGCGGCTGTCGGGAGACATCACCCCGAGCGAGCCGCTCAGCACCACATAGAGCGCATCGGCCGCCTCGCCCGCGGAGAACAGCGGCGCGCCTCCCGGGAGGGACAGCCACTGCGCCGAGGCGGCGATCCGGGCGAGCAGCGCCGGATCCAGCCCGCGAAACAGCGGCGTCTCACCCAGCAGGACCCCGAGATTCGAGCGCAGGGTCTGGCTGTCTTCAAAAGGAGTCTGACCCATTCGGTCCCCCGTGCCACCGAGTCAACACTGAATGTCCGGTTTGCCTCCTCCTTACCGGGCGAGCGATCTGCGCGCGCGCCCACATCATGTCCCCTCAGTGCAGATGCTTGGCCAGGAATCCGCCGACCGCTTTCAGCACCTCGATGCGCGTGCTGCCGTGGTTCAGCCAGTGGTCCGAGCCCTGGAGTTCCAGGAACGTAACAGGTTTGTTCAATTTCTCCAGCGCGTCTCTCATTTCCAGCGATTGCCTCACCGGCACGACCGTATCCTTCACATCGTGAATCAGCAGCACGGGCGCGATCACATCCTTCGCCGCATCCACGGGCGATGCCGCGATCACCTTCGCATCGGACTGTGCTCCGATGTGGGCGCGCCAGGCCGCCAATGGAGCGTGATTCGAGTGCGCCCCGCCCCATACCTCGCGCTCATGCCCCAGGAGCGAAGGCAGATCCGAAATGCCGTTGACACTCACCGCGCACGCATAGGCATGAGGAAAGAAGGCCGCGCCAGCGAGCGCCGCGTAGCCACCGTAGCCAATACCGAGGATGCATACCCGGCGCGCGTCGACGACGCCCTGCTGGATGAGCCTGTGAGTACCGTCGACGGCATAATGCTGCGAGACGCCGCCCCACCGGACCGCGCCACCCTCGCTGTAGAGATAAGTCACCGGAATGTCGGGGTGCAGCACCGCGTAGCCGCGGGCCACCAGGTATTGCGCCAGCCAGTCGAATTGCGCCGGGCCGTCGCCCACCGGACCGCCCGGCGCCAGCACCACCAGTGACAGCCCCTTGTCGCCGCCGGGCGGCAGGAACAGTTGCGCGTGAACGGCCCGACCGTCCCGCATCCGATACCGGAGGCGATGAGCTGTCACGAGCGCAACATGATCCAGCTGCGGGTATGCCTCGCCTGCGATCATGGCGTGGCCGGTCGCGAAATTGACCAGGTAATAGACCGGGGGACTGCCGGAGCCCTCGACCTCCGCCATGACCGCTTTGCCGTCCCGCGTGTGATCGTAGACCCGGACCTCACGGCCGGGAAAGGCACGGGCAACCGACTGATAACGCGTATGCGCCGCGGTGTCGAGCCAGATTCTGCGCGGGAGCGCGCGCCCCACCCATACGGCGGTCGGCGTCCCGGAATAGCGCGAGAACGCGACGGAGCGCACTGGCTGGCTCACCGTGGGCAACATGCGCGTGGGCGCCGAGCCATCCAGCGGAATCGCCCATAGGCGCCGCGTTCCGGCTGCGTCCCGTATGATCGTGAGGATTGCATGCGCCTTGGGGTCGAGGCCAACCAGGCTCGGCTTACTCCCCCTATGCCGATAGATCCGCCGCCACTTGCCGCTCTGGCGGGCGTAGATGCTGTAGCGCTGATCTTGCGCATGCCACTCCGAGCGCGCCACCAGTTTGCCTTCGGCATCCACCACCCACTGGCTGGTGAATGCGTCGCCGGTGGCGATCGGCGTGCCGTGGCCGGTGCGGGTGTCCACCGAGAACAGCGTACTGACATCGCCGGAGTCTGCGACCGCATCGTGGATCATCGTGCCCGTGGCCGGACGGTAGTCCGCGGCGGACCACTGGAGGGCGGCCATGATCGCGGTGTGCGGCTGCGGAATGTCATAGGCGATCAGCTGCGCCCCGGTATCGACTCCCCCGGCAGCGGACTGCAGCCGGTGTGCCAGGAGCAAGCGCGCCTTGCCGCTGGCAACGTTCACCGCCATCACGCGCCTCCAGCGGATGGCCTGACCCTGCCAACCCCGTGACCCGCCGGAAGGCAGGCGCGATGTAAAGCTGGTCTCCATGAGCAGGGTGTCATCGTCTTCCCACCCCAGCCAATCCACGGCCAAGGATTTGCCGGCGCTCAATGTGTGCAGGACCGCATGTGTCTTGAGATCGTAGATGACCACGCCGACGTCCGCGCCGTTGCGCTGCCGCCAGGCCACCTCGCTTCCGTCCGGACTCAACACGAAGGCGCTCTGCTGTGACGGCGTACCGAACGCCTTGGCAAGACCGGTCAGCTTCTGCGACGCCCATACGGGCACCGCCGCCACCGCCAGCGTGATCAGCAGCCCCTGATGCAATAGCTTCTTCAACCACCCTCCTCGCGTGCTGACGCACGTCTGAAATTGTTCTCCGGGTGCGCCGCCCGCGCGACGCGTCCCGACAGTCTGCTCCAGGACTCTCCCGCGACAGCGCGGGAGGCGTCGTCATTTCTCCAGAATGGCCGTCACCCCCATGCCGCCGGCGGTGCAGATGGAAATCAGTCCGCGCCGGGCGGCCGGGTCGGCGGCGAGGAGTTTGGCCAAAGAGGCCACGATGCGCGTGCCGGTGGCCCCGAAGGGATGGCCGATGGCGATGCTCCCGCCCTTCATGTTGAGCCGCGAACGCTCGATGGCGCCGAGCGGCGCATCGAGACCGAGCGACTCGCGGCAGAACTCGGCCGATTGCCACGCGGCAAGCGTGCACAGCACCTGCGCGGCGAAGGCCTCGTGAATCTCGTAGTAGTCGAAATCCCGAAGCGCGAGTCCCGCATCGCGCAGCATGGCGGGCACCGCGTAGGCGGGCGCCATGAGCAGCCCTTCACGGCCACTCACGAAATCCACCGCCCATACCTTGCCGTAACGCAGATAGGCGAGCACGGGAAGCCTGCGCCGCTCGGCCCATTGTTCCGAGGCGAGCAGCACGGCGCTCGCCCCGTCGGTGAGCGGCGTGCTGTTGCCCGCGGTCAGCGTGCCGTCGCGCGGATCGAAGCTCGCGCGCAGCTTGGAAAGCTTCTCGATGGAGGTGTCGGGACGGATGTTGTTGTCTGTTTTCAGGCCGAGGAAGGGCATCACCAGATCGTCATAGAACCCCTCGCGCCAGGCGGCCGCGGCATTCATGTGGCTCTGGTAGGCGAGCCGGTCCTGCTCCTCGCGCGGGATCTGCCAGCGCTGCACCATGAGCTCGGTGCTCTGGCCCATGGACAGCCCGGTGCGCGGCTCGACCACACCCGGCAACACGGGCTTGAAGTGCTTCAGGCGCAGACGCAGCCAGGGCGAGAGGCGCTGGCCAAGGGACTTGCCGTGGTAGCTCGCGAGCAGCAGCCGCTGGTAGGCGCGCGGATAGACCACGGGCGGATCGCTGATCGTGTCCACGCCGGCGGCGATCCCGCTGTCGATCTGACCCAGGGCGATCTTGTTGCCGAGGGCGATGGCGGCCTCGAGGCTCGTGCCGCACGCGCGCTGCACGTCGAGTCCCGGGGTCTGCGGGTCCAGCCCGCTGGTGAGCACACTCTCGCGCGTCAGGTTGTAGTCGCGGGAGTGTTTGATGACCGCCCCGGCGATGACATCGCCCAGCCGGGCGCCGTGCAGCTCGAAGCGCTCGACCACCCCGCGCAGGACGGCCGTGAGCATCTCCTGGTTGCCCACGGTCGCGTACGCGGCATGAGCCCGGGCGAATGGGATGCGCAGTCCTCCCACGATCGCCACGCGCCGTACGCTCGAGCCGACGAGCATGAACCCCTCCCCAGAGGACGCTCAGGTCCCAGTCGGCCCTAGGCTATCACGGGCCACTCGCCCGGAGCGAAGGGCCCGGCGCCCGAGGGCGCCTTTCCACCGCCTCGCCACAGGCGCTATGCTGCGAGGCCCCACCTGCATCCGCGCATCAGCGCGAGGTTCCTACATGGGCGAATTCACCACCCTCATGGCCCGGGACGGACACGATTTCCAGGCCTATCTCGCCGCGCCGAGCGGCAAGCCCCACGGTGCCGTGGTCGTGATCCAGGAGATTTTCGGCGTCAATGCGCACATCCGCGCCGTGACCGACGGCTTTGCGAGCGCCGGGTACACCGCCATCGCTCCGGCGATGTTCGACCGTATCCGCAGAGGCATCGAGCTCGGCTACTCGCCGCCCGAGATCGAGGAGGGCCGCGGCTACATGCAGGAACTCAAGCCGGAGGAGACGCTGAAAGACCTTGCGGCGACGGTCGCCGCGGTGCGCCACTCCGGGCCGGTGGCCACGGTGGGCTATTGCTGGGGCGGCGCGCAGTCCTACCGTGCCGCCTGCCTGCTGCCGATCGACTGCGCCGTGGTGTATTACGGCCGGGCGCAGGATGCCGGCGCGCCGCCGCGCTGCCCGGTGATGTATCACTTCGGCACCGCCGACAAGAGCATTCCACTCACCGACATCGAGCGGATGAAGGCGCTGCATCCGGCGGGCATCTTCCACTTGTACGAGGGCGCGGGACACGGATTCAACTGCGAGCAGCGCGCAAGCTACGACCCGGCGGCCGCCGCTCTCGCGCGCCGACGTACCCTGGAGTTCCTCGACCAGCAGCTGAGCAAAGAACGCGCGAAGGACGAGGATGAGGAGAACTGAGCCATGCTGACACTCGCCGATCCGAAGTTGCTGCGCCCGCAGGGGTATGTTGGAGGGCGGTGGGTAGATGCGCATGGAGGGGCGGTGGTGGAGGTAATGAACCCTGCGACGGGGGAGTGTTTGGGGACGGTTCCGGACATGGGTGCGCGGGAGAC
>JAJYDK010000101.1 GCA_021777555.1 Pseudomonadota bacterium | reverse complement strand
GTTCGGCGGGCGCGCCGGCCAAGAGGCGCATGCCCTCGTGGAACGACAGCCCGCCGGCGCGCACCTCGCGCTCCACGCCCTTCCAATGCTGCAGCGCCGCGGCGAGCTGCGCGCCGTCGGCCTCGACCCACCGGCCGCGCAAGCGGATCAAACCCTCCCGTGAGGCGAGCAGCTGCTGCTGCTCGGCCTCGGTGAGCGGCTCCCCCTCGAGCGTCATGCGCACCGAGAAATCGAGCAGGGCCTTGGCGCCGAGCTGCGCCGCCGGTGCGCGGCCCACCTGCGCACTCACCTGAGGCCGCGGCGCGCGCCCCGCCTTCCACCAGTCCGGGATGCGCACCACCAGACCGCAGGCCTCGAGGACGGCGGTATCGGTGAGCAGCCTGAGCGCCTCGGCGGGACGCCAGGCGAGCGGTTGGTAGATGTCGCCGCTGTCGATGAGCTCGCGCACCCACGTGAGCCGCTCGGAGGCCGCGCGGATGGGCTTGAGCAGACTCGCCAGGCGCGCGCGGTTCGCCGGGCCGGTGTATTCCTGCAGCGCACGCCCGAGCGGCAGATGCCGTGCCACGCCCTGCGCCGACACCCCGCCGGTGTAGGTGACCAGGAACGCAAACGGAAACGCCTCGTCGCGCGGGTTTTCGGCGAGATGAAAGGTGACCCGGCCGACCAGCTGCCAGAGCCGGTTGCGCCGATGCAGATAGGTGCGCAGGCTCTGTCCGGCGGCCGCGGCGGCTTCGCGCAACCCGTCCTCGATGTCGCGCCAGGCCATGGCGAGCAGCGCCGCATCGAGGTATTCCAGACCGCGGATGGGCGGCGCGGCGAGCCGCAGCGCCTCGAGCTCTTCGGCCGGCGGCAGTTCCACCAGGACGCCGGGCGCATCGGGCTCGGCATCGCCGAGATGACACAGCCGGGTCATGTAGCGCTGCGCGAAGTCGCGAGCGAAGGCCAGTCCCGGCGGCAACGCGGTGGTGAGCTCCGTGGCGGCCAGCTGCACCAGTCCCGTCCCCTGACCGTGCGCGAACGCCCGCTCGATCCGCGAGGCGACCGCGGCCGGGAGGGCCGGCGTGTCCGGCGCAGCAGCGCGCTCCACGGCAAAATGCCGCCGGGCGTTGATATAGAGATCGAGAGACTCGGTCATGGTCCCGACGGCACCCAAAGGGTCCGCAGTGTACCGTTCGGAGAACTCTGGTTCAGCGCGGACACGTCCGCGGCACGCGTCCCGGGATGAGCGGCCGACACCGACGGCACAGGGCCGGACCGCGCGCCGGGGCAGCGGGTCTACCGAGCGCCTACGACAGGCCGGTCGAGCGTCGATGAGCCGCCACACGCCGCCGAGCGGCTCGCGCCGCAGCCTCATGGCGTGCAAACACCCCTCTGACGCTTTGGGCAACTAGTTTAAATTTATACTTTTAAATCGCTATTATGCCCTTAAGAGTGTATAAAAAAACCTATTATGAGACTTGAGATTCATCTGGACGGGACGTGGCACGCGTGCGCCGAGGTTGAACCGACGACGGAGAACTCGTCCCTCCAGGGCACCGTGCGGATCCGCTACGAGGCCGACTACGCCATACAGCACCTCCTGGCGCGAGATTACCGGGCGTTGAGCGTGCGAGCCCCGGTCGACCTGGGGGTACGCGAATTGCCGCATTGGCCCTCGTTCCTCGTCGACCTGCTGCCGCAAGGTGCGGCACGCAGGAGGATAGAGCGTGATGCACCGGCGCCGCAGTCACCTTGGATGCTCCTGGAACACGGCGCGGTGAATCCCGTGGGAAACCTGCGGGTACACCCGGCGCAGCCACGCATCGCGCCTGCCGAGCACCCCGGGTTCGCGCTTCAGGAGATGATCGAGCGCGGTGATGTGTTCGTCGACTACGCTCTGGCGCTGGGCGCAGCGGTGGCCGGAGCCACGGACACCCAGGGTGATGCCCCGAAATTCTGGATCGTCGAAGACGAGTACGGCAAGTGGCACCCCGACAACGGAGCGCTGGCTTTCCGCCCGCGTCGGTATGCGTTGTTGAAATTTCCGGTAACTGAGGCCGGCATCCGCGCTGAGGATATCCTGCGCCACGAAGCGGTGTACCAAAAGGTGGCACAGCGCTGCGGACTACGCGTCACGCGTGAACTCCCCACCTTCAGCGCAGGCGCGCTCTTGATCCCCCGCTTCGACCGGCGGATCGTGGGCGCACGAGAAATTCGCCTGGGTGTCGAGAGCCTTTATTCGGTCACTGGGGTGATCGACTCGGCCACGTCCGCCTTGCGGCATGATCAGGCACTCATTGCACTGGCCCGACACGTGACAGACTTCCCCCGGGAATTTCGCGAATACGTCCGGCGTGATCTATTCAACCTCGCCCTCGGCAATCGGGACAATCATGGGCGCAACATGGCGCTCTTGAAGGACGTGGACGGGACGATCGCGCTGGCCCCGATCTACGACTTCGGTCCGGCCTATCTCGACGCACGAGCCATCGCGCGGGTCATTCGCTGGGACGGAGAAGCGCCGGGGGGCGGAGATTGGAAGAGCGTCGGCGAACGGCTGGACATCAGATTCGAAGAGGCCGGACTTCAGCCGCCCGCCTCTGAGTTTGCGGCCGTTGCGGCTGAGACCGTCGTTCAGCTGCGCACATTGCCCGATCTGATGCGCGAATGCGCAGCAGATGCGCACGTCGTAGACCGAAGGAGCCCCGAGATCGAGAGGCTCGCGACGGCACTTGGCGAGTTGGGAGCCTGAGTGATGCAACGGGTACATCGCAACCTCAGCCGTGGCGAGATCGAGGGGCTTCGTGACAAACTCGCCGACCTCATCCCACAAGCGCACATGAGCATTCCCGAGGTCATCAAGACCCTGCGGCTCATCACGCGAAAGTCCCAGGCCGAATATGCTGCGTTGTGCGGTGTCGCACCCAAGGTGCTGGCCACCATTGAGCGCGGACAATCCGCACCGACGACGAAGACACTGGAGAAGCTGCTACGGCCCTTTGGACTTGGCATCGGGGTCGTTTCCCTTCCGCAGGAGCGCGGACCGTAACGGCGCATCGGCGCTTCGAGGAACGCGAGAGCGCCAGAGCAGTCCGGATGACTCCGATACTGGCCCGCCCAGCCTCAGGAGTGCGAGCGCCCTGACCACCGTTCCTCCCGCTGCTGACGCAGGAACGGCCGATCAATTTGATCGGCGTATTGCTCGATGTCCGCGGCCGTCACCCCGCATGCTTGAAAATGCTCTTTCCAGCCACTCACCACTGCCGCGACTCTGTTGACTTCGATTAACGCATCGTCTGGTTTCAGGGCAAACAGGTTCGACATCGAAAGCGCATTCTCCAGAGTCGAGTCCGCTTCCTGATGGCCGACGCGCATCTGCTGAAACCCGAGCGCCTGGCCCGCGGGCAGCACGTCGTAGGCAGGCGAGAGTTCGTACTGCTGGTCTGCGGTCACGATGAGCGCATGATTCTTTTCATGATCATCGGTGTTATCCATCAGAATATTGAAGATCATGCGGCGAAACAATTCTTGCATATCCGCAACGTAACGCTCGTCGCGCGCAACGCCCTTGCGGCGCAGCAACTGCGCAAGTTCAGGATATCCGAACGGTTCTGCAGCCGCTCGCAGCGCTACCGCTGCCGACAGACAGTGCCGCCGTTCTCCACGGCTGCGATCGAAGCGCTTGATCGCGATGGCATGGCCGTCCGTCAGGCGCACCGCCATGCTCGTGGCGGTGCGTATGTTTGCCCGACGCGCCAGGGTCATTGTCGCATGCTCGATGAGCGGCGTGTCCGCGGGCTCGCCGTCGGAGAACTTGATCACCCACTGCTCGCCATCGATCTCCAGCAGCGCCTTGGGACGGGCGCCCCCCAGGGTCACGCCCGGTGAGATGAGTCTTTTGAGCGCCGGGGGCACCGGCTCACTGTCCTGGATACAGCGCACCAGTTGATAGATCTGGTCCGCTTCAGCGAGTACCGGAAGCGGTCCGAGACGGCGGGGCAGATAGCGTTCGGCCGAGGTCGAGACACCGAGCGCGCCGAAGCGATCATCTCCGGCGTAGTAGAGATACTCGAGCAGGGACAGCCGGGGCGGCTTGTCGACAAAGCGGATGACGCGCTCGCCCCACCGATCCGGCCGGGCATCGTCCACTGCGCCGGCAACCGTGTTACGCACGGCC
>JAJYDK010000015.1 GCA_021777555.1 Pseudomonadota bacterium | reverse complement strand
CCAGACGGCGGAGGATCTCACCGTGGTCGGCAGCGAGCTCGAGACCGTGGTGCTCAATCGCGCCATCAAGTGGCACGCCGAGCGGCGCGTGTTCCGCAACGGCAGAAAGACGGTGGTGTTGAAGTAGACGGTCTCAGTCGGCCGCGCTGCCGATCTCGATCGCGACGTCCTCCAGCTGGGCGCGAAGCCAGATGTGCGTCGGATCGTCATGGTGACGCCGGTGCCATACCACATACATCGACAGGTCGGGCACGGTGAACGGCAGAGGCGCGGCGCCGAAGCCGTCGAGCGGCCCCAGCCGCATGAGCGAGGGCAGGCTCGCCAGCATGTCAGTGCCACGCAGAAAGGCGCCGATCCCGGCGAAGTTCGGCACCGCGACCCCGAGTGCACGCCGCAGTCCGCGCGCTTCCAGCAACTCGTCGAATTCCAGGCGTCGGCCGTCCTCGTAGGCCACGGTGACGTGGCGCGCGGCGAGATAATCTTCCAGGGTGGCCGGAGCTGTCCGCTCCCGCCGATCGAAGAAGCAGATGTATCGGTCGGTGAGCAGGCGCTTCTGCAGGATATCCAGGCCCTCGGGCGGCCGGGGCGTGATGATCAGGTCGCAGCCGCCCGTGCGCAGCATGTCCGCCGTCGGCGCCCGCGAAGGGATGACGATGAGTCGCAGACTCTTCAGTCGGCGGACCAGGCGTCTCTGCAGCGCCGGCAACAGCAGATCTCGCTGAAAATCGTTTGCGGCGATGGTCAGCGCGAGATCCGTCTCCTCAGGAGCGAACTGCGGACGGAGGCCGAGCCGCCCGAGATCCTCGATGACTTGCCGCACCGGCGCGGCCAGCGCCAGTGCGCGGTCAGTGGCGGCGATGCCACGGCCGGATTTGACGAACAGCGGGTCGCCGAGCAGTTCGCGCAACCGTTCGAGCGCGTGACTGACGGCCGACTGCGTGACGCCCAGCCGGGCGGCCGCCGCGGTGACCGACCCAGCTTCGAGCACGGCCAGGAAGGTCCGCAGCATGCGCCCGTCAATCTCGAGAAGATGGTCCGGCGGGGAATTCAGGTCGCTCATGCTCGCGCCCGCCGCCCGCTGAAGAACGCCTCATCCCGGGACGGAAGGCCTCGCCATTGTGACACGAAGGAGCACGCCCGCAGAGCGGAACTTTGCGGGCGGCCCTCAATCGGCGCTCAGGCCGCCCGGCGCTCCATGACCATGAGGCCGGCCGCCGTGTTGGAGATCGGAATATGGTAGTTGGCGTGGATCGTCGTCGCCTCGCCGCCAAGGGCGCCGCGGGCGGCCAGCCACATCAGCAGCTCGATGCCCTGCGTCCCGGTGAGCTCGATCAGCTCGGAGATAGACCGGCGCGCCGCCCACAGGGGGTCCGCGGGGAGCCTCTCCATGAATTCGATGTCGAACGCCTTGTTGATGAAGCCCGCCCGCTCGCCATCGAGCTGGTGGCTCAAGCCGCCGGTGCCGATCACGACCACCCGCAGGTCCTCATCGTAGGACTCGATCGCGCGCCCGACCGCCTGCCCGAGCTTGTAGCAGCGCATGGCCGAGGGTAGAGGATGCTGTACGGTGTTGATGCACACCGGGATGGCGCGCACCGGCCAGGGGCCTGTGCCCGGCCACATGAGCGCCATGGGAATGGTGAATGCGTGATCGACCAGCATCTCCTGGCAGGTGGTGAGGTCGAACTCCTCGCCGATCAGCCGCTCGATCACATGCCACGAGAGCCGCTGATCGCCGGGAACGGGCGCCAGAGTGGGGATCCCCCAGCCCTCGTCGGCATTGCGGTACTCGGGCGCCGCACCGACGGCAAAGGTCGGCATCTTGTCGAGAAAGAAATTGAGTCCGTGATCGTTGTAGAAGATCACTGCAACGTCCGGTCGCACCTTTTCGAGCCAGCGATGCACCGGCGGATAGCCGTCGAAGAACGGCTTCCAGTAGGGATCCTCGTGAAGGTTGCGAGCGATGGCCTTGCCGATCGCGGGGATGTGAGAGGTGGTGACGGCGCCGACGATTCTGGCCATGGATCACCTCCCGGCCGCGACGAGTTTTGCCTTGAATGCGTCCTTGGTCATCCCGGTCTGCTGGGCGCCGAGGTCCTGCACGTCGAGGCCGAGGATTCCGGCGAACTTCGCCAGATAATAGACATTGCCGCCCGCTGCGATCAGATCGAGGACATTGCGCCGCCGGATCGCCTCGCGCTGCTGAGCATTGAGGCCGAAGCGGCCGCAGTAGGCGTCCTCGTCCTGTTTGAACTGCTCACGATTGGCCGCGGAGTTGAACGAGTAGCACATCTTGTTGAGGGCATATCCCTTGATGGCCTGCTCGCCATCGAAGAGCGTGGTTCCGGGAATGGGCCGCGGGCGGGACATGGGACTTCTCCTCGGGCAGGGCGCGGTAGACTGAATCTTGGAATGGATTCCAGTATCCACGTGCGGGGAGCGCGATAAACCACACGGCGCTCATGAGTGACATGAGCCATATCGATCGGTCGCCACAGCCCCCCCCCCGAAGTGGGCGCGGCTCGGGATGAGCCGAGTCGCTCCGGGAAACGGTTGCAGCGCAAAAGACTAGAACTCTTCGGTGTCGATATCAGCCAGCGCCGTGGCGTTGTAGCGGGCGCCGGTCACGGTGTGCTGATTGATCAGGCCGTCGAGCCGGGTGAGGATCTCATGAGGAACCCGCACACCGACTGCGCCCGTGTTCTCCTTCAGATGCTCGACCCGAGTGGTGCCCGGGATGGCCACGATGTGCTCCTCCTTCGCGAGAAGCCAGGCGAGAGCGAGCTGCGCCGGGGTGCAGTCCAACTCCCGCGCGGCAGCCGTGAATCCCTCGAGCAGCTCGAGATTGCGCCCGTAGTTCTCGGCAGCGAACCGTGGCATGGTGCGCCGCAGGTCATGGGGTGGCAGGAGGGATACCTCACGCAGTGTGCCCGTCAGGAACCCGCGCGCCAGGGGTGAAAAGGCCACCAGGGCCGCGCCGATCCGCCGGCATGCATCGAGCGCCCCGATCTCCGGATTGCGCGTCCAGAGCGAGTACTCGTTCTGCAGCGCGGCGATGGGATGCACCGCGTGCGCCTTGAGGAGCGTTGCGGCAGACACCTCGGAAAGGCCGATGGCCCTCACCTTGCCCTGGCGCACCAGGTCGGCCATCGCGCCGACACTCTCTTCGATCGGCACCCGCCGGTCCCAACGGTGCAGATAATAAAGGTCGATCGCCTCGGTCCGCAGACGCTTCAGGCTCTCTTCGCAGTTTCCGTGGATCGCCACAGGCCGTCCGTCGATGACCCGCTTGCCGAGGACGCCTGCCATGCCGCCCTTGGTGGCCAGCACGATGCGCGAGCGATGCTCGGCGAGCACCCGGCCGATGAGCGTCTCGTTGGCGCCAAAACCATAGAGCGCCGCGGTATCGAAGTAGTCGACTCCGAGATCGAGGGCCGCGCGCAAGAGGCGCTCCGCCTCCCTCGCCGGGGGCGGGATGCCGTACGCGTGGCTGAGATTCATGCAGCCGAGACCGATCGGGCGCACGGTGAGGGGGCCGATGCAACGGCGGGGCGCGAAGTGATCCATGGTGCGTGGCGGCAAATCGATGAGTTTCGCCGGCCCGCGGTCCGGGGGAAAGAGCGCTTCTCACGCTATCAGATATCAGCGCGTGATATCGGCGGGGCCGGCATGCCGGCGCGCAAGATCGTCCAGCATGCGCATGGCGTGACGCGTGAGCGCGCTAGCCGGCTTGTGCGCCGAGAGCGCCAGGCACAGCTTGCTCAGCAGCTTTGGCTGCTCGATCGGTCGGATGCTGAAGGACTGCGGCTCGCCGGAAGCCTGCACCGCGCCCGGACTCAGCACGGCGTGACCGTACCCCGCACGCACCAGATCGAGGATCGCGGGCACGCCGGAGACCTCCCAGGCGATCGTGAGCTTCACACCCGAGAGCGCTGCCTGCGCCTCGACCAGCCGGCGAATGGTCTGAGTGTGATCGGGGATGACGAGCGGGTGGTGCGGAAGGTCGGCAAAGGCCACCGGCGGCTCGAACTGCAGCGCGGCGGGGTGGCGGGCCCGGCCGCGCGCCCGACTCACCAGGCACAATGGCTCATCCAGGATGGGTCGAATCTCGATGGCCGGCTGCGCCTGCGGGTTGTGTACCAGGGCGAGATCCACCCGGCCGGTCGCGATCCACTCGATGATGTGGGTCGAGAGGCCCTCGACGATGATGAGGTGTGCCTTCGGCATCCGGCCACGGAAACCCTCCACCAGCGGCAGCGTAAGCATGCGCCCGAGGCTGGGCGGCAGGCCGATGACGACCCGGCCCGAGGGCTCTCCACGGCCCGCCTCCATATCCTCCCGGGTCTGCTGCACCAGCTGCAGGATGCCGACACTGCGTTCAAAGAGCCGCTTTCCCGCCTCGGTCAGGATCACGCCACGACCCGTGCGTTGCAGAAGCGAGCAGCGCAGGTCCGTCTCGAGGAGCCTCACCTGGCGGCTGAGCGCCGGTTGGGCCACATCGAGGATCATCGCCGCGCGGCTGAAGCTGCCGAGCTCGGCGACACGCACGAAATATTCGAGCTGTTTGAGGTTCATCGAAACCGGTGGTCGAGCCTTCCATTCTGGCACAGCCCTGCCGCCGCCTGCGCGTCCGGCAGCCGGCTCCAGCCCTCGTCGCGGGGGGCATGCGGTCGAGCGGCGCCGTCTTTCATGGCATCGACCCCAGAGCCTCGCTGGCTGCCCGACGGTCTCCCTGGCGTACCTCAGCTCACGCCAGCGCTCGGTAGGCACTCCGGACCTGCGCCAGGCATGGGAACTCTTTGGACGATTTCAGCGCCCGCCGAACGCTGGCAAGAAAGGGGCCGTCATTAGAATAAACGGCATAAGCCACTGTTTTTATTAAAAAAATAAGAGATGGCGGAGAGGGTGGGATTCGAACCCACGTGCCGGTTTTACCCGACCATCCGATTTCGAGTCGGCGCCGTTATGACCGCTTCGGTACCTCTCCGGGGAGAGCTGGTATTATAGCTGGACGTTTTTGTATCTGTGGAGTCCGTCTAGGTGCGAAGACGCATTGGCAAGCGGCTGAGGGGGGTGGGCCCAAGGCTCATCGCGATGACCGCGATTACCACCTTTGCGCTGCTGGCGCATCGTGATCGCACTCCGACCCCGCTCGAGCACATCCGCGCACGCGGCGAGCTGCGCGTGGTGACGCTCAATCTGCCGACCTGCTACTACCTCGGGGCAAAGGGCCCCAAGGGACTGGAATACGACCTCGCCCGCCGCTTTGCCGCCTCCCTGGGGCTCGGGCTGAAGATCTTCGCGGTGGCGAACGAGGCGGACCTGATGAAGGCGCTCGCCTCCGGGCAGGCCGATATTGCGGCCGCCCAGATCACCGCCGATGCCGCATGGGACCAGGTGGGCGCCCCCGCGGCACCCTATGCCCAGATCCCCCAGCTGGTGGTCTACCGCAGTGGGCAGCCCGCGCCCGATGACCTGCCGCATCTGCAGAATGCCATGCTCATCGTCGGCAAGGACAGCGCCCAGGAAGGGGTCCTGCAGAAACTGACGCTGGTCGCGCCCTTCCTGAAGTGGGGCGTCACAGCCCCCGGTACGACGCCGCTCCAGTCTGTCGAGGACGGTGAGAGCGGCTACGCCGTCGTGGACGCCAGGGCTTACTCCTACGCCCGCCATCTCTATCCCGATACCCGGGTCGCTTTCACCCTGCCGCAAGCTCGCCCGGTCCAGTGGATGGTGCGCCAGGGCGCGCCCGATCTGATGCGGGCGGTCAATCACTTCTTCGAGTCGATCAAGGCCTCCGGTGAGCTTACCAAGCTCATGCAGCGCGACTCCGCCGCGACGGACTCCTTCCATTACCAGGAGTCGCGTCTCTTCGAGACGTACTTCGTCGAGCGGCTGCCGCGCTATCGCGCATGGTTCCAGGAGGCCGCCGCGCGCTACGGCTTCGATTGGCGGCTGCTCGCGGCCATCGGTTTCCAGGAATCCCGCTGGAACCCCGCGGCGATCTCCACGGCCGGCGCCAAGGGCGTCATGATGCTCACTTCCGACACCGCGCAGGCGATGGGCCTCACCAACCGCGGCAACGCCAAGGACAGCATCTTCGCCGGCGCCCGCTATCTGGCCGAAGTGCGCAAGATGGTCCCGACGCACATCCCGGAGCCGGACCGCACCTGGTTCCTCATCGCCGCCTACAACGCGGGCTTCGGTCATGTCGAGGATGCGCGCGTGTTGGCGCAGAGGATGGGCAAGAACCCCGACTCCTGGGCCGAGGTCCGCAAGGTGCTGCCGCTGCTTGCCGATCCCCGTTGGTACAGCGAGGCCAAGAACGGCTACGCCCAGGGTTGGCAACCGGTCGCCTACGTCAAGCGAGTGCGTGAATTCATGCAGCTGCTCGAGTGGCAGCCCGGCGACGGCACGCTCATCCAGACCGCCGCGATGGCGCCCGTCGCCGTGCCGAGCCCCGCGGGAAGCTGAGCGGATCGCGCGAGCCGCTAGGCGCGGCGCTGCGCGAAGAATCTCCTGAGCAGCTCGCCGCACTCCTCCATCAGCACACCGCCGAACACATCCACACGGTGGTTCAGTCCGGGCAAGGCGAACAGGTCGATCACACTGCCTGCCGCCCCGGCGCGTGGATCCCATGCGCCGAAAACCAACCTGCGCACGCGCGCATGCACGATCGCCGAGGCGCACATGGGGCACGGCTCGAGCGTCACGTACAACGTGGTATCGGTCAGGCGGTAGCTGCCGAGTGAGCGCCCGCCGGCGCGCAACGCCTCGATCTCCGCGTGCGCCGTGGGATCGTGGCTGCCGATCGGACGATTGGCCCCCATTGCCACCACCTTCTCCTCCCGCACCAGCACCGCACCCACGGGCACCTCGCCGCCACCGCGCGCCTCTTCGGCCCGCTGCAGCGCAAGACGCATGAATTCCACATCACCGGGCACGTTCGGCTCCGCAACCTAACAGGACTGTGGCCCGATCACCCGTGCGCGCAGTTGGCCGGTGGCGAGCCGCGCCTCGATTTCCTCTCCGGCCGCGACGGTGGCGGCATCGGTGATCACCGAGCCATCGGCGCGGGTCACGATCGCAAAGCCACGCGCCAGCGTCGCCAGGGGGCTCGCGGTCTGAAGCGTCTTGTGCGCCAGATCGAGCCGGTGACCGAGGCGTGCGAGCTGTACCGCGAGCGCATGAGCAAGACGCGCCTCGAGCGCCTCGCTCCGTCGATGGTACTCGCGAGACTGGTGCTGCGGAGAACGCTGCACCAGTCTCGAGAAGAGCTCGTTAAGGCGATTGCGCGTGACGTGCAGCTCATTGCGCAGCGCTCCCGCCAGCCGCTGCTCCAGATCATCGAGCCGCTGCGCCTGGTGCACAAGACGCAGCCCCGGATGCGCCGAACGCAGCCGCGTGCTCACGCTCTCGAGCCGGTTGGACAGTGCCCGCAGCTCGCGCCGCAAACAGGCGCTCATGCGCTCCGCGGTGCGCGAGAGTTGCGCGAGGTAGGCATGTCGGTCTGGAACCGCCAGCTCCGCTGCGCCCGAGGGCGTCGGGGCCCGCGCATCGGCGGCGAAGTCGGCAATCGTGAAGTCGATTTCGTGACCGATGCCGGTGATCACGGGAATCGCGCAGGCCCGTATGGCGCGCGCCACGCGCTCGTCGTTGAATGGCCACAAATCCTCGATCGAGCCTCCTCCCCGGGCAAGGATCAGCACGTCGCAATCGGAACGCCTCGAGGCCAGCTCCAGAGCGTCCACGATCGAGGGCGCCGCGGCCGCACCCTGCACCGGCGTTGGATACACCAGCACCGAGGCGGGCGGAAAGCGCCGCGCGAGGATATTGAGCACATCGCGGATCGCGGCGCCGGTGGGCGAGGTGATCACCGCGATGCGTCGCGGGAAGCGCGGCAGACTCCTCTTGTGCTCACGCGCGAACAGGCCCTCGGCGGCAAGCTTGGCCTTCAGCCGCTCGAATTCGCGCTGCAGCGCGCCAATACCCGCCTCCTCCAGGTGCTCGACGATGAGCTGGTAGTCGCCGCGCGGCTCGTACAGGCTGACCCGCCCGCGCGCGAGCACCTGCTGGCCCGCCTTCGGTGCAAATCCCACCGCCGAGTTCTTCATGCGGAACATCGCGCAGCGCACCTGAGCCTCGCGGTCCTTGAGCGAGAAATACCAGTGGCCGGAGGCCGGCTGCGAGAGGTTCGACAGCTCCCCCTCCACCCACACCACCCCCAGCCCCCGCTCGAGGAGCGTGCGCGCCTCGTGATTGAGCTGCGAGACGCTGAGCACGGTGCGCCCGGCCGGGCCGGCCGGGAAGTCCGGGGGGGAAAGGGATGCCATATTGGAAACCATACCACCGGCGGTTTACGGGCGCCCGGTCCATGCGTAGAATTAGCTATGCGAATTCTCGAAGAAGCCCTGACGTTCGACGACGTCCTGCTCGTCCCGGCCTACTCCGAAATCCTGCCGCGCGAGGTCGATCTTTCCACCCGCCTGACTCGCCGGATCCGCCTCAATCTGCCGCTGCTGTCGGCCGCCATGGACACGGTCACCGAGGCGCGTCTCGCCATCACCATCGCCCAGGAAGGCGGCATCGGCATCGTGCACAAGAGCATGAGCATCGAGGCCCAGGCGCGCGAAGTGGGGCGGGTCAAGAAATTCGAAAGCGGCCTGATCACCGACCCGATCACCGTCCCGCCCACCATGACCATCCGCGAGGTGCTCGAGCTCACCCGCTCGCGAGGGATCTCCGGCGTACCGGTGGTGACCGGCAAGAAGGTCGTCGGCATCGTCACGCACCGCGATCTGCGCTTCGAGCAGAAGCTCGACGCGCCGGTCTCCTCGGTCATGACACCGAAGGAGCGCCTGATCACGGTGCGCGAGACCACGCCGAAGGAGGAGGTGCTGGCGCTGCTGCACAAGCACCGCATCGAGAAGGTGCTGGTCGTCAACGGTGATCAGGAGCTCGCGGGCATGATCACCGTGAAGGACATCCAGAAGGCGAAGGAATTCCCACGGGCGTGCAAAGACGAGGGTGGGCGCTTGCGCGTCGGTGCCGCCGTCGGCACCACCGCGGACACCATGGAACGCGTTGCGGCATTGCGCGATGCGGGTGTAGATGTGATCGTCGTCGACACGGCGCATGGCCACTCCCGCGGCGTCATCACCACCGTCGAGCGCATCAAGGCCCAATGGGCCGATCAGCAGGTGATCGCCGGCAACATCGCGACGGCCGAAGCGGCGCGCGCACTGGTCGGCGCGGGTGCCGATGCGGTCAAGGTGGGCATCGGCCCCGGCTCCATCTGCACGACGCGCATCATTGCCGGCGTCGGCGTACCTCAGATCTCCGCAGTATCCAACGTGGCGGAAGCGCTGCGTGACAGCGACGTCCCGCTCATCTCGGACGGCGGAATCCGCTTCTCCGGCGACCTCGCCAAGGCCATCGTGGCCGGCGCCCACGCCGTCATGATCGGCAGCCTGTTCGCCGGCACCGAGGAATCCCCCGGCGAGGTCGAGCTCTACCAGGGGGCCTCCTACAAGTCCTACCGCGGCATGGGCTCGCTCGGGGCGATGGCGGAGCGTCACGGCTCGGCGGACCGATACTTCCAGGACGCCGCCACCGAGCTCGAGAAGCTGGTTCCCGAGGGCGTGGAGGGACGCGTGCCCTACAAGGGCAGCGTGGTCGCCATCCTGCAGCAGCTCGCCGGTGGACTGCGGGCGGCCATGGGTTATACGGGCAGCCGCGACATGACCGAGATGCGCACTCGCCCGGTGTTCGTCCGGGTGACCAGCGCCGGCATGCGAGAGAGCCACGTACACGATGTCAGCATCACCAAGGAAGCGCCCAACTACCGGGTGTCCTGATCAACAGAGCGTGCGTGATCCGGCCAGCCCGGGTCAGCCGAGGAAATCCGAGCCTTCATGAGTAGCGTCAGCGCCGCCCCGGCCACTCACGCCGACATCCACGCCCACCGCATCCTGATCCTGGACTTCGGGGCGCAATATACCCAGCTCATCGCGCGCCGGGTGCGCGAGCTCGGGGTCTACTGCGAAATCCATCCCTGGGATATCACCGACGAGGAAGTGCGCGCCTTCAAGCCGCGCGGGGTGATCCTTTCGGGCGGACCGGAGTCGGTCACGGATGCCAATCCTCCCAAGGCGCCGGCCTCGGTGTTCACCCTGGGTGTGCCGGTCCTTGGCATCTGCTACGGCATGCAGACCATGACCCAGCAGCTCGGCGGCCGCGTGACCGGCTCCACCGAGCGGGAGTTCGGCTACGCGGAGGTGACGCTCACCGGCGCATGCCGCCTGCTCGACGAAATCCAGGATCGGCGCGACAGCACCGGGCGGGCGGTCCTCGACGTGTGGATGAGCCACGGCGATCGGGTCGGTGCCTTGCCGGAGGGTTTCACCGGCGCTGCGGCCACGGGCTCGATCCCTTTTGCCGCCATGTGCGACGAGCGGCGCCGCTTCTATGGCGTGCAGTTTCACCCGGAGGTCACGCATACCACCCAGGGGACGCGGCTCCTCGAGCGCTTCGTCCGCGAGATCTGCGGCTGCGACGCCTTGTGGAGCACCGGCAACATCATCGACGATGCGATCGCACGGGTGCACGCTCAAGTCGGCGGCGGCAAGGTGCTGCTGGGGTTGTCGGGGGGCGTCGACTCCTCGGTGGTCGCGGCGTTGCTGCACCGGGCCATCGGTGATCAGCTGGTGTGCGTGTTCGTGGACCATGGGCTGCTGCGCCTGGGCGAGGGCGATCAGGTCATGGCCACTTTCGCCGAGCATCTCGGCGTGCGGGTCATCCGGGTGGACGCCGAGCAGCGCTTTCTCAGCGCACTCGCCGGCGTTGCCGATCCGGAAGCCAAACGCAAGATCATCGGACGCACCTTCGTCGAGGTGTTCGACGAGGAAGCTCACAAGCTCACCGGGGTGGAGTTTCTCGCCCAGGGCACGATCTATCCCGATGTCATCGAATCGGCCGGGGCGCGCACGGGCAAGGCTCACGTGATCAAGTCGCACCACAATGTGGGCGGCCTGCCGCAGAAGATGCACCTGAGGCTGGTCGAGCCCTTGCGCGAGCTGTTCAAGGACGAAGTACGCCGCCTCGGCGTCGAGCTCGGCCTGCCACGCGAGATGGTCTACCGCCACCCCTTCCCGGGTCCTGGACTCGGAGTGCGCATCCTCGGCGAAGTCCGCAAGGAGTACGCGGAGCTCTTGCGCCGCGCAGATGCCATCTTCATCGACGAGCTGCGCCGTCACGATCTGTATGACCGCACCAGCCAGGCGTTCGCGGTCTTCCTGCCAGTGCGCTCGGTGGGCGTGATGGGCGATGGCCGCCGCTACGACTATGTCGTTGCGCTGCGCGCCGTGGAGACAATCGACTTCATGACGGCCCACTGGGCCCGTCTCCCCTACGACTTCCTCGACGTCGTTTCCCGCCGGATCGTGAACGAAGTCCACGGCATTTCCCGTGTCGTGTATGACGTCAGCGGCAAACCGCCGGCGACGATAGAGTGGGAATAATTCTATAGCTTCATAACGGCAGTCAGGGCGATCGCACTGCCGAACAGGGACTCGAAGGGCTCCAGCCATCCCATTGCACGTTGACTGGCGGCCGCTTCCGGGCCGATGCTCCTGACCCGGACGGCAGCGGCCGTCGAGCCGCGGCCACCTTCACTCCGAGCGGCAGTCCGGAACACCCTGTTGCGCCAGGATGCGAACCCATTTTCTCCCGCCCCGATCTCTGGAATCAGCTGCCCGCAACCGTCTCTATCGCTATCCCAGCGACAATCGGTCCCCGGGGCCCGACCATTCGCAGGGTCGGCCCTTGGTGCGAAAGGAGGTCAGGTCCTGCGCCACCGAGAGACTCACGTAGGTGTCGACCCCCTCGAACGTGTCGACTCCCGCCGGGCCCGAGCTGTGCCAGCACAACGTGGCGGCGTGGGGCAGCAGATGCACGGGAACCTGCTTGCCTGCCACGGTCGCGTGGTCATGCCACACCCCATTTCGGTCATAGATGAAGTGCGAACGGCGCCACGCCTGAACCATATCGACGTCGATCCGTCCGTACGCATTCCGAATCAGCCACATGAAGGTCCAGAAGCGCATCCCCATCAGATTCAGACCGAAATAGGTGGGATTCTGCTCGGCATTGCCGTGCTGCCGCATCGGGTGGGCGGGGTCATGGACGTTGTCCTCATTGTAGCTGTCAGGAGCCTCGACATTGTTGGTGGAAGCGATGTAGTGGCCTCCTTTCTCACCCATCTGCCCCGGAACGCGGATGGCGTAGCGCGCCGTGCCCTGCTGATCGGCCGGAATGCTCTCGACGACAAATGCCTGAGCGCGGTCGGACACCACCCAGTTGACACCGCGGGTGCACTTGCCGATCACGATCCTGCGGCCGGACCTGGCGCGATACTCGGGTCGTCCGACGGTGAGCAGCTCGACGGCATGGCGGGCGCTGTCCGCGAATGCCGCGGCGTAGAAGTTGCCGACCTGCCAGTCCAGACCCGGCCTGCGATAGCCGGAGAAGGGATGGGTCAGGGTCGGGCCGAGGATACCGATTCCACCGCCCGCATAGCCGCTGACGGTCACGCCGCGATCGTTTTGCGCGTGCTCGCTGCCGATCTCTCCGGCGGAGTCAGTGACCGTGTAGCGGTGGGCTCGCGGGTCGCTCGGTCTGGCGATGAACGAGACGAGATACTCCTGCGGGAAGAAATGCTGGTCCTCGGAGCTGACATGGATGCTCTTTCCGTCCCGCGTGGCCGGCCCCAGAATCACCGCACCGCTGCAGCAATGGATGCCGCAATCCGCCGTCACCTGGGCGAGAGTCGTGGCAGGCGGTGTTCCCTTGAGACCGAAATAGCTGTTGATCATCATGATCTTGTCGAAATGGCCGAGCTCGCGGGCGAACACGGAGCGCGCCAGTTCCGCCGCGGCGCCTTCGGCGATGCCATGCATCAGCTCCAGAGCTTCCGGCACGAGGAGATCGTAGTAGGCCTCCTGCTGCCGGAGGTAGGCGGTCATGATTTCCGGGCTGCCCTGCACGGGCAGCAGCTCGCGATACCATCCCTCGTAGACCCAACGGATGAGGTCCGCGGCCCGCTCTCCGTATTGCCTCCCGATCTGGTGCCAGGAGCCGGTCAGCTCGCCCAGGTAGCGCGGATGCGGCTCATAAGGCGGGTAGCCCGTGACAATCCGGTATTTTCCGAGATTGACGTTCCGACCGGTCCACTGCGGCGGATAGCTCTGGGTCGGCGCGGCTGCCACGGGCAACTCCCGCGCGGGCGCGTCTGGAGAGCCGCTCCAAGCCGCAGACGGACGGGCACCCAGGGCCGCTGCAACACTCGCCGATGCCGCGACCCGCATCAGTTCCCGCCGACTGAGCTTGTTGGGAAAGCGTGGATCCTCTGCCATCGGGTCCCCCTGGGTTCGGCACTGGTCCGATTGGACGCATCGTTATCGTAACCGGCTGCCAGAATGGGACGGCGGCCGTTCGGTATCCTAATGCAGGTGCGGGCCAAGAGCCATCGCGTGCGGGCCGGCACACGGCGGGCCGCATCCGGATCACCGTTTCCCAGCGGCAGGGCGGGCCACTCCGCGCCGCCCCTGGGCGCGTGGCGACCACGGCCCAGCCGCGCTCGGAGGCGACAGTAATCAGTGCGGGGAGCTGCTGATCGGCCGCTCCTGCCGTCTGCATCAGGCGGCTGTACAATGCAGCTCGCCATGGTTCAGTCATACACTTCCCCTCCTCTTGGCAGGATTCCCGTGGGATTCCCGCTGCGTATAAGTCATTGATTTCCAATTATTCTTACGACTGAGTGCAGTGAGCGGTTACCGCCGGGCACCTTCGAGGCGATCATGCATTCGAAACTCATCGTTCCCATAGTGGTGGCGGCGCTGGTGGGTGTGCGCCTTTACCTGCGCATGCGGCGCTCGTTTGGCCGCCAGCGCGTACAACCCCGGCGCATGACGGTGCGCATCTCCATTTTTGCAGTCCTCGTGGCGCTGCTCGCGCTCCTGACACGGGGCAACGCCCAGGCGGTCGCCGCCCTGCTCGGCGGCGGCGCCTGCGGAGCCGCGCTCGGCCATCTCGGCCTGCGCCACACGCGCTTCGAATCCACCGCCGAGGGCCGCTTCTATACCCCGCACACCTACATCGGACTCACGGTCACGGTGTTGTTTCTTGCCCGGCTCGCCTATGACTTTTTCGTCGTGTACCACGGCGCATCGCCTGTCTCGGCATCGGGTCCTGGCGCACTGCCTCCCGAAAGCCCGCTGACGCTGGCGATTTCAGGGGCATTCATCGCCTACTACCTGATGTATTACACCGGGGTCTTGCTCAAGAGCAGGCAACCCACGGTCGCGGAGCCCATGCCGATCCCCACCGAGCCGAGCTGATACCCGATCCGCCTCACCCGCCGGGCTGCCGCACGAGAAGACACTGGGCGCTACGCGCCGAGCTCCTGCGGTGCGGGCCGCTTGGCCCGCGACCCGGCCTTGAGGCCAGACTGGTCGCGAATCAGCGTCCAGGCCGCGGCCGCGAGCACGAGCACATTGGCGGCGATGACCGGCTTGGCGGCGATCAGTACGCCGTAGAGAATCCACAGCGCCGCGCCCAGCATCTGAGCGCCCCGAAGTGCCGCCACCCGGCGGAAGAAATACGACCCCACGAACACCGCGGTCGCGGTCCACCCGACCCAATCGGTGAGGGACAGTTGCATGAGGCTCATGCCGCCGCCGTCACGTGCGGCGCCTCCCGAATCTGCACCCGATCGGTGCGGGCCCGCTCCCAGTCCTCGAGCATCAGGCCGTTCGACTCGAGGACGGCGCGGATTTCCGGGGTCCGCATGCCCAGGACCTCATCGAGGACGGGCACGAGCACACTGCACGCGTTATCGCTGAGCACGGTGCACCGGGCGATGCGCGCCAGCTGCTGGTTTTCGGACACGGCGATCGTGAAGCCATCGCCGTTGTTCACGTGCAGCATGACGTGGACATCCGAGCTGCCGTCGCCGACATAAATGATGCGGTCGGAAGGAATCCCGTGCTGCCGGCCCAACTCATCGATCACCGCGACCTTGCCGTAACCGGCGACCACGCGATGGATGGCGCTCACCTCGCCTGAGGCGGGGTCGTATGCGAACTCGGTGCCGAAGATGTTTTCCGGCGGCACGATGCCGGAGAGGGCCGAGATCACGACTTCCCTGGGCGCAGCCGAGACGACGAAGAACGAGAAACGGCTCCCATCGATGCCACCGTGAAGGCTCTTGACGAGAGTCGGCAATGCGCCCTTCAGGCGCACTCGGCGACCGGCCTCCATCAGGTGCTCATGCCGCACGCCGCGGAAATCCGGGTCATGGCGGATGAGGTAGGCGAGCTCTCCGCCCTGCTGCACCAGGTTGCTGCGCGCGAGTCCGGCGACCTTGCGCTCGAAATCCCTCACGCCCAGGAGCTCCGCCAGCACGTGACCGGAGTCGTTGAAGCTCAGCGTCTGATCGAAATCGGACGCCAGCATGAAATGTTTCGTCATCATGGCCTGATCGCTCCTGTGCGCCGCCGGCGTCTCGGCACTCGCTGCCTCTGTGGCGGCACACCATGCACGGTAGCAAATCCAGCGCCGCGATCAAGCGAACTGCGTCATACGGCAGGTTGAGTCTTTTTCATCCGATGTCACCGGGCTGCAACTTTGGCATGAGAGATCTCTACCCCCTGTGGAGGGCCGACGCTCAGCGTCGGTCCTGCCGGACGCTCCGTGTTGGTTTCGCGGGGACGCGTGCTCGCCTGCGCCCCCAGCGCCGCCGCTGCACGTTGCTTCAGTGGGTCATGATCTGGCCGAGCTTCATCAGGGTCTCACTCCAACCCTGCTCCATGCCGCTCAGCATGAAGGGAACGTGCTCACCCATGCCCGAGGCGCGGGTGCGCAGCGTCATCTTGGTGGCGCCACCGATGTCCTCGAAAGTCACCGTGGTGAGTCCCTCGAGAATCACGTTGCCGGCCGCATCGAGGGCATTGTTCGTAAAGACCAGGCGCGAAGGCTTCTCGACTTCGAGGTACTCGCCGCCCGCGGGGTGGTCGCGCCCGACGATGGCCGCAATGTCGTCGTTGGCGCGCATGGTGAGCCGCCACTTGCCACCGACCCGCGCATCGGCCCGGCACTCGGGCACCGTGAAGCCGGCCGGACCGAACCAGCGCGCGAGATGCTCGGCATCGGTCCAGGCCCGAAAGACCAGCTCCCTCGGGGCGGGCATGACGCGCGTCAATGTGAGCTCGCGGCTGTGGACCCGCCGATCCGTGGCTTGGAGCGAGGCCACCAGGCCATCGAGCAGATCGTTCGTGCCCCGTTCCCGGGAGCCCTCATCGTGATAGCCGTTCAGGAATACGCCCTGCTCCGTAATGCGGAGACGCGTGCGCCCCTCGTGCGGATGAAATTCGATCGTCGCGAGCGAGACGGAAATCTTGCGCTCGTCGAGATACATCTCGTACACGTAGACGATGCGCTGCTGCGGCACGATGTCCCAGTATTCGGCGCGGAAGTCCGTGGTGAGACCCTTCGGCGATTTGGCGTGCGAGCCAGGCGGCCATTGGCCAAGCAATCGATCGCGGCCACCTGGACGAAAATCGAACTCGCGCTGGAGTATTTTTGCCTGCGGGCTGCCGAACCAACGCTCCTTGCCTTCGGCTGTCGCGAAGGCGGCATACACCCGCGCCGGAGGAGCGTCGATCAGGCGCTCGATGGTGAAGGAACCGTGCTCTGCGTTTTGATCCGACATGAGGGTCTCCTTGAATCTGATTTGCGATTACTCATCGCCCTGATTGCCGCTCTTGCCCGTCGGGGCGGCGCCGGCCTGAATCTCCCGCAGGTAGTCCTCGAGCCGATCGAGCCGCTCGCTCCAGAGCCTGCGGTAGTCCTCGATCCAGGCATCGACCCCCATCAGCGCCTTCGGCTCGATGCGCGCCGGGCGGAACTGCGCCTCCCGGCCCCGGGTGATGAGTCCGGCACGCTCGAGCACCTTCAGATGCTTCGAGACGGCAGGCAGGGACATTTCGAACGGCTCGGCCAGCTCCCCCACGGAAGCCTCCCCTTGCGCAAGCCGGGCCAGCATCGCGCGTCGTGTCGGATCGGCCAGGGCGTGAAAGGTCTTGCTGAGAGGGTCCACTGAATTAAACCAAGTGGTTATCTAACCAATTGGTAAAATACGCCTGATGGCGGGACCGGTCAAGCCGGAGGTGGAAACCCGGCTCGAGGCGGATCGCAACGGTGCAGGTGAGCGCGGTCCTCGTGGGGCTGGAAGCGGTGCCTCACCGCCCTGGATCAGCCGGGCCTCTTGAACCGCCTGCGGGCGCTCTCGACCTTGGGGCGGATCACGCAGCCCTCGGCGTGATCGTTGATGAGACCCATGGCCTGCATGAAGGCATACACGGTGGTCGGGCCCACGAATCGCCAGCCGAGCTTCTTCAGGTCCTTGGAGAGCGCGATGGACTCGGCCGAGGTGGAGGCGGTCTGGGGCCTGGCGAGACGCTTCGCCTCGGGCTCGTAGCGCCAGATGAAGGTCGCGAGCGATCCTTCCCGCCTGATGAGTTCCTTCGCCCGGCGGGCATTGTTGATCACTGCTTCGATCTTGCCGCGATGCCGGACGATTCCCGCGTCTTTCACAAGCCGCTCGACATCCCGGGTGGTGAAGCGCGCGATGCGCTCGACATCAAAGCCATGAAAGGCGGCGCGGAAGTTCTCGCGCTTGGCGAGGATGGTGCGCCAGCTCAGGCCCGACTGGAACCCCTCGAGACTCAGCTTCTCGAACAGCCGCCGATCGTCGAGGACCGGGAAGCCCCACTCCGTGTCGTGGTAGGGCAGGAACTCGGGCACCGCGCCGCACCACCGGCACCGTGTCCTGCCATCAGAGCCCGCAATGGTCGCATTCATCAGGCGATTATCACCGTCCGGGGCGCGCGATGTCACGCGCCCCGGGTCCGCAGCTCCCCGCCCTCTCGGGCCAACTCAGCGCTGCCACTTGGTCATGTCTTCGGCCACATCGATCAGACGGAAGACCTGCCCTCCGGGGGCCTGGAAGTAGAAATGCTCGCGATCGCGGTAGATGATTTCCTGGATGCCGAAGTCGAGGATCCGCTGCCGCGTCTCCTGCAGTCGATCGGTCCTCAGCTCGAGCCAGATCGCTTTGGCGCACTGCTCGACGGTCAGCGCCTCATCGTCATAGATCACCCCGAGGAAGAAATCCGCGCCCACCTGGAATACGTCCGCGCCCGGTGAGGTCTTGGTCCGCTCACAGCCGAGTACCTCGCAATAAAAGGTATTGATCTGCCCACGCTCTTGCGGCCGCACCGTCAGCTTCGAGTTCCGCCCCAGCGAGACGCGCCCGGCCTGCCGACCGGCCAGCATGCGTGAGAAGTCGACGTCGGGACTGGGGCCTCCGCGCCCGGTCTCGAGATACTGTTTCAGGCTGACGAGGTAGTACGCCCAACCGGTGTTGACGAGCGCAAAGTGATCATCCGGTGCGGCGAAGCCGCGATGCGCGAACGCGACGATCGTCTCGCAGCCTTCCGGTTGCAGCTCAAAGGCGATCGTCGTGCCGCGCCACTGGGAATGAAACGACGATGTGACCGTCCATTCGACCCGGCGCCCGGGCTCCTGAGCGTCGACCGCCACCCGCGTCACGCGTCCACCAGCTGCGGACACCTTCGACCGTGGTGAGCGCCGCATACGCCTCCCGGGGCGAAACGCGTAACGTCAGGCGATGCAGGATGTCAGCCATTGCGTCCTCCTCGGCGCCGAGGTCAAGCGGCCTTGGCCAGCCGCTCGACGCGCTCCCAGGTGGTGGACTGGAAGCTCTCGCGGGTGTTCAGTCGGGCGAGCCACCCGGCCAGATTGGCGCGTCCCGCGGACAGGGCGGACCATTCCGGCGTCTGGATCATGAAGTCCATGATGGCACCGGTCAGCAGGTCCGCGAGCGTCATCTGTTCCCCGGTCAGATACCGATGCTCGCCCAACAGGCGCGACAGTTCCGCCATGACCGCGTGCGCGCGGGGCATCGCAGCGGCGATGATGGCCTCATCCGGCACCAGGGCGGCGAGTTTCGGGCCCACGATGCGCTGGAAGCCGATCACGTTCGCGACCCCCTGGAACAGATACCAATCGCAGATGTTGAGGAGTTGATCCATTCTGGCCGCCGCCCTCACCTCGGTGGGCGTCAGCGGCGGCGCGGGCAGCAGACGATCCAGGTAGCGGAGGATGGCCTGCGCTTCGTACAGCAGGAATCCGTCGTGCTCGAGCACCGGCATGCGCCCGAAGGGATGGCGCGAGAGGTGCGGCTCGCGCTTGTGCTCCCCCGGGGCAAGCGCCATGACCTTGAACTCCGCGCCCTTCTCGATGAGCGCGGCAAGCACGGAGCGAGCGTAGGGGCTGCCCGGAATGGTGTACACGTTGAAATGCGGCATGAGCCCTGCCCTCACGTTGGATGAGTATCGGCGAACTGCGCGAATATGCCGAGCATGGCCGGCCAGCCCGTACTGATCTTCGCGGTGTGCGCCACGGCATCCTTCCCGAAGCGCTCCAGATTCCGGTGCTCCAGGGTCACTCGCGTTCCTCCGCCCTCGAGTGCATCGAACCTCAGCTCGACCTCGGTCACGAACTCAGGGTCGTAGCGCCACTCGGTATTGAGCTGCCAGCCGAGCAGCACGCGCGCCGGCGGCTCCCACGCCAGGACCTTGCCCCACTGGTTCTCGTTCCCCTGCGCGTCGCGCTCGAACCAGCGTCCACCGGCGTGCGGCTCGATGAGGATGTCCGCATGCGGGTTGGGTGCGGGGGTCCTGCCCCGAGGCCACCACTTGCCCATGTGGGAAGTAAAGAGCGCAAAGGCGCGGGCCGGGACCGGCTTGACCTCCACGCGCAGCACAATGGGCGCAATGCCTCCGGCGGACCCCGCGGGAACAGCTGAAGCGGTGCTCATCGGTCATTCTCCTCATCGGCAAGTTGATCGGCGAATTGCTTGAATGCGCCGAGGGCCGTCGTCCACAGGGAGTCGAGCAGCTCGCGCATGGCGGCAATCCCGCGCGGATCGAGAAAATAGATGCGGCGCGTCCCCTCGGCCGTCTCCCGGACCAATCCAGCTTCCTTCAGCACCTTCAAGTGTTGGGAGACCGCGGGTCGGCTGACCGGCAATCCCCGCGCGATCTCTCCGACGGCCGACGGCCGTGCGGCCACGCGCGCGAAGATCTCCCTGCGGGTTGGGTCACCGAGCGCCGCCAGGCTGTTCAAAGCCGTCTTTCCGTAAGCCATTACTTACTGTAAGTCTTTACTTACCTTTTAGTCAAGCATTTCCATCGCCGCGCGATCTGCGGGAGATATCAGGGCAATTGGGCGTGCCGTGGGGACTGATCCGGATGAAGGCGCTCTACACGGGCTCGCGAGGCATCGGAGCCTCCCCGTTTGCGCCATCCGGGGTCTGCGCCGGCCAGTGGTTCTCGCACATGAGCTCGGACAGGGGCCGAGGCTGCCGCCAGCGCTCGAGCGCGAGCATCGGCGCAGGGTAGAACTGCTCGACATGCCCGAGGCACAGGACCGCGATCGGCCGCACGTCCCCGGGAAAGCCCAGGAGCTCGGCGAGCGCGCGGGGATCAAACAGCGACACCCACCCCAGGCCCAAGCCTTCGGCGCGCGCGGCGAGCCACAGGTTCTGGATGGCGCAGGCGGTCGAGGCCACGTCCGTCTCCGGAAGCGTTCGCCGGCCGAATATCTCCTTCGCGCCACCATCGCGCACGCCCACCACGAGCAGCTCGCCGCACTCCTTGACGCCCTCCACCTTGAGCCGCAGAAACTCCGCCCCCCGCTCATCGAGCGCTTCGGCGGTGCGCTCGCGCTCCTGTTGCACCAGGTCATAGATGCGCCCGCGCAGCTCGGTGCGGGTGATGCGCACGATACGCCAGGGCTGGCTGAGACCCACGCTGGGAGCGGCATGCGCGGCATCGAGCAGCCGCCGCAGCGTCGCCGGGTCCACGGGCGCCGGCAGGAAATGCCGCATGTCCCGCCGCTCATAGATGACGCGGTACACGGTCTCGATGGAGCGCTCGTCGTAATGGTGTTTGGATTCTGTCATGGGCTGAACAGCTGGGCCGCGACGTGCGGGTGGGACGGAAAGTAGGCATGAAAGTAGCTGGCGACGGTCCTGCCTTCAATATAGATCGGCTCTCCGGCAGAGCCATCCTGACGGCGCTCGGCCCGCACCGCCGGCTTCAGGATCGTCTCGATGGTCGAGTGGTGAAAGGTGTGACCGCGCAGGGTCCCCCCCGGCAGGGGCGCCGATTGATACCCCAGCCCCTTCAGGCGCGTGTGCATGAGCGCGTTGCCCGCCATGATGCCCGTCATGATCGCGCGCCGCCCCCGCATATCGGTCACCGACTCCAACAGGTACAGCATGCCGCCGCACTCCGCGTAGAGAGGCTTGCCCGCCTGGGCGTGTCGCAGCAATGCCCGGGCGAGGGATCGATTGGCACTGAGGGTCTCGAGGTGCAGCTCAGGATATCCACCCGGCAGATACACGCTGTCCACCGGCGGGAGGTCGGAGGCGCCGAGGGGCGAGAAAAACACGAGTTCGGCGCCCATCGAGCGCAGCAGATCGAGGTTGGCGGGGTAAAGAAACGAGAAGGCCAGATCTCGGGCGACTGCGATGCGCACACCGGCGAGTGCGCGCGGCGGGGTCGCCGATTGCGATGGGCAGAACTCGATTTCAGGCGGTGGCGTGGCAAGCCCGGTTTCGGCGATCAACGCACTCGCGCGCTCGAGCCGCTGTTCGAGATCGGCGACCTCCTCGGCCTGCACCAGCCCGAGGTGCCGGTCCGGCAGCTCGCAGCGCTCATCCCGGGGCAGGTGGCCGAGGAACGGCAGTTCCGCCGGCGTGCCCTGGCGGAGCAGCCCGGCGTGCCGTTCGCTGGCAACTCGATTCGCCAACACTCCGTGGAACGGCACTGCGCCGCCATAATGCGCCAGGCCGTAGGCGATCGCGCCAAAAGTCTGCGCCATGGCTTGCGCGTCGATGATCGCCACCACCGGAATGCCGAGCAGACGCGCCACCTCGGCGTTGCTCGGTGTACCGTCGTGCAGTCCCATGACACCCTCGACCAGGATCAGGTCTGCCCGACACGCCGCCTCGTGCAACAGCCCGCGGCAATGCGCCTCCCCACCCATCCACAGGTCGAGCTGGTAGACCGGCTGGCCGCTCGCGCGCTCGAGAATCATGGGATCCAGAAAGTCGGGACCCGTCTTGAAGACCCGCACCGTGCGTCCCCGCGAGGCGTGATACCGCGCGAGGGCCGCCGTCACCGTCGTCTTACCCTGACCCGAGGCGGGCGCGCTCAAGAACAGGGCGGGACAGCGCTGGGAGAGCACTATCAGAACTCCACGCCCGCCTGCGCCTTGATGCCCTGCTCCTGATAAGGATGCTTCACCGGGCGGATGTCATTCACCATGTCGGCCAGATCGATCAGCGGCGGTGGTGCGTGCCGGCCCGTCACGATCACATGCAGCATCGTGCGGCGGGATTTGAGCGCCTCGAGCACCTCCTCGAGCTCGAGATACTGGTATTTCAGCACGATATTGAGCTCATCGAGGATCACCATGCCGAAGGAGGGATCGCCGATCATGCGCACCGCCTCCGCCCACCCTTTGCGCGCCGTGCGCATGTCGGCCTCGCGGTCCTGGGTATTCCAGGTGTAGCCCTCGCCCACGACGTGGAACTCGCAGTTGGGCTGCGCCGAGAGGAAACGCCGCTCGGCGCTCTCCAGCGCACCCTTGATGAACTGCACGACGCCGAGCTTCATACCGTGCCCCAGCGCCCGCAGGCCCATGCCGAACGCGGCAGTCGACTTGCCCTTGCCCGTGCCGGTGTTGACGATCAGCAAGCCCTTTTCGCGGGTGGCGGCGGCCTTCTTGCGCTCAAATCCCTCCTTGTGCCGTTGCGTCATGCGCTTGTGGGAATCGGTATCGGTTTTCATCGCTCAACTCCAGTGGGTACCGGTCCCGCGGCTCAGGATGGACGCCACCCGGGCGCGACTCAAGTGATAACCGATGAACACGAGCTCACCGGCGTGGCCTGCTGCCGGGCGCGCCGCACCGCCCGGGAAACCGCCGGACACGATCCGGTTGCGCACGCCCTGCAGCAGGGCCGGCGCACCGGCGCCATCCGTGACGAAGCCCTTGCAGCGCAGCAACGGCTCACTCGCCGCCACCTCCGCGATGGCCTCGCGCAGTCGCTCCACCTCCTGCGCCGCGCCGCTGCGCAGCACGAAGGACAACCAGCCCGGATCCTGCTCGTGGAAGTGCGCATGGGTGCTCAAGCCGTGCGCGTGGGCGCTCAAGCCCGAATGACTGTGCCCATCCACCCGGCCCGAGTCGGCGAGCGGCTGCCACTCCATGCCGGGCAGGGGTGTCGGGGGTCCCATGGGCGCTCGGCGCAGCAGCGACCTTCCGGGCTGATGCAGCCCCAGGCCGAGGGCCACGCGGGCATCGAGCCGCGCACGCTGCGCCAGCTCGATGAAGCGTACCCCGGGCGCTCTCTTGCGGACGCGATCCTCGGCATCGAGCAGGTCGTCCTCATCGAGCCCGTCGATCTTGTTCAGCACCACCACATCGGCCTGCTCGAGCTGGCGATCGAAGAGCGTCCCCACGGCGCGCGCCACGGCCCCCCCGGCGCCCTCGACCGCGTCGAGCTCCCCGGACAGGAGCAGGGGCACATCCACCACCGTCAGGGCGGCATCCAACACGAAATCGGCCGCGAATTCCGGTTCCTCCAGGCGGGTCATGACCGCGGTGGGCAATGCCACACCGGAGGTCTCGATGAGGACGTGATCGAAACGGCCGCGTTGGGCGGCGAGCGCCGCCATCGTGGGCGCGAATCTCGAGTCGTCCGCATAGGCGATGAGCCCCTGCGGGAAGTCCACGAACTCGATATCCGGCGCATCGGCTGCGGAGGGCCCGTCGGCGCGCGATGCGCTGCCTCGAGCCAGCGCTCCATCGATGGAGATCTCACCCAGCTCGTTGATCAACACCGCGAGCCGCAGATCCCGCCGCTGACCGAGCAGATCGCACAGCAATGTGGTCTTGCCGGAGCCGAGAAAGCCGCTCACCACCGTGACCGGAATGCGACCGCTCACGGCACGCTCTCCCTGGCCGGCCCCGGGCCGGCGCGCAGCATCTCCTCCGCCGCCTGAATGGCCTCCTCGATGCCGGCGACCTGACGGGGATACTCGACATGAGGACGACGAATCACCAGCAATGGGACGCCGAGTTCGGCGGCCGCGCGTTGCTTCTCGCCATACCCGCCGGCATCGCCCGAGTCTTTGGTCACGACGCAATCGATGCGTTGCGAGCGCCACAGCGCGAGGTTGAATTCCGCCGGAAACGGCCCCTGCATGGCCAGGATGTGATCCCGGGGGATGCCGAGGGCGATGGCTCTCGAGAGCCGCTCGGGATCGGGGGTCAGGCGCACGAACCATTCGCACTGCGCCGCGCCCGGGCTGCGCACGAATGTCTCGAGGTCCTTCGAGCCGGTGGCCAGGAAAATCCGCTTGCCCATGCGGACCGCCCGCCGCGCCGCATCGGCCGCATCGTCGCAGACGATGGCACACCCCGGCTCGAGCGCGCTCGGACGCTCGAACCGCAGATAGGGGATATCGAGCTGCCGCGCAAGCTCGATGAGCTGCGCGGAGATTTGCGCCGCGTGCGGGTGGGTGGCATCGAGGATCAGCCGCGCATGGCTGCGCTCGAGCGCCTGGCGCCGCGGCTCCATGCCCTGACGACCGGACCACACCGTCACGCCCCCGCAACTCGCACGCGCAACTTCGCCGCCGTAACCGCTCGCGGCCGAGACTACGACCGGAGGGCCCCGCGCCGCGAGCTCACGCGCCAGCTCATTGCCGTCGCGAGTTCCGGAAAACACCCAGATGGCCCCGGAGGGCAGATCAGGCGGAGCCTCGGGCTCGGGCTCCGACCAGTCGTGATAACCGCGTGGTGTGTAGATCCACCGGCGTCTGCGCCGCGTGAAGCGATTGCCGATCACGATCGTCGTCAGCATATCGAATGTCAGCGAAGAGAGCTCCCCGAGTCGATGCACGTCTGCCTGTCCCCCGGGCCGGTAGGCGTTGCGCACGACACCGCACAGAGTGTCGGGAGATTTGTGTTCCTGCAGGATCTCGAGCACGCGATACACGCCGTCGGTTCGGGCCTGGCTCTGCACGTTGTAGAGCACACACGCCAGATCTGCCGCGCCGATGTGACGGGCCCGCTGCTCGATCCACTCCCACGGGCACATGAGGTCGGAGAGACTCAAGGTGGCGAAATCGTGCGACAGCGGCGCCCCAAGGAGCGAGGCGCAGGAATTGGCCGCCGTCACCCCGGGGACCACAGTGACATCGAACGTGTCGTCCTCGCGCATCTCCTCGAAAGCGAGCGAGGCCATGGCATAAATGCCGATATCCCCGCTCGAGACCAACGCCACACGGCGGCCGAGGCGCGCGGCCTCGATGGCGAGCCGGGCCCGCTCACGCTCGCGGGTGAGTGGTGGCGAGTGGATCTCCTTGCCCTCGATCCAGGGCCGGATCCAGTGCAGGTACAGCTCGTACCCGACGATGACCTCGCTCTCGCGCAGCGTCTCAATCGCCTGCGGCAGGATGAACTGCGCAAGACCCGGCCCCACGGAGACGAGATGGAGCCGCCCGGTGCCCTCGCCCTGGCTCATGCCGCCCACCCTTCATCTTCGACGACTGCGACCGCCACGCCCTCGAGGCAGCTCTTCGATACGACCAGTCTGCCGCGCGGCGAAGCGATGAGCGCGCACGGCTCACAGACACCCTCCACCCCGACGGACTGCCGCACCCACTGCGAAGCCTCGGTGACCCAGGGACGCGCCGAGATCTGTTCGCGCGCGATGACACGCAATGGGATGCCCTGCGCACGGGCGAATTCAACCAAACCCGCCTCCCGCGCCTTCAAGTCGATGGTGGCGAGCTCACGAACCTCGAGCAAAGAACGTCCTCCCAATGCATGGGACATCGCGTGCTCGATCTGAGCCGCCCCAACGCCCCTGCGGCACCCTATGCCCGCCACCAGGGGCTTGATCGCCTCGGTCGCCGTGGTCACCACAGGAACGGCCCCCAACGCGTTGGCGACCGTATAGGCGAGCGCATTCGCCCCGGCTTCATGTCCCCCGAGGAGCGCTATGGCATGGCGCCCGGCTTCGTCGATGACGACCACGGCCGGATCCCGATGCTTGTCCTCGATCAGCCCGTCGAGGAAGCGCACGGCGATCCCGCTGGCCATGACCAGCACCCAGTGCGAGTACTGTCTGAATCGCTCACGAAAGTACTCGCGCTGCGCCTCGGGACACTCCCACGGCCTCAGCACCTCACCGCCGATCCGCTGTGCCAGCGCACTCGCCAGTGGCTCGCTCTGGGCGCGCACGGGCCAGATACCCAGACGCTCACTCACGGTTCGACTCCGTCCGCCCCGGGACAGGCGCCTGCCGCGGGCGAGCGCGTTTGCCCTTCTTACGCGCCGGGCGGAAAATGTGCGGATATTCCGCTGCGTACAGGCGCGACTCGAGCCCGGGATCCCGGCTGAGCGCACCTCCCACCAGCAGCAGCGTCGTCAACCGCCAGTCGCGCAGCCTGATCTCTCGCAGCAGTCGCCCGAGCGTACTGCGATGGGAGCGCTCATCCGGCCAGCTCGCCCGGTGCACCAGCGCCACCGGGGTGTCGGGCGGATAATGCGGACTGAGGTCGGCCACGATGCGCTTAAGGTGCGGCCCCGAGAGAAAGACGCACAGCGTCGCGCCCGAGCGGGCCAGCTCGCCCAGCCGCTCGCGCTCGGGCACCGCGGAGGCGCGCCCCGAAATCCGTGTCAGGATCACCGTCTGCGACACTGCGGGCCTGGTGAGCTCGCTCCCGAGCGAGGCCGCGGCGGCGGTGAACGAAGACACTCCGGGCACCACCTCGTACTCGATACCCAGCTTCTCCAGGCGCCGCATCTGCTCGGCCGTGGCGCCGTAGATGGCGGGATCTCCCGAGTGCAACCGCGCCACATCGAGGTCTGCGGCCTGCGCGCGCCGATAGCATGCTTCCTGTTGGTCGAGGTCGAGCGAGGCTGTGTCGATGATTTCGGCGTTGGCGCGGCAGTGGCACAGTACCTCCCTGGGCACCAGCGAGCCGGCGTACATCACCATGGGCGCGCGCTCGAGAATCTTTGCGCCGCGCACGGTGATGAGGTCGTGGGCACCTGGGCCCGCTCCGATGAAAAACACCTTCATACGTGCCGTTGCTCCCGCGCCCGCCGGCGAATCAACATCGTGGAAAGATATCCGGTGTGCGGCGGGCCATCGAAGTCGCTCACGCTGGCGCACAGCACCTCGCCGGGCAACCCGATCCGGGACGCGAGCGCGCACTGCGCCGCGATGCCCATCTCGGCGAGCAGGCCGAGGACCCAGGGCAGGCGCCGGCCGATCTTCATCAGCACCACCACATCGTGCGTCTCGATGTCCCGCCGCAGCGAGTCCGCATCATCGGGACAGGGCAGCACCAGGATGCGCTCCTTGCCTTCGCCGAGCGGCCAGCCGAGCGCCGCCGCGGCGGCGGCGAAGCTGGTGATCCCGGGAAAGGTGCGGATCGTGGCCCCAGGCAGGCACTCGCGCAGCGCCGCGAGCGTGTAGCCATACGTGGAGAAGGTCATCGGATCGCCGATGGTAAGGTAGGCGACGTCATGCCCGGCGAGGAGCTCGCCTGCGATGTCCTGTGCCAATGCGCTGTAATGCTCCCGCAACACGGTGCGGTCGGGATCCATCTCGAACTCGATCTCGCGCAGCTTCGAGGCGGGGATATCCAGCCCGGCGAGACACTGTCTCGCCACCGACTGCTCCGCCGAGCGGGCGCGCGGGAGAAAGATCACTCGCGCGCGGCGCAGCGCCTCGAGCGCCGCCACCGGCAGGAAGCCCGCGGGCCCGGGGCCGACGCCAATGCCGAAGAACGCCCCCGGCTCACCCGGCACATCCCGAGTCTCGCCCGCAGCGGGCCGCGGCTTCGCCGCCTCGAAAATCTCTCCAGTCGAGTGGTTCACGCGGCCTGCCCCAGTGCCGTGCCGTGCAAGCCAAACAGACGCACCTCGAGCCGCTCGACCCGGCTGAGCCGCTCACGCATCGCCGCCGCGATGCGCCGCTCCACCTCGCACCAGAGCGCCCGGGCGCGCGGGTGCTCCCGCAGCGAATCCAGTACCGCCTCGACGGTGTTGGAGCCCGCCATGGCCGCGACCTCCGTGGGCGCAAAGCCGCATTCGGCGGCAACCTGAGCGACGGCCCGCATGGCCATGGCGCTCTTGCTGGAGTGCGTGTCCCAGTCGCCCGCGAGCGGCTTGGCGAGCTTGCCCGGGTGTCCGACGAGCCAGAGCGCCGGCAGCGTGAGGTTCCGCTCGGCAAGCTCGCGCTCGGTGCACTCGAGTGCGAAACCGATGAAGTTGGAGATGGACACGATGCGCTTCGGCGGCAGCCGCAGGGCCGAGCGCGCGAACGCCGTGCCGATCTTACCGGGCGCGTACGCGACCTCCTGCCCCTCGGCCAGCGCAACGCGGATATAGACCTCGATGGAGGCCCTGTAGGCCGAGAGCGACATCGGCTCGACCAGTCCGCTCGTTCCGAGGATGGAGATGCCGCCGAGGATGCCCAACCTGGGATTGAAGGTCTTGCGCGCCAGAGCCTCGCCGTTCTCGCAACCGATGGTCAGATCGAATCCCCCTCCAGCGCCTTCCGATACCTCCTCGACGGCCGCGCGCATCATCTGCCTCGGCACCGGGTTGATGGCCGGCTCGCCGACCGGGATGCGGATACCGGGCTGGGTGATGGTGCCCACGCCGGGGCCGGCGAGAAAACGAACCTCCCCGAGATCATTGGGACGGACCGAGACGAAGATCGTGGTGCCATCGGTGCAATCCGGGTCATCACCCGCCTCCTTGATGACCTCCGCGCGCACCGCGCCGTCTGCGAGCCTGCCTACGGAGTGGATCGGCACTTTCAGGCTGTAGCGCGGATCCGGCAGCCCGATCTCGACCTCATCGACGGTCTCTCCGTGAATCAGCAGCAGCAGCGCCGCCTTCACGGCCGCCGTCGCGCAGGCGCCCGTCGTGCGGCCCCGGCGCATGCCATTCTCTGCGCGCACGCCGAGGTCGAAGGGGATGCGCTCGGCCATATTGCTCATGGCGGCGAGGCTCCCGCGAGGTGATCCACCGCAGCGATGAGCAAGGCGTTGATGACACTCGCCGCCCAGGGCGAGCCGCCGCGCGTCCCCCGGTTGGTGATCCGGGGGACTTGCAGGCACTTGCGCAAAGCCTCCTTGCATTCGCGGGTGCCGACGAAACCCACCGGGAGCCCGACGAGCAACTGCGGCCGCCAGCCCTGCTCCCGTACCAGGCGCACCGCCTCCATCACCGCGGTGGGTGCATCGCCGATGGCGACCACCGCCTCGTTCCCCCATCGCTCCCACGCGCGGCGGATGCCGGCGGCCGAGCGCGTGAGCCCGGTGTTCTCCGCCATCACCCGGGTCTCCCGATCGTGCACGCCGCACCAGACCTCCATGCCCAACTGCTCGAGAAGGCTGCGCTTGAGGCCGCTCGAGACCATGGTGACATCCGCAACCACCCGCCGGCAGCGCAGCAGCGCGCGCACTCCCGCATCGGCCGCCCCGCGCGAGAAGTACAGATCATCGACGATGTCGAAATCGCCGCTGGTGTGCACGAGCCGCTGCACCACCCTTCGCTCCGCGCCTCCCCAGGAGGACCAGTCACGGCCTGCTTCGATGATCCTGAAGCTCTCGGCCTCGATGGGATGAGGCTCGTAGGGCTTCGGTACGGCCGGCGCGGGTGGCGGTGTGGGCAGACCTGTCGATGGAGCGCGCACGGCGAGATGGTGCGCGCGCTGCGCCTGCCCCACCTGCTCCTCGAAACCGACGATCTGCACGCGATATTTGCACAGCGCGCAGTTCATCGCGGCCCGCCCTTCCAGTCCCTCGCGGGCACGCTCCAGAAAGACTTCGGCGACATCGTCGTGCGGCCCGAGATAACCCGCCTTGAGCACCTCGATGTCGGGATGGCGCGCGGCCAGTTCGTCGGCGGCCGAATAAATGCGCTTGACGAGCCGGCCGTCGAACAGGAAGTAGGGGAACACCACCATGCGCTCGCAGCCGAACCGGGCGGCGCTGCGCAATCCCTGCCCGACCCCCGGCTCCACCGTGCCTGCGTAGCACACGTAGGAGTGGCCGAAGCCCAACCCCTCATGCAGCATGCGCGCGAGCTTGGAGACTTCCGAGTTGGCATCCGGATCCGATGTGCCGCGGCCGACGACCACGAGACACGTCTCGGCGCGCCTGATCACCCGGCTCGATCGCGCCTCTGCCTCGGTGATGCGTTGCTGCGCGAGCCTGAGGAACGCGGGATGCAGGTTCGCCGGCGCGCCGAAGTGGAAATCCACCGATGGGAACTGCCGTTTCAGCATCGCCAGCTCGCCGGGCATGTCGTTCTTGGCGTGCGTGGCGGCAAACAGCAGCGCCGGCAGCATCACGATCGGAGCCGCCCCCAGCTGCAGCGCCGAGCGCACGCCCTCTTCGATCGTCGGGCGCGCGAATTCCAGGTAGCCATGCGTTATGGTGCGCTGCGGTGAGCGCGCTCTCATGAGCGCCAACAGCGCCTCCACCTCCTCGAGGGCGGCCGGATCGCGGCTGCCGTGGGCGGCGACGACGATGCCGTAATCCTGTGCGGTCATGTTACGCAATCGGCTCCGGCTCGATCTGACTCGGCATCGGGCGCAGCGTCCGGATGAGCATGATGCTCATGTCGCTGAATTCGTGCGTGCAACTGGCGAGCGATCCGACCCATTGCGCCTCGCGGCTGGTCAGGTTCTCCCACACTTCCACGGGATGATCACCACGCACGCCGCGCGCAAGCAGATAGGCGGCAATGTCCTTCGGCATGAAATCCCAGGGGCGCGGGATGATGATGGCATTGCGGTCATCCTCCAGCGCCCGCACCAGGTGACGCTTGAAGGGATCTATGGTGCCGCGCCGGTGGAAGGTGACGAAGGTGGTCTCATCGAAACACACGCGGCCGCGCGAGGCGAGCACTTGGGCGGAGGATATGCCGGGCACGGTCTCGATGCGCTCGCCGCAGGCGCGCTCGACCCGCTCGAGGAACTGAAAGCCGCTGAAGTGGATATCTCCCATGAACACCACCACGCAGCGTGCGCCCGCCCGGTGGGCGTCGGCCACCTCATCGAGTCTTTGCACCTGATCGCGGTATCCCATGGTGACGATGCGCGCATCGGACCTGATGAGCGGCCGCACGAGGTCCACCACCGCATCGAATCCCGCCACCACATCCGCCGTGTGCACCAGCTCGGCGCCGCGCTGCGTCAGAAGCCCGAGATCGCCAGGGCCTGCACCGACACAAATGATCATGACAACCACCTCTTGCCGCTTCCCATCCGGGCGCGGATGGTGATCGAGAGCGACTGCGAATCGAAACCATCGAGGGCCAGGCATTGGGCCCCGAGCGCCCGCGCGAGCTCGCCGGCCCGCCCGAGCCGGACCTGGCCCGCCTCGGTATCCAACACCAGCGCCGTCACGCCGCCTCGCCCGAGCACGTGGGCCCATTCGAGCGACTCTCGCCACGGGTCGGCCCCGGGCTCGAGCGCGACATTGGCCCGACCGTCACTCAACACGATCATCAGCGGCTCCGGGCCCGAGCGCGCGGCGCGCGCGAGCACCTCGTGCGCGGCCTTGAGAGCATGTGCCAGCGGCGTGCGGCCGCCGGTGGGCAGTTCACGAAGCTCCCGCTCCGCGATCTCGACGCTGCGCGTCGGAGCGAGCAGCACTTCGGCCGCGGCGCCCCTGAATGCGATGACACCCACCTCGTCACGCTGTTGGTACGCATCGGAGAGGAGCGCGATGACCGCTCCCTTGACCATCTCCATGCGGCGCAGACCCGCCATCGAGCCCGAGGCATCCACCACGAAGAGAATGAGGCTGCCCTGGCGGCCCGATCTGACCCTCTGATGAAGATCGGCCCGCTCCACTCCGAGCAGCCCGCCCGCCTCCGCGAGGCCACCGCTGCGCAGCGCCGCGTGACTCAGCGTCGCGGTGAGCGCCAGGTCGGTCGGGCGCTCATCGGGTACCGCCCTCACTTCGCGCCCCCGGCTCGAGTCACGCGACTGGCTGCGGCGGCCGACGGTGCCTCGTGCCGGAGCATCCTTGATGGCGATGCGCGGCGTGACCGCCCCGGCGGGAGAGAACAGCTGCTCCGGAGCGTCGGCATCGCGTGGCTGCGGCGTCTCAGGTTGCCCGGACTCCGCCTGCGGGGTGCCCTCGGTGGGACCGGGAGCCTGAGGCGGCGGTGGCCGGCGCAGGGCTCTCTGCAGTTGCTCCTCATCGAGCCCCGGTGCCTCGAAGGGCTTGCGGCGGCGGCGGTGGGGCAACACCAGGCGGGCCGCCTGCTCGAGATCCTGCGGTTGCACGTCGGTGCGCGCGCCGAGGGCGGCGAGACCGCAGGCCGCCTTGGCCATGACGAGGTCTGCGCGCAGGCTCTTGACGCCCTGGGCACAGCACAACTCGCTTGCGAGCAGCTGCAGGCCGTCGGCCATGCGCACCTCGGCCAACAGCTCCCGGGCCCGCCTCACGTGCTCGCGCAGCGCCTGCTGGCGCGGCTCCCACTGCCGGTTGAAAGACTCCGGATCGCGCTCCCAGGCGAGCCGCCGTCGCACGATCTCGGTCCGCTCGCGCGCATCCTCGGGAGCGCTCACCTCCACCATCATCCCGAAGCGATCGAGCAGCTGCGGGCGGATCTCGCCCTCTTCCGGGTTCATGGTGCCGATGAGGGCGATGTGGGTCGGGTGCTGCACGGAGAGCCCTTCGCGCTGCACCCGGTTGACCCCCATGGCGGCGGCATCGAGTAGCACGTCCACCAAGTGATCCGGCAGGAGATTGACTTCGTCGATGTAGAGAATGCCCCGATGGGCCGCCGCCAGCAGCCCCGGCTGGAACGCCTTGCGTCCCTCTTTCAGTGCCCGCTCGAAGTCGAGACTTCCGAGCACCCGGTCTTCGGTGGCCCCGAGCGGCAGGTTCACGAACGGCACCGGAGAAAGATGCGCGCTCGGCGCACCCGAGCGGCAGGTCTCGCACGGCTCGGCCGGGCTGCCCGGCTCGCAGTTGTAGGCGCAGCCGGCGATGCGCTCGATGGGCGAGAGGATGCCGGTCAGCGCGCGCGCCGCGGTGCTCTTGGCGCTGCCCTTGTCGCCGCGGATGAGAACACCGCCGATGCCGGGATTCACCGCGCAAAGCAGCAGCGCGCTCGTAAGCGTTTCCTGCCCCACGATCGCCGCGAAGGGAAACGGATGAGGATGATCACTCACGGCTTGCCTCCCCCGTCGGCACGTTCCCCACGCGCTTCCAGCACCGTCTCGCTGCGAAGATACGCCTCGCGCAGGGCCTCGAGCGTGCGAGGCTCGGGCGAGGCCCACATCTCGCGCCGCGCCGCCTCGAGCAGCCGTCCCGCGATGGCCCCCAGCGCCCAGGGGTTGCTCTCCTCGAGAAACGCCCTCATGCGCTCATCGAGCGCGTAACTCTGCGCCGTCTGCTCGTACATCCAGTCCTCCATCACCCCGGCGGTCGCATCGAAGCCGAACAGGTAATCGACCGTGGCGGCGCACTCGAGCGCGCCCTTGTAGCCGTGCCGGCGGATGCTCTCGAGCCACTTCGGATTGACGACGCGCGAGCGGAACACGCGCAACGCCTCCTCCTTCAGGTCGCGCACCACCGCGCGCTCGGGATTCTGGGTGTCCCCGAAGTAGTGTCGCGGCTTGTGGCCCGAGAGATGGCGGATCGTCGCGATGAGTCCGCCCTGGAATTGCAGGTAATCGTCGCTGTCGAAAATGTCGTGCTCGCGGTTGTCCTGGTTGTGCAGCACCACCTCGACCGAGGCCAGGCGGCTCTCGAGTGGCTCGCGCGCCTCCACGCCCGCCTCGGAGGTCGTGTAGGCATACCCCCCCCAGTTCACATAGGCTTCGGCAAAGTCCCCGGGCCCGCTCCAGTTGCCCTCCTGGATGAGCGGCAGGATGCCCGCGCCGTAGCTGCCGGGCTTGGAGCCGAAGATCCGGTAGCGGGCGAGCCGCTCGGCTTCGGCCCGGCTCTCGCCGGCGGCCGTTCTCGCCGCGCACTCGGCCAGGAAGTGCTTGCGCACGAAGTTGCTCTCCGGCGGTTCCTCGAGCGCGATCACGGTGGCGACGGCCCGATCGATCAGCTCGATCAGCTGTGGGAAGGCGTCACGGAAGAAGCCGCTGATGCGCGTGGTGACATCGATGCGGGGGCGCCCCAGAGTCTCGAGCGGAATGACCTCGACACCGGTCAGGCGGCGACTCTCGGCCAGCCAGACCGGGCGCACGCCGAGCAGCGCGAGGATCTCCGCCACGTCATCACCATGCGTGCGCATGGCGCTGGTACCCCAGATGCTGATGCTGACGCTCTCCGGATATCGCCCGGTTTCCCTGACGTGCCGGCGCAGCACCTCCTCCGCCAACTGTTGCCCGACGCGCCAGGCCACGTTTGACGGGAGGCTCCGCGGGTCGACGGAGTAGAAGTTCCGCCCCGTCGGCAGAATATGCGCCATGCCGCGGGTCGGAGCGCCGCTCGGGCCGGCGGGAATGTACCGGCCATCGAGCGCCCGCAGGAGATTGTCGATCTCATCGCGGGTGCGGCGCAGTCTCGGCACGAGATCGCGGCAGATGAACTGCAGCGCGTCCTCGAGGTTCGGCGACTCTCCCCCCCCGAGCCCATCCCCCAGGCAACCGCGCACGGCCTCCTGCACCGCCTCCGAAGCGAACTCCCGCGCCTGCAGTTCCCCGACCACCTTGCGGCACAGCTGCTCGATGGCCTCGACGGCGTCGGCCCGCGTACTCAAGGTCCGGCCCACACACCGCTCGAGCGCCACGGGCGCGGCAGGCAACCGCCTGCCTCGCTCACTCAACAGCGCCTGCCAATCGAGACCCAGGCGGCGGGAGAGCGCCTCCGGCAGGCTGGGCACGCCCTGGTTGGGCAGCCGGGTGAGCGAGCAGAGCATGTCGATGAGCTGGGCGCCCTCGGGCGCCTGGCCGAGGACATGCAGGCCGTCGCGGATCTGCGCCGCGCCGATCTCGCACAGATAGCCGTCGATGTCTTCTATGAGGTGGGCAAAATCCGCGCCCTCCATGCGCGCGAGGCTGAGCGGCACACCATGCTCGTTGAAGCCCTCATCCCACACCTCATGGTCATCCGCGCGGATGACGTTGAGGTCCCGGTCGAGACGGGACTCCTTCACGAGCGCCCAGATCTGGGACTGCAACAGCGGCAGTTTCGACGGGTCGAGCATCTCGAGCTGGTAGTACTCGTCGACGAGCTGCGCCAGCTGCGCCAGGGCGCCGTAGGTTTCGGCGGTCGTCATGGGCGGGGTCAGGTGATCGACGATCGTGGCGTGGCCCCGGCGTTTGGCCTGCGCCCCCTCCCCGGGATCGTTGATGATGAACGGATAGAGCAGCGGCAGATCCCCCAGCAGAGCATCGGGAAAGCACCGCTCGGAGAGCCCCACGCCTTTTCCGGGGAGCCATTCGAGCGTGCCGTGCTTGCCGACGTGCACGATGGCGTGAGCCCCCCAGTCCTCGCGCAGCCATCGGTAGAAGGCGTGGTAGTGATGGGTCGGAGGCAGATCGGGCTGGTGATAGATGGCCTCCGGATCCAGCCCGAAGCCGCGCGGCGGCTGGATCGCGATGAGCGCGTTGCCCAGCTCCAATCCGCTCAGGATGAGATGTCCTTCCACCGCGTACGCCTCACCCGGCGGAGTGCCCCATTGCGCGCACATCCGCTCGCGCAACACGCCCGGGAGCTGCTCGAGCCATCCCTGGTAGCGCTTCGCCTCGACACGTCCGGCTGCGAGGCGGCACTGCTCGGCCGTCAGGTGATCCAGGTCGTAGCAGCCGCGGTCGATCAAGCTGTGCATCAGCTCGTCGGAGCTCTCGGGCAGTTCCTCGATCCGGTAGCCGGCCTCGCGCATGACGCGCAGCAGCTTCAGGAGCGATGCGGGCGCGTCCAGCCCCACGGCATTGCCGATCTGGGCGGCCTTGGCGTTGGAGTTGGTCAGCACGAAGGCGATACGGCGCGCCTCGCGGGGCAGACGGCGCAACCGCACCTGCGCGGCCACCAGGCCGGCAATCCGTTCCACGCGATCAGGAACCGGCGCGTATTCGATGACCTCCACGCCGCGCTCGCGGCGCTTCTCCTTGAATGACAGCGGCACGGTGAGAATCCTGCCGTCGAACTCCGGCAGCACGACGTTCATCGCCGTATCGAGCGGGGCCAATCCCCGGCTGGCCGATTCCCAGGAGGCGCGCTCCATGCCGCTCACGATGGCCTGGAAGACCGGCACGTCGAGTTGCGCGAGCCAGGCGCCCGAGCCGCCCCCGGGGTGAGCCCCGTCGGCGCTCACCTCGCCGGTGGCGAACGCGGTGGTATTGATCAGCGCATCGATGAGCGGCCTGCCCTCGTGAAAGAACAGCGACAGCGCCGCCGGCCGGCCCGCGCCATCGAGCGCCCGGAGCGAAGCGGTGTAGACGGGCAGCACGTCGAGTCCGCGCCGCTCGAGCGCCTCGATGAGCGCATCGATGAAACGCAGATTGCCGCTCAGACGATGGGCTCGATAGAAGGAAATGCCGACCACGGGGCGCTGTGCAGCAGCGTTTCGCAGGCCCGCCTCGGTTCGCCGGGCCAGCCAGGCGGTGAGATTCGCGGCGGGATCCGCCCCTCGCCAGTAGATGCCGTGCTCGGGCAGGGGCGCGGGTGGCTCGTGGCCATAGCCGGTCAACAACAGGTGATCGGCCAGGAATCGAAGCCATTGGGCGAGATTCTCCGGGCCTCCGGCCTGCAGGAACCGTTGCGTCTGGTGCAGCACGTCCGGAGCGACGGTGGAGAGACACTCGAGCTCGGGATTCGGCTCGCCCGTGCCGCTCACCACCAGCAGCGCCTGCCCGCGGGCCGCCGCCGCCTTGTGCAGGGCCTGCCACCCGGGCACGGCGCTCAATCGGCCGAGAATGCGCACGACGATGACGCGTGCGATCGAAAGCGCCCCGGCCAGCAGCTCACCCATCCCCTCGGCGCCGAGACTCTGCAGGCTATAGCCGCGCACCTCCGGGAAATCCGCGGGCAGAGCGGGAAGCGCGCGGCTGAGCGCTGCCAGGTCGCTGTCAGCGTGGGTCAAGAGGACGATCGCGGGAGAGCCGTCGGCGAAGGTTGTCGCGAATGTTGGCGCTGCGCTCTGCAAGGTTGCCCCTGGGCAAAGTAATCGTCAGCGCAAACGCTTTGCGCACCAGCTCACCCCGGCCAGTGTGTCTGCGAGACGTTGGTGGACGGCTGGTTTCCTGGCTCGCGATTTGATGCCGAGCGCCGCCTTCCCGGTTTCCCAGTGGCTTATGGCGCCCGGCTTACCGCCTACAGTTGCGGGGGCAGCTTCGGCGTGGATCCGAGGGCGGATCGCACCGAATTCCCATCACCGTCCAACCACAACATGCTAGGCGGTGCCGCCTTTCATGTCCATATGCGCGCGCCGGCCCATCCAATGGGTGAAGCGCGGTGCGCCTCGGGCGCTCTGCGCATATGCGACGGACAATTGAGCGTCCGCGACATGAGCCCTCTCCCGGGCCCGCTTCGCAGCCTCGCCCGCGGCCGGGTTTCGCGGCCGCGGGAAGATCCACATTGATCAGTTGCCCGCCGCACGGGTGGCGCCGGTTCTGAAGGCCCCTAGACAGCGCATGCCGAGGGCTCGCAAGGCCGGTCTCAAGCGATCTTGCGCCTCATCCCGCGCCGCGGAGTCGAACAGGAACCCGGCCACCGTGCCCGAGTGCGAAATCTGCAGTCCGAGACAGCGGGCCTGCTGCGCGAGCGCGCGCAAGTCTGCGAAGCCCCGCATCGGCAGAAAGCGCTGATTGAGCTCCGCGCTGCGGGTCGCCACCCCGGCCATGGCCCGCGCATCACGCGCCCGAAACGCGCTGCGTGCGCGGCAGATCAGCTCTTCATATTCGGCCAACTCAGCGGCGGTGTACCGGGGAACGGCCAGGCTCAATGTATCGATGCCGCCCCGTTGCGGGTCGGTGTCGACGCTCACCACGAAGAACTCCGGAAGCGCACCCTGCCAGTGCTCGAGGACCCGTCCCTGACGCGGGGCGAACAGCACCCCCTCGTCGAACATGATCGGGTCTATGGCGTGCTCGGTCTCGACCGCAAGCCGCGCCAGCTGCCGCGGCTCGAGGGACGTCCCATGGGCATCGCACACGGCGCGGATCGCGGCGACCACATCGCTGGTCGATGACCCGAGCCCCAGGCCCGGCGGTACGGGACAGTCCACCGTCAATCGGCCACCGGACCGCCGCTCGCCGAGAAAATCGAGCGCAAGTCGCGCCGCGCGCGCCGCCTTCACCTTCCAGGCCGGCTCGACCTCGAGAGCTGCGCCGGGTCCCCGGACGAATTGGACCCGGGTGCCGTGCTCGGGTACCGGCATCGTCACCAGGCACGGGACGGGCTCGGTCGCGCCGCGGACGCTGGGCGGCCGCCACGCACCCTGCAGGATCTCACCGTGATGCCGCCCGGCAAAGCCCATGCCGGGGCGGGAGCGAAGATGCGCCCGTGATGTCCCGGCCAGATCCTCCCGACCCGAGTGCCTCTCGCCCTCCGAGAGAACGAGCTCATCGATTGCCGCCACCGAGGTCTCGTGCCGAGGTTGCTTCGCAGTCATCAGAAATTCCGGCCGCGCCAGTGGCTGGAGCGGCCATTTGAGGCATCAGTGGGCGAATCGGCAGCTGGGAGCGATCGCTGGCGCAGCGCCCAAGCCCGGCAACGTGGGGACGGCCGCGAGCGGATGGCAACGTCTGCGCGCGTTGCTCCTGGCTGTCCCGGCATTCAACTCAAGGGTCTGCGCCATCGGCTTTTCGATCTCGGCAGTGACTTTCCCAGGATCCGACATTCCGTACTCCGTCTCTGGTGAGCCGCGTGAAGCCCCTACGATGCTCAATGGCGCTCACCGAAGTCCCCGCACTATAGAGCAATCCTGGCTCTTACACGCCCCACGCGGCGGCGCCCGCCGATACTGAGACCCCATCCAGCCGCCATGGCTCGGATCGATGGTTGGAAACAGGCGTCGGCCGACCTCCAAAACACGGCAACCGTTTGATTCATAAAGGCAATGCCGCCAACCACCGACTGGAGTATCATCGCGGCCTTTCCGATGGCGCCGCAGTCCCGATCCGGGGCCCGGACCGCGAACCACTATTTGGGAGTTGACGGCATTGTCGACCACGACCCTCGATCCCCTCGATCTGTACGGAATCCGCAGCACGCTCACGGAAGAGGAGCGCATGGTGCAGGATTCCGTCCAGCGTCTCGTCGATGAGCGGGTGCTGCCCATCATCCGCGAGTGCTTCGAGGAGCACCGTTTCCCGCGCGACCTCATTCCCGAGCTCGCCGGGCTCGGACTCCTCGGCTCGTCCTTGACCGGCTACGGCTGCGCCGGCCTCAACGCCACCTGCTACGGCCTCATCTGCCAGGAGCTCGAGCGCGGTGACTCCGGAATCCGCAGCTTCGTGTCCGTGCAGTCCTCGCTGTGCATGTATCCGATCCATGCCTACGGGTCCGAGGAGCAGAAGCAGAAATACTTGCCGCCCATGGCGCGCGGCGAGCTCATCGGCTGCTTCGGCCTCACCGAGCCGCACGGCGGCTCGGACCCGGCCAACATGAAGACCCATGCCCGCCAGCGCGGGCGCGACTGGGTGCTCAACGGCTCGAAGATGTGGATCACCAATGGTTCGATCGCCGATGTCGCGGTGGTGTGGGCCCAGACGGACGACGGCATCCGCGGCTTCCTCCTCGACAAAGGCACTCGAGGCTTCACCACGCAGCTGATCGAGCGCAAGTTCTCCCTGCGCGCGTCCGTGACCTCCGCATTGTTTTTCGACGACGTCGTGGTACCGCAGGAATGTGTCCTGCCCGGGGTCGTCGGCCTCAAAGGCCCGCTGTCCTGCCTCACACAGGCCCGTTACGGCATCGCGTGGGGCGTCATTGGCGCGGCGCAGGCTTGCCTGGCCCAGATGCTCGACTACACCGGCAGCCGCCAGCTGTTCGGCCGTCCGCTCGCCCAGAACCAGGCGATCCAGATTCGCCTGGCCGACATGGCGCGCCGCATCACCGGCGCGCAGCTCATGGCGCTCGAGCTCGGGCGGATGAAGGAGCGTGGCGTGATGCAGCCGGTGCACGTGTCGCTCGCGAAATGGAACAACTGCCGCATGGCGCTCGATGTGGCGCGGGACTGCCGGGACATGCTCGGCGGGGCGGGCATCAGCGCCGAGTACGCGCCCATCCGCCACATGCTCAACCTCGAGAGCGTCATCACCTACGAGGGCACTGAGACGATCCACGAGCTCTCGGTGGGACGTGAGCTCACGGGACTCAACGCGTTCTGAAAGCACCCCGGTCCGCCGGGAGGATCCGCAGGAGCTCTCCTGCCCTGCGCAATCCCCGGTCTCGCGGCGCGGTCAGCGGCGGCTCTTGCGGGAGCGCCGCTGGCCCCGCTCCTGCTTTTTCACCCGTCCCGGCCTGTCGTAAGGGTTCGCGTCGGTGCGATATTCGACGACCACGGGTGTCGCGAACAGATCGAAGGTCTTGCGGAATACGTTGATGAGATAGCGGGTATAGGAGCCCGGCACCGACGCGGTCTGGTTGCCGTGGATCACGACGCGCGGAGGATTGCGGCCGCCCTGATGGGCGTACCGCAACTTGATGCGCCGGCCGCGAACCAGCGGCGGCTGGTGTGCGGTGATCGCGTGCTCGAGCGTCCGTGTCAGTTCCCGGGTGGGCATCTCCCTCATGGCCGCCTCGTAGGCCCGCACCACCGAGTGGACCAGGTCCCCCACCCCGGTGCCGTGCCGCGCCGAAATGAAATGCAGCGGCGCGAAGGGCACGAAATCGAGTTTGAGCGCCAGTTGACGATGGATCTCTTCGCGCTGGTCGTCGGGAATGCCGTCCCATTTGTTGACGGCGATGATGAGCGCGCGTCCCCGCTGGAGCGCGATTCCGAGCACACTCGCATCCTGCTCGGCCACCGTGTCGTGCGCATCGAGAACCAGGATCACCACGTGCGCCTCGTCTATCGCCTGCAGCGCCTTGGCGACGCTGGCGCGCTCGACGACATCCTCGACCCTCGAGCGGCGCCTCACGCCCGCTGTATCGATCAGCGCGAAGCGGCGGCCGTCGCGCTCGAAGGGCACGAGAATGCTGTCGCGGGTCGTTCCGGGCTGATCGCTCGCGATGACGCGCTCCTCACCGAGGAGACGGTTGACGAGCGTGGACTTTCCGACGTTGGGCCTGCCGATGATGGCGATGCGCACCTCCTCCGGACGGGTCTCCTCCGCCGGGGTGCCCGTCAGGCCCTCGAGCACGAGGTCCATCAGATCCTCGCACCCCTGGCTATGACTCGCGGAAATGCCGGCCGGCTCGCCGAAACCGAGGGCGTGGAAATCCGCGGCCGCAATCCCGAGATCCAGTCCCTCCGCCTTGTTGACGGCGAGGGTCACGGGTTTACCGGACTTGCGCAGCTCGCGCGCCACGAAGTGATCCTGGGGAGTCAGCCCCGCGCGCGCATCGACCACGAACACCAGCCGATCCGCTTCCTGCACGGCCCGCTCGGTCTGCTCGCGCATCTGCGACTCGATTCCCTTGGGGTTCTCGATCAGCCCCCCGGTATCGATCAGCACGCAAGGCACCGGCCCCAGCCGCCCGAAGCCGTACTGACGGTCGCGGGTGAGACCCGGAACGTCGGCCACAATGGCATCCCGGGTGCCGGTGAGCACATTGAACAGGGTCGACTTGCCCACATTGGGCCGTCCGACCAGGGCGACGACGGGCAGCATGCGCCGCGACTCTATCGCATCATCAACGCGGCGATACCCGGTATGCGCTGATCTCGCCGACGTCGTTGATGACCAGCACTTCGTTCCCGATTGCGATCGGCGGGTTGGTCACGCGCACTCCGCCACTCTTGACCCGGGCTTCGAACGCGCCACTGCGCTTGTTCAGCCAATGCACGTATCCCTGGTAGTCGGCCACGACGACTCCCTCGGCACTCACGGCCGGCTTGGTCAAAGAGCGGTAGCGAAGCGCCTTCTGGCTCCAGATGACCGCGCCGTTCTTGCGGTTGAGCGCCTGCACCTCTCCATCTTCCGTCGTCATGTAGACGGCGTTCTCGCCGAGTGCCAATCCGCGGAAGCTGGAGGCCTTGTGGGACCACCAGGCCTGACCGCTCTTGAGCGCCAGCATGTCCACCGTGCCGTGGTAACCCACGACGTAGACGTCGTTGTCGGCGACGATGACCGGCCCCAAGACGTCCGCGAGCCGCTCGATCGCGGTTCGACCGCGCGGCTGCGAGACTGTCGCCATCCACACCTGTGAGCCGTCCTTCGAGTTGACGGCCATGAGTTTGCCGTTGGCAAAGCCACTGATGACCATATTGCCGGTGATGACCGGAGTCGCCGCGCCACGCAGCGACAGCGGGGGCATATCCTGCTCGGCCTCCCAAAGCTCGTGTCCGTCCTTTGGCGAGAGGGCATGGAGCGCACCGTCGATCGTGCGCACGGCCACGAGATCATCCGACACGGCGGGCGCGGAGATCACCGCGCCGGTCAACGCCACCTTCCAAAGCGGCTTGCCGTCCGAGGCGTTCAACGCGACCACGTGCCCGTCGCTCGCGCCGACCACGAGAAGGTTGCCGTTCACGGCCGGCCCGCCACCCAGCGGCAAGCGGGTGTCGGTATGCCACAGGCGGCGTCCGGTGCGCAGGTCGAACGCGGCCACCAGTCCTCCATGGCCCGAGGCGAATACACGGTCGCCCTGCACGGCGATACCCAGACCCAGGCGCAGCGCCTTGGCCTGCCCGTCACCGAAGCCGAGGAAGTGGAACCCACCCACCGATGCGCTCCAGATCTCGCGCACACGCAGTGTCGCCTTGATGGGAGAGAGCTTGGCCGGCTGGTCGACCCCCTTGTGGGAGCAGGCGGCGAGCAGCGTCACGGCGAGCGCCGCGGCGCAGAGTCTCATCGATCGGTTGATGTGCATGTGCAAAGGTCTACCCGCGGTGTTGGCGTTCAGCATGGCGCTACCGGGCGGCCGGCGCAGCGGTCTGGGTGGCCGGCGGCGGCCCGGACTGGTTGGCGGCCAGCTCCGAGATCTGCAGTTTCAGGAGATTCGCATCGGTCTCCCCACCCGGGTCGGTGGCCTGGGCCAGACGGTACTGCGCCAGAGCGGCGGATCGATTGCCCAAGGCATAGTAGGCATCGCCGCGCACCACGTCATACCGTGGCGCGAAGGCGCCCGGATTGACGCCATTGAGCGTCGCCAACGCCGCCTGCGCCTGGTGCTGGGCGATCTGCACCCGCGCGAGCCGCAGCCGCGCGATCAACCCCAGGATGGGATCATGCGGGCGCAGCATGACGAGGCGCAGCTCGGCGGCCGCGCGATCGAGTTGTCCGTCGTTGACGAATGTCGCGGCGGAGGCGAGCCGGGCCTGATCCGCGTACGGCGACGAAGCGTAATGACGCTCGATCTCTCCGGCGGCGGCGAACGCCTGGGTGTCATCTCCCCGGGCGAAGGCGCCTTCCATCCGCGCGTAGAGCGAATAGGCGCTGAGCTCGCGCTGATCGATGTGCCCCAGCCACCAGCGATAGCCGCCAAAGCCCAGCGCCGCGAGCGCCGCGCCGGCCACGATGGACAGCCCGTTCTCCCTCAGCCAGCGGAGCAGGGCTTCCCATCTTTCGCGTTCATCGAGATAACTCTCCACGACCTCTCCTCACATGTGTCCGGCGGAACCGGCGAGCACCGCCTCGATCGCCACGGCCAGGCTGGACAGAGGACTCTCGCTCTGACCGGCCTCCCGGCGCAAAGGTTTCAAAGACGCCACGCCGCGCGCGAGCTCGTCATCGCCCAGGATGAGCGCCAGGGCCGCCGCGCTGCGGTCGGCGCGGCGGAACTGGGCCTTGAAGTTGCCGCCGCCGAGATTGAGTTCGAAGCGCCTGTTCGGCAGCTCGGCCCGCAGCCGCTCCGCCAGCGCAACACCGGCGGCCGTGGCCTGCGCACCGCTCACGACGATATAGACATCCGGACCCGCCGCGCTTTCCACCGGCCCCGATTGCGTGAGCAGCGCCACCAGGCGCTCGATCCCCATCGCAAATCCGATCCCCGGGGTGCTCTCGCCCCCGAGCTGGGCGATCAGTCCGTCGTAGCGGCCGCCGGAGCATACGGCATCCTGGGCGCCGAGCGCATCGGTAATCCACTCGAACACCGTGCGGCTGTAGTAATCGAGGCCCCGGACCAGGCGGGGATTGATGCGAAAGGGTATGCCGATGGCCTCGAGCGAGGCGCACAGCGCCTGGAAATGCTCACGGGACTCCGGATCGAGATGGTCGGTGAGTACCGGGGCCGCCTCGATCAGCTCCCGCATCTCCGGATTCTTGCTGTCGAGGATGCGCAGCGGATTACCCTCGAGCCGCCGCCGGCTGTCGGCATCGAGCTGCTCGTGATGGGCGCGAAAATACTCGACCAGCTTCTCGCGGTAGACCCGCCTCGCCTCCGATGTACCGAGGGAGTTGATCTCCAGGCGCACCCGCTCGATGCCGAGCCGGCGCCACAGACGCGCTGTGAGGGCGATCAGCTCCGCGTCCACATCCGGGCCGGGCAGACCCACCGCCTCGACGTCGATCTGGTGGAACTGCCGGTAGCGGCCTTTCTGCGGGCGCTCATGGCGGAACATCGGCCCTGCGCACCAGAGCTTGTGCCGCTGGCCGCGCAGCATGCCATTGGAGATGAGCGCGCGCATCACACCGGCGGTGGCCTCCGGGCGCAAAGTCAGGCTGTCACCACCCTGATCCGCGAAGGTGTACATCTCCTTCTCGACCACGTCGGTGTACTCACCGATCGCCCGCTTGAACAGCTCCGTGCGCTCCACCACGGGAATGCGGATTTCCTCGTACCCGTAGGCGGTCAGCAGCTCGCGGGCGGCGCCTTCCACGGCCTGCCAGGCGCCGATCTCGGCCGGCAGGACATCGTTCATCCCGCGAACGGGTTGGATCTCTTGCGTCAACTCACTCCCCACCGGCTCGCGGTCCGGACAGGACGCGGCCATCGGCTGAGATCACGAACGAAGCGGCGTGATCGGATTGCACATAGGCGGTGATCGGCGTTGCCCGGCCGTTCACCGCGAGCGCCACCCCGGGCGCATACCCCAACAAGACGTGCAGCGGTGCCGTCCCCCGAAGAGTCCGCACCGCCGCCGCCGGCGCGAGCGCGCGGTACAGCTGCCGGCCAGTGGCATCGTTGACCTCGACCCAGCTGGCGGCGGCAAACCTCAGCGTGATGCGCACACTCCCCGCGGGCAGGCTGCGGGCGGGCGCAACCGCCGGTCCCTTGCCGCTCACCGGCCGCGCAATCGCGGCAGCGGCCATTGGCCCGGGATGAGCCGGGGGCGCTGCAGGCGTGGCGCCCGAGCGCGAAGCGGCCGCCTCGAGGGCCGGTTGCGAGGCCCGCAGCGCCAGCTGCCGCGCGTGCCATCGTGACAGTCCCCACCACAGCGAGGCCACCACCACCAGAGCGAGCACCACCCAGGCGGCCACCGTCGCCGCCGGACCCACCGCGCGGCTGTTTCCCGTACTGACGTGCGGGACGCGCGTCAGATCGGGCTCCGGAATCACCACGGCGCTCGAAAGAAGCTGTTGCAAAGCTTCGGCCGACTCACCCACCAGCTCGGCATATCGGCCGAGATAGCTCTTGACGTAGATCGGCGCTCCCAGAGAGGCGAAATCCTCGGTCTCGAGAGCCTGCAGAATGGCGGTGGCGATATGCAGCCTCTGTGCGGCCTGCTCGATCGTGAGGCCGCCGCGCTCTCGGGCGCTGCGCAGCCGCGTGCCGATACCGGCCGTGCGGCCCGCCTCGCCGCCCGATTGTCCCGTCATCGCCGTCAACCCGGATTGTGCCCGAGACTGGCCAGCGCATGCGCCTGCGCCGAGTCCGGGAAATCGAGCTGGAGCTTGCGGGCGTAGAGTTCGGCATCGAGCTCATCGCGCTGGGCGCGCATGATCTTCACCGCCAGCAACAACAGATCCGGCGTTTCCTGATAGGACGAAAGGTAGCGTGTGATCTGCGAGCGCGCCTGCACGAGGCGCCCACGCCGGAAATCCATGTCCACGAGCTGCCACTCGGCCTGTGCAAAGCCAGGCTGCACGGCGAGCGCGGCGCGGAACATCCGGGCGGCTTCCGTGTACCGGTGCGCCGAGCGCAGGCAGACTCCGGCATTGGCGTACGCCGCGGCCGGTGTCAGGTAGAGCGGATTGCGCGCCGCCTCCAGAAAGTACTTCACCCCCTCGGCCTCGCGGCCGTTGCTGCAGAGGTACACCGCGTAGTTGTTCTGAAAGTTCGGATTTCGCGGCGCGAGCCGCAGCGCCTCGCGAAACTCGTGATCGGCCCGCGCCGCCTCTTGCAGCCGGGCGAACAGCAGCGCCCGGGCGCTGTGCACGTTGGGGTCGGCGGGGTTCTCTTTGACCGCCAGGTCGAGCTTGTTCTTGGCCACCGCCAGCTCGCCGCGCTGCATGTAGGCGATGCCGAGCTCGGTATTGTAAACCGCCGCCCGATGGTGCTCCTGCACGACCTGGGGGTTGGAGCATCCGGCCAGCAGCCCCACGGCCAGTGCTCCCGCGAGCCGCGCGAGCAGCCTGTATCGTCGAGGCGGCACACAGAGGCTCACGGCTGCACCGCCACGCCGATCGTCCGGCTGCCGAGGCGCACCGTGGTGCGGTCAATGACGCGGCCGGCCAGCTGACCGCACGCTGCGTCGATGTCATCGCCGCGCGTGCGGCGCACTGTCGCCAACACGCCGCGGCGGATCAGTTCATCGCGAAAATGCTGCACCGCCTCCGGCGTGGAACGGCGGAAGCGCGTTCCCGGGAACGGATTGAACGGAATGAGATTGACCTTGGCGGGATGGCCCGCGAGGAGCCTCGCCAGCTTGAGGGCCTGGGCGCGCGAGTCGTTGACGCCATCGAGAAGAACGTACTCGAACGTGACGCTTCGGCCGTTGCGCTCGTCGATGTAGTGCCAGCAGGCCTCGAGGAGCTCCGCGATCGGATGGCGACGATTGATCGGCACCAGCTCATTGCGGAGCTCATCGTCCGGAGCATGCAGCGAGACCGCAAGCGCTACGTTGCTTCGCTCGGCCAGCTTGTAGATCTGGGGCACGAGGCCCGAGGTCGAGAGCGTCACTCGCCGCCGCGACAGATCGAAACCGAAATCATCGAGGAGAATGTCGAGCGCAGGAACGACATTGCGGAAGTTCGCGAGCGGCTCCCCCATGCCCATGAGCACGACGTTGGTGACCGCGCGCTCGCGGGCAAGATCCGCCACCGTGCCCGCCAGCTCACGATTGGCTAGCCACACCTGGCCGACGATCTCGGCGGTGGTCAGGTTACGGTTGAAGCCCTGCTGCGCCGTCGAGCAGAATGCACAATCGAGCGCGCAGCCGACCTGGGACGAGATGCAGAGCGTTGCGCGATCGGGCTCGGGGATGTAGACCATCTCGAACGCCTGGCTGCCGTCGGCTCGCAGCAGCCACTTTCGCGTCCCATCGGCCGAGTGCTGCGTGGTGATGATCTCGGGAGGCCGCACGCACGCACGCTCGGCGAGCTCGGTGCGGAAGTCCTTCGCCAGATCCGTCATGCACTCGAACGCCGCCTCGCTGCGCTTGTACACCCACTGCATGAGCTGACGCGCGCGGAAAGGCTTGCTGCCGAGCTCCGCCACGAAGCGCTCGAGCTCGGGCCGTGGCAAGCCCAGCAGGTTCGTGGTCGTGGCGGGCGGGCTCATGGGCATGGGTCGCGGCTTCAGCCGCGGGGGTGCAGCTCGGTTGTGCTGAAGAAGTACGCGATCTCGCGCTCGGCGGTCTCCGGAGCATCCGAGCCGTGCACCACATTCTGCTCGATGCTCAGAGCCAGATCCGCGCGAATGGTTCCCGGGGCGGCCTTCTTCGGATCGGTGGCCCCCATGATCTCCCGGTTGCGGGCAATGGCGTTCTCGCCCTCGAGGACCTGCACGATCACCGGCCCCGAGGTCATGTAGCGCACCAGATCCTTGAAGAACGGGCGCTCGCGATGTACGGCGTAGAAGCCTTCCGCCTCACGCTCGCAGAGGCGCATCATGCGGGCAGCGATGATCGAGAGTCCGGCGCTCTCGAAACGGCGGTACACATCGCCGATGAGATTGCGGCCGACGCCGTCGGGCTTGACGATGGACAGGGTGCGCTCGAGCGCCATTCGGGTTGACCTTTCGGGAATTGCGGTTGAAAAGGGGCTCGGCCATCGCCCCCTTCACGGGAGGGCATCCCGGCCGATACTAAGCCGCACAGTCTACCCGGAGGTCCCCCACCCGGGCAATTTAGACGGAAAAGCTCTCCCCGCAGCCGCACTCGCCCGTCACATTGGGATTGCGGAACCGGAACGCCTCGTTGAGCCCTTGTTTGACAAAATCCACCGTGGTGCCGTCGATGAGGGACAGGCTTTCCGGGTCGACGCACACCTTGACGCCTCGGTCCTCGAAGACCACATCGCCCGGGCGGATCTCGTCGGCATAATTGACCACGTAGGCGAAACCGGAGCAGCCGGTTTTACGCACCCCGAGCCGCAGCCCGATGCCCTGTCCCCGGGTGGCAAGGAAGTTCCGGATGCGATCTGCGGCGGATTCGGTGAGCGAGATGGCCATGGGTTCGGGCGGCGCGGTACCTGCCGTGATTTTACACTTCTCCAGGCCAGTGTCGCAGGCACTCGCGCAGCGCGTCTTCGATCTTGAGAAGTCGACCCAGCTTTTCCGCGGGCACGGCCAGCTCACGTGCCCAGTCTTCGGGCGTCCCCGGGATCAGCTCGGCCCGGGAGCGCCCCTCGAGCCGTACCGCCAGCCAGGCGGCCACGGCCAGGGTCTGGGGGCAGCCGTAAGCCTTGAAGGAGGCCTTGCGGACCGATCCATCCCGCACCTGCAGCCTGAAGCGCACCCAGACCTCCTGTCCGGGGCCACCCGCCTCGCCCACGATCTCGCCGCCCCGGGGCATGCTCGGGCGCGCTGCCGAGGCGCCCTCAGGACCTTCGGAGGCCGGCGACAGCGCCCGCAAGCGCTCGAGCTCCCGGCTCACCGCGCTCGCCGCACGCTCGAGCTCGCCAGCGGTCGTGAACCGCCCGAAGCTGAAGCGCAGCGAGCTTTGCGCAAGCTCGGTATCCCGCCCGAGGGCGCGCAGCACATATGAGGGCTCGGCGGAGGCGGAATTGCAGGCCGAGCCGGTCGAGACGGCAAGCTCGCTCAGCCCGCTCACCAGGCTCTCACCCTCGACGCCCTCGAACGACACGTTGAGGATGCCCGGCACGCGCGGCTCGCCCTCCCCGTTGAGGTGGGCGCCACCGAGTGCGGCCAACTTGCTCCACAGTGCCTCGCGCAGCGGCACCAGCCGTGCGCGCTCCTCAGCGAACATCGTCCGGGCCCGCTCGCAGGCCACTCCGAAGCCGACGATCTGATGCGTCGGCAGCGTTCCGGGCCGCAGTCCCTTCTCCTGTCCGCCGCCGAAGGTCACCGGCTGCAATTGCCGTTTCGCGCCGGCGCGCACATACAGCGCCCCGATGCCCTTCGGCCCGTAGAGCTTGTGCGCCGTGAAGGACATGAAATCGATCGCGAGCGCGTGCACATCGACCGGGATCCTGCCGACCGCCTGCGCCGCGTCGCTGTGAAACGGGATGCCGCGGTCGCGGCACAGCGCGGTGATGGCCTCGATGTCCTGGATCACGCCGATCTCGTTGTTGACCAGCATGAGGGACACCAGCACGGTGTCGGGACGCAGCGCCGCGGCGAGGGCCTGAGGGTCTATGGTGCCGCTGCGTCCGGGCGTCAGCAGGGTGACCGTGAAGCCTTCCTTCTGCAGATGCCTGCAGGGATCGAGGACGGCCTTGTGCTCGATTCGTGAGCTCACCACGTGGCGGCCGCGGTGGGCGTTGGCGCGCGCTATCCCGAGGAGCGCCATGTTGTCGGATTCGGTTGCGCCGGAGGTGAATACGATCTCCTCGGGCAAGGCACCGATCAGCGCGGCCACCTGCCGCCGCGCCGCCTCGATGCGCTCGGCCGCGCGCCGGCCGAACACGTGCATCGAGGAGGGATTGCCCCATCCGCCCCGCGCCCGCAGGCACTCATCCATGGCCTCGGCCACCACCGGGTCGACGGGGGTGGAGGCTGCGTAGTCGAGATAGATCGGCTCGGGTGCGGTCACGACTCACCGGCCTTGCGCCTGCGGCTCTGCACGGCCGTCAGGATGCCGCGCAGGATATTGACCTCGTTGTGATCGAGCTCGGCGCGCTGCAGGAAGCGCCGGATCCGGGCCATCAGATGCGTGCCGCTCTGGGTGCGGTCGCGAAAGTCGATTTCCGTGAGCACCTGCGACAGATGCGCATACAGGCGCTCCATCTCCTGCGGATCCGCCAGAGGGTCCCCGGACATCGGCCGTTCGATGTCGCGGGCGCGAAAGAGCTCGTAAACGAAGATCTGCACCGCCATGGCGAGATTGAGCGAAGGGTACGTGTCGCTCACCGGGATGCGCACCAGCACGTGCGCCGCCTCGAGCTGCTCGTTGGTGAGGCCCGCGCGCTCGGATCCGAAGAGAATCGCCGCCGGCCCGCGCCCGGATTCCCGCAGGAGCCGCCCGGCCGCCTCCCGCACATCGACCACGCGAAATCTCTGATCCCGCTCGCGCGAGGTGGTCGCGGCGATGAAACTGCAGCCGGCAAGCGCCTCGTCCACCGACTCGACGACACGCGCGCGCGCCAGCAGATCAGCGGCGCCCGAGGCGCGTGCAATGGCTTCGCTGTGGGGAAACTGCCTGGGGCTGACCAGGACGAGCTGCTCGAGCCCCATGTTCTTCATCGCCCGCGCGACCGCCCCGATGTTGCCGGGATGGGAGGTCTCGACGAGGACGACGCGGATGTCGGGAGCGGTCATGGCCGATACGCTACTACATGGGCCCGAGGACGCCCAGGCGCCTCGGGCGAGCCCCGAATGCGCCCCGGCGCCGCACACGACGCCCCGCGGTCGGCTACTCGGCCTCGGTCGCCGTCCCCGGGCCCGGCCGGTGCAGCTTGCTGTGGCGATAGCCGTAGAACACGTACACGACCACGCCGACGGCGGTCCACACCACCAGCCGGACCCAGGTGCTGTGCGGCAGATTCCAGATCATGAACCCGCAGACCAACGCTCCGGCGATGCAGGTGAACCACGGCGCCGGCACCTTGAAGGGACGCTTGAGGTCCGGCCGGGTATAGCGCAGGACCAGCACCCCGATGCACACCGTCACGAACGCCAGCAGGGTGCCGATCGAGACCAGCTCTCCGAGCAGCCCGACCGGAAACAGACCGCCGACCACGGCGGCGCAGACTCCCGTGACGACCGTTCCCGTGGACGGCGTGCGGAACTTCGGATGGATCTTGGCGAACGCCTTCGGCAGCAGTCCGTCCTGTGCCATCGCATAGAAGATGCGCGCCTGGGCGATGGTCATCACGAGCATCACCGAGGTCATGCCGAGGATGGCGCCCAGATCGACCGGCACGCTGAACCAGTGCAGCTGCGGATAGGTCTGCAACGCCAGCGCGATCGGCGCGGAGACATTGAGCTTGGTGTAATGCACCATGCCGGTGAGCACCGCCGAGGTGATCACGTAGAGCAGGGTGCAGATGACCAGGCTCGAGAGAATGCCGATGGGCATGTCCCGCTGAGGATTCTTCGCCTCCTGGGCGGTGGTCGAGATGGCGTCGAATCCGATATAGGCGAAGAAGATCACGCCCGATGCGGCGAACACCCCGCTCCACCCATACTCACCCGGAGCGATGTTCTTGGGGATGAACGGGTGCCAGTTGGCGTGCTGGATGTAACCCATGCCGAGCACGATGAACAACACCACCACGGCGACCTTGAGGCTCACGATGACGGTGTTGAACTGGGAGGACTGCTTGATGCCGATGTAACAGATCGTGGCGAGCGCGGCCACGATGAGCACCGCCGGCACGTTGAGGATGGCTCCGGAATGCATCACCGAGAAGCTGTCCGGCGCGGCCTGCATGAACGGCGCGTGCGACAGCGCGTAGGGAATATGCAGGCCGAATTCGATCAGCAGGCGGTTGACGTAGCCGGACCACCCCACCGACACCGTCGCCACCGCGAACAGGTACTCGAGGATGAGATTCCAGCCGATGAACCACGCGATACCCTCGCCGAGGGTGGCGTAGGTGTAGGAGTAGGCGCTGCCGGACACGGGCACCATGGCGGCGAATTCCGCATAACACAACCCCGCCAATGCGCAGCCGATGCCTGCCACGATGAACGACAGCACCAGCGCTGGGCCGGCGTGCTGCGCCGCCGCCACGCCGGTCAGGACGAAAATGCCGGTACCAATGATCCCCCCGATACCCAGCATCGTGAGCGCCGTGGCCGAGAGCGTGCGGTTGAGCTTGTGGCCCGCGGCATCCGCCGACTCCGCTGCCTCGATTTCGGCGACCGTTTTTGTAGCGAATAGTTGGGTCTTCATTCCGGGACTGTACACGCGCCAGTGCCGGAAATCGAGCCACGCGGTCGGTGCCGGGCGCGCCGCGGACTCGGCTCAGCGATCCTTCAGCTCCTCGGGCACGAACGGCGCGAACAGCTCGAGCAATGCGGTGTAGACCTTGGGTGTGCCGGCGATGACGTTGCCCCCCTGGCGGTACTCGGCACCCGTGAGCGTGCCGATGTGCCCGCCCGCCTCCTGCACGAGAAGCGTCCCCGCCGCGGTGTCCCAGGGAGAGAGCCCGAATTCCCAGAATCCATCGATGCGCCCCGCCGCGACATAGGCCAGATCGAGCGCCGCCGCGCCGGGCCTGCGTATCCCGGCGGTGTTTTGCGTGGCCGCCTTGAGCATGGCGAAATAGGCATCGACGTAGCGCGCATCGGCGCGGAAGGGGAAGCCGGTGCCGATCAGGGCCCCTTCGAGCGTGCGCTGTTTGCTCACCCGCATCCGGCGGTTGTCGAGGTGCGCCCCGCCCCCGCGCGAGGCCGTGAACAACTCCTGGCGCATCGGATCGTAGACCACGGCGTGCTCGAGCCTGCCCTTCTGCTGACAGGCGATCGAGACCGCGAACACCGGGAAGCCGTGCAGGAAATTGGTCGTGCCATCGAGCGGATCGATGATCCAGAGCGTCTCGCTCTCGCCGCTGGCGCCGCTTTCCTCGGCAAGCACGGCGTGCGCCGGATAGTGGCGGCGGATGATGCCGATGATCTCCGCCTCCGCGGTCCGGTCGACCTCGGACACGAAGTCGTTGCGCCCCTTGGATGTGACGGTGAGCGCCTCGAGACTGTTCAGGCTGCGGACGATCACCTCGCCCGCGCGCCGGGCGGCGCGGACCGCGATATTCAGAAGAGCGTGCACGTGAGCTTCAGTCCCGCTGGCCCGGGGGTCCTCAGGGCAGGTGATCGACGGCCGTCTTCCTGACGGTCGGAAAAAGGTGCTCGGCCGTGAGGCCGCACTGCAGCGCGATCGCGCTCGAGATGTAGATCGAGGAGTAGGTGCCGGCGAGGATGCCGATGAGCAGGGCCGCCGAGAATCCGCGCAGCACCGGCCCGCCGAGCACCAGCAGGGCCACCACCACGATCGAGGTCACGACCTTGGTCATGATGGTACGCGAGAGGGTCTGGTTGATCGCTTGGTCGAGCACGACGTTCGGCGCGAGGCGCCGGTTGCCCTCGAAGCGCTCGCGGATCCGGTCGAACACCACCACCGTGTCGTTGAGCGAGTAGCCGATGACGGCCAGCACCGCCGCCACCACGTTCAGGTCGAACGACATCTGCGTGGCGGCGAAGAAGCCGAGCACCAGGATCGGATCGTGCAGCACCGCGAGGATGGCGCCGAGCGAGAGCCGCCAGGTGTGAAAGCGCCAGGCGATGTAGATGAAAATCAACGCCAGGGTGCCGGCGAGCGCCCACCACGCGCTGCTCAACAGCTGCGAGCCGACCTGCGGTCCCACCACGGACAGCGAGATACCCGACACTCCCGGATTGACGGCCTTGAGCGCCGCATCGAGCCGCGCGCGGATCTGCTGGATCTTCACGCCCGGCTCGGGCGGCAGCCGAACGCCGATCTGGCGCGAAGAGCCGACGTTCTGCACCACCGCGTCGTGAAATCCCGCGGCGGCGAGCTGCGTGCGCACGGCGGCAAGGTCTGCGGTCACCGGGAAGCTCGCCTCGGCGCTCACTCCGCCGGTGAAGTCGATGGCCAGATTCAGCCCCCGGGTGAAGAGCATCGTGATCGAGGTGATCATGAGCACGATCGACAGTCCATACCACACCTTGCGGGTGGCCATGAACGGGTAGTTGGTCTGATGGCTGAAAAATTCCACGAGCGATCCCCCAGGGAGCCTGTTAGATGTGCAGCCGGGCGATCTTGCGCCGCCCGCCGTACATGAGCGTGACGAGGGCCCTGCTCCCCATCAGCGAGGTGAACATGGAGGTGGCGATGCCGAGCGTGAGCACGACCGCGAAGCCGCGGATCGCGCCCGTGCCGAAGATCCACAGCACCAGGCCCGCGATCAGCGTCGTGATGTTGGAATCCGCGATGGCGGAGAACGCCTTCTCGAAGCCGGCCCGGATCGCCGCCTGTGGCGAGACGCCCTTTCTGAGCTCCTCGCGTATGCGCTCATAAATGAGGACGTTGGCATCGACCGCGATGCCGACCGTGAGGATGATGCCGGCGATGCCGGGCAGCGAGAGCGACGCATGCATCATCGACAGAAGCGCGGTCAGCAGCACGACGTTGGCGACCAGCACGAGGTCGGCCACCAGGCCGAACACCTTGTAGTAGATCGCCATGAACGCCAGCACTCCGATCATGCCGACGATCAGCGCGGTGACGCCCCATTTGATGTTCTGGCGGCCGAGGCTCGGCCCGATGATCTGCTCGCCCACCTGCGCGATGGGCGCGGGAAGCGAGCCCGAGCGCAGCAGGATGGCGAGGTCCTGCGCCTCCCCGAGCGTGAGGCCGGTGATCTCGAAGCGATCGGCGAACACGCCCTGGATGGTCGCGTCGTTGATGACCTTCTCTTTCGTGACGTAGCTGATGACTTTCTTTCCGTCCACCACGGAGGTCACGCTGTGCTTGGTCATCAGCACCACGCCCATCTGTTTGCCCACGTTGGCCTTCGTGGTGCGCAGCATGTTCTCGCCCGCGCGGCTGTCGAGCGTGATGTTGACCGCCGGCCCTTGCGTGCTCTCACCGACGGTGGCGTCGGTGAGCTCATCGCCGGTGGCGATCACCTCTCGCTTCAGCAGCACCGGAAAGCCGCTCGCGGTATCCGTGAACAGCTGATCCCCGAGTGGCACGTTGCCGGTCTGCTGGGCCTGGAGCGCGTTGTTCTCGGTATCGTTCAGACGGAACTGCAGCGTCGCCACCTGTCCGAGCAGGTTGGCCGCCTCGGCCGGATTCTGGATGCCGGGCAGCTGCACATCGATGCGGTCGTTCCCCTGGCGCTGCACGATGGGCTCGGACACACCCAGCTGATTCACACGGTTGCGCAGCGTGGTGATGCTCTGATCCATCGCATAGTTTTCGCGCTGCTGGACCTGCGCCTGCGACATCGTCGCCTGCAGGACGGTGCCGTCCGTCTGGCTCTCGGTGGTGACCGTGAGGCCCTGCAACGCGCGGGAGAGCGCATCGCGCGCGGCGGATACATTGGTCTGCGGCGCGAGCGCGATCCGCACGGCGTTCGGCAGCGTGCTGCCGCTCGTCGTCACGACGGAAATGCCGTTGGTGTGGATGCCGGCGCCCGCCAGCGCCCTGCCGGCGTCCTGCGCATAGGTCTGCAGCAGCTGGCCGATGGCGCTCCTGATGTCCACCTGGTAGAGCAGGTCGAGGCCGCCCCGCAGATCGAGCCCGAGCGGCATGGGCTTCAGACCGATGGCGCGCAGCCACGCCGGCGTACGCGACACCAGCGCGAGCGCCGAGATGTAGGTGTCCTGATACCTGGCATTGACCGCATCGTGCGCGCGCAATTGGTCCGATACGTCGGAGAAGCGCACCAGCAGGCGTCCGCTCTGCACATAGAGGCTCTGATACGGGATTTTCTGCGCCGTGAGGTAGGCGCCGACCTCATGCGCCTGCGCCGTCGTGACCGGCGAGTGATCCGCGTGCGCGAGCTGCAGCGCGGGGTTGCTGCCGAACATATTGGGAAGCGCAAATAACAGCGCCACCGCCAACAGCACCGCGATCAGGACGTATTTCCAGCGAGCGTATTCGAGCATGGTTCCCGGGGCCTTTCGTGAGCCCAGTCTTTGTGCGCAGCGGCCGCTCGGCCGTCAGGCGCTTTTCAATGTGCCCTTGGGCATCAGTGCGCTGATCTGGCCCTTCTGCACCTTCAGCTGCACGCCCTCGGCCACTTCCAGAGTGACGAAGTTCTCGCCGACCGCCGCGATGCGGCCGAGCAGTCCCCCGCTGGTGACCACCTCATCGCCCGTCCCGAGCTTCGAGAGGAGCGATTGGTGCTCCTTGGCTTTTTTCTGCTGTGGCCGGATCAGCAGAAAATAGAAGACGACGATGAAGGCCCCCATCACGAGGAGGGGGGCGATCTGGCCACCGGTCGAGACCGGCGCGGCCGCCGCGGCGGACGCCGTGGGTATCAATGAATTCATGTACTTATTTCCTCCGGGCGCCCCCACGGAGCCGGCACACCGGCCCCCGCCGGGGCGAAGGGGCGGCATTATGCCACAGCGGCTCCCGGAGCCCGGCGCGCAAGGAATTCCGTGACGAAGGCCCCGAGGCGGCCCTCCCCGATGGCCTGGCGGAGCCTGCCCATCAGGCGCAGGTAGAACGCCAGGTTGTGCAGGGTGTTCAGCCGGCAGCCGAGGATCTCGTTACAGCGGTCGAGGTGCCGCAGATAGGCGCGGGAGTAGTGCCGGCAGGTGTAGCAATCGCACTCGGGATCGATCGGTCCGAGGTCGCGCTGGTGGATGGCGTTGCGGATGTTGATGACCCCGGTCGTGGTGAACAGGTGGCCATTGCGGGCGTGACGGGTCGGCATCACGCAGTCGAACATGTCGACACCCCTGAGCACCGCGGCGATGATGTCCTCCGGCCGGCCCACCCCCATCAGGTAGCGAGGCCGATCCGCGGGCATGTGCGGCACCACGGCCTCGAGCACGCGCAGCCGCTCCTCCTGGGGCTCCCCGACCGCGAGCCCCCCGATCGCGAGCCCCGGCCAATCCAGCTGCAGGAGCGCCTCGAGCGAGGCGAGGCGCAGGGGCACATGCATCCCGCCCTGCACGATGCCAAACAGGCCTCCCGGAGGCTCCTCGCGGTAGTAGCGCGCGTGTCCCCGCGCCGCCCAGCGCATGGAGAGCTCCATGGAGGCTCTCGCCTCGGCCTCGGTCGCCGGATACGGCGTGCATTCGTCGAAGGCCATCGCGATATCCGAGCGCAGCCCGAGCTGGACCTCCATCGAGTCCTCCGGGGTCAATCGCACCTCGGCGCCATCGATGGGCGAGCGGAACCGCACGCCCTCCTCGGTGATCTTGCGCAGGCTCTCGAGACTGAAGACCTGGAAGCCACCGGAGTCGGTCAGGATCGGCCGCCGCCAGTTCATGAATTCATGCAATCCGCCGTGGGCGGCGATGATGTCGACCCCGGGGCGCAACATGAGGTGGAAGGTGTTGCCGAGCACGATCTCGGCGCCGAGATCGACGAGCTCCTCCGGAGTCATCGCCTTTACGGTGCCGTAGGTCCCCACCGGCATGAAGGCCGGGGTTTCGATCGCGCCATGAGTGGTGCTCAGGCGTCCCCTGCGGGCGCTGCCGTCAGTCGCCAGAAGCTCGAACGTCGGTCTCAATCAGTCACCTCAGGAACATGGCGTCGCCATAGCTGAAAAAGCGGTAGCCGGCCGCGACCGCGTGCCGGTAGGCGCGCAGCACAGGCTCCTGTCCGGCGAAGGCGCAGACCAGCATGAGCAGCGTCGACTCCGGCAGGTGGAAGTTCGTCAGCAGCGCATCGACCACCCGGAAACGGAACCCCGGACGGATGAAAAGCCGGGTATCGCCCGACCAGGGCGCGATTTGCGGTGCTTCGGACGCGCCGCCTGCAGCGGCTCGCTCCGCGATCAGCGCCGCCGACTCGAGGGCCCGAATCACAGTGGTCCCTACGGCAACGACTCGCCGACCGGCCGCCTTGGCTCGCAGCACCGCCTCGCACGCCGCCGCATCCACACTGACCCTCTCGGCATGCATCACGTGATCGTCCAGGTCATCCGCACGCACCGGCTGGAAGGTCCCCGCTCCCACGTGCAGGGTCACGAATGCACTCTCGAGGCCTCGCGCCCTGATCCGCTGCAGCAGGGGCTCGTCGAAATGCAGGCTGGCCGTGGGCGCGGCGACCGCACCGCGCTCCCTGGCGAACAGGCTTTGGTAGCGCTGCTGGTCCGACGCATCGGCTGCGCGATGGATGTACGGCGGCAGGGGCACCTGCCCCCAGCGATCGAAGAAATCGAGCGCCGGGCCCGGCAGTCGGACCCGCCATAAATCCTCCTCGCGCCCGAGGACCATGATCGTCCCCCCGGCGGTCGAGAGGGCGAGCCCTTCCCGGACGGGCTTGCTGGCGCGCAGATGCGCGAGCGCCTCGCACGCCTCGAGAGGGCGCTCGAGAAAGATCTCAACCCGCCCGCCCGAGGGCTTGGTCCCCATGAGGCGCGCCGCGACGACGCGGGTGTCGTTGAGCACCATCAGGTCGCCCGGCGCCAGAAGCTCGGGCAAATCCCGCACCGCCCGGTCGGTCACCGCGCCGCTGTCGCGGTCGAGCAGCAGCATCCGGCTCGCCGAGCGTTCGGGTAAAGGGCCTTGGGCGATCCGCTCGGGCGGGAGTTCGTAGAAGAAGTCACTGCGACGCACGGGAGAATGGTACACGGTACGGTGCCAAACTCATTGGCGCGATGCCGTATCCAGCCGGGACAGGGACATTTATACTTGCGCCCCCATGCCCGAGTGGCGGAATTGGTAGACGCAGCGGACTCAAAATCCGCCGCCCTTAAAAGCGTGTCGGTTCGACTCCGACCTCGGGCACCACTCCTTCCTTCACTGACTTCCCCTGGCCTGCGCCGGACGAAGCTACATCCTGATTTTACAGCCGCACGATGTCCGCTGAGTCCCGCTGGCATTCGCTGGCTGCCGGACGGGCAGCGCCAAGCGGTATTCACCCGCCTGGGCGGTGCCGGAACACACCGACCGCAGCTCGTCGGACACACGATTCTTCCGCGCTACCACGGCAACGACCGCTTCTTGCTTTGGGCCTGTCGTCCCTTGCGGCCCGGCCCGAGTCCGCATCCTCACAGTGCGCCAGCCGCTGGAGCAGCGCGCGAAGTTGATGGGCGGGCATCGACCCAGAGCGGAAGTGGTGAGTGACCGTTATTTGGATGTTTGAAATTTTCTCATTTAGGGAACACCATGATCCCTGTATTATTGCGTACATACAGGCATAGAACCGGCGATATGCGTCGCAAAACTATACTGTTTCGTGTCCCGCTCGTGTACGCGGCTTGTCTGTTAATCAACGGAACTGCGCTTGGACGAGCGACGGTAGCACTCGCACGCGATACCACAGTCGGGAATTGGACTCCGATCGAATCGATGCGGTACATCTGGCGGAAGAATGACCCCGCATACCTTCTTACGGTGGAGGAGAACTCGGCGGGCCGCGAATCACCACGTCTTCGGATCCAGGATCCTCATGGGAGCAATCTTACGATTGCACTCGACGGCGGGGTTGTCCCGATTGCTGATGGCCTACTCGATAATGATGCGCTGATTGCTGACAGCCTCATTAAATCCAAATATATATACATGTCCCCAAAGCTCAGAAACGCCCGCGGCGAACCAATGCTCATTATTTTCGGATGGGCATACGGCAGTGCTCCCGGATCCATTCGAATCGTTGCGCTCAATTCACATGGGACGCCCCAGATCCTTTTCAGCGCTCAGACTTTCCTGCTGACAAGAACTGTTACTCGTCATAACGGCAGGAATCTGGAAATCATTGGTGTCCGTTCGATGACGCAGAAGAGCGGATGTTTGGAGACCTACAACCCGTATATTGTGTATCGTCTCTCTCTGCATCGTGGGACGGCCTTTACCTATTCGGAAGAGTCAAGTCGCAAATACAATGATGAGCATTATTTTCGGTGGGCCGGGCCAAAGGCAACCGAGCGCATTGCAATCGTACTGTGCAAACGTGGGTATGGCCGTGTCCTCCCATGGACGGAAGCCGAGAGGCTTTATAACCATTGACGAGCGGCTTACTCGACGTCCGCTTTTCGCTATGTTGATCGCTGCACTGACTGGCAGCTTTTGGCCGAAAGGACCATTTAGCGGTCGATCCGCATGGTTCAATTTTCCGACTATGATTTGGCACTGTAAGGACGAGCGCCGGTATGGACGCACGAAGCACTACGCATTCATATGCGAGAAGGGAGCGAAGGCTGCTGATGCACGGGCGACTCTCAATGGAGCGTGAGGAGCGGCCCCTTCAAGCGCCTGATCAGTTGCGATTACACCGGCACACAGCATCGCCACCTTAACCACGCGGATCCGGAAACAGACCCGGCATCCAGCGGGATGCCAGCACCGCCGGAAAGGCAAGCCGCAGCGGCGCGCGGCTGCTCGCGGAAATCACTACACCCCTCCCGATCAGCGCCGACACGACGCGCCGCGCCTGACGGTCCCCGGTGCCGACGATGCCGGCGGCATCACCGCGCGGCAGCTCGCCTCGGTACAGCACGGCTTCGAGGATGGCACTGGACTTCGGCGGCAGGCGATGGAGACGGATTTCCTCTTCGGTCCACAGCAGGATACGGGTGCGCAAAGAGTCCGGCTGCATCATCCCTTCCATGAATGCGACCTGGTCGAGGCACGTGACCAGGAAGAACCGCGTGAACTGCGCCATGGCTTCCTCGCTCAGGTTACCGCGACCGTCGAGATCGTTTCGACGGGTCATGTCGCAAGCGGCCAAGTGGCCCTTGTATGCAGCGACATTGCGCGCCAACCCGCGCGCGACAGACCAGACTGCGCCCGTGTCGAGCGCGTCCAGCAACGTTGCATGTGACATCAGCCGCGCGATGCGGCCATTTCCGTCGAGGAATGGGTGAATCCACGCCAGGCGGTGATGGGCCGCCGCCGCGGCGAGGATGGTTTCGGTCTTGCCGAGGCGGCTATAGACTTCTTCAAAGCGCCCGAGGAAGCGCGGCACCGCCGGCGCGCTGATGGCAATGTGATCGCCCACCGCGACGTCGCGGGTGCGCAGCTCGCCCGGGATGACCCGTACGCGTTCGTGTGTCGCAGGAACCTCAACCCACAGCAGGTCTTCGGGCAGCGCTCCGCAGAACCGACGGTGAATCTCGCGGATGGAGTCCGCGGCAACTGCCCGTCCCCTGAGACCACCTTCGTCAATCCATTGCTGGACGGCGATATGCGCCATGGCTTCGAGCTGCAGATCGCGCTTCTTCGCATCCTTGCTGTAGTCGCCCCGCAGGGCACGCTCGATATCGACGGGGTGCGTGTCATGCCCTTCGATCAAGTTGCTGTAGTAACAGTTCATCGCGCGCACGAGCGTCGCCAGCGACGACAGCAGGCTTTCCGGCAGTGAACGGCGGAAGCCGGCACTCCGCTGCGCGAGCTCCAGCGCAAGATCGGTCAATTCCGCGCGGTGGCGAGAGCCTTCTCCCAGGACAAGCGGCTCCATGAGGCCGGTCCCCTCGCCCCGGTCCTCTGCCTTCTTCATGTCCGTCTTGTTGTCCGCTTTATCATTGTCATTGGCTAATATAATTCAAATAGTTACCTAATACCAATAGGATAAATGGCCCCTATGAAGTCCGGATGTAGGCCCGGTGATCTTGAAGCGTTTTCATGGCGCCTAGCAGCCCGAGTTCCTGCCGTCGCTGACTCCGGGCTGTGGCGAGTCTCGCCCCTGAACGGCTGCTCAGCAGGCCCCCATCGGGGGTCGGCTCCGGGCGCTGCGATGCCTCTGGAGCGGGGCCGCAAAGCTCTGACAAGGAGGTCGCGGGCGAATAAGACGCTCATTCACCACACCCGCCGCTCAGGCAACGGGGCGAGAGGCGCAGTGTACCCCCAAGGTCCGTGGGGGCATGACTGGGGGTATTTCTTCTCTGTCGCCAGGTGAACTCGGGCAAATTCAAGCACTTCTGCGAAGAGTTCGACTCCGACCTCGCGCAGACCCGCCCCTCCCTTCGCTGGCTTCCGCTGGCCTCCACCAGCCCGATCAACGCCCATGGCAGATCGCGAGGACGCCGATAATGGTTTCGGCCACCATGTTGGGGAATGCAAAGGGGCCCTCGAAATCACGTGCCCTGCTTTGCTCACTCATCGGTGACGTCACAACCAGCGTCTCGAACGGCCTTCGCCCAGCGGCGAATGGTTGCGCGCAGCGTTCGCTGCTCCTTGTCGTCGCAGGGCATGGTCGACACCATACTCAGCGCCTGCGCTGGAGTGACGTAGCCGTACTCAAACAGCGCCATGCAGAACTCACGGTCTTTCTCGCGACCGGCCGCGGCTTTCGCAAGAAAGAGGTCGAGCACGTCCAGGCAGTAACCTACGCGACCATCGGTGTTGCTATTTTGGACTCGGTGCACCCGTTGCATCCAGTCCTTCGGCAATGTGGCAGTCTCCGGGCCCACTCCCTGAGCGTAGTAGCCAAAACTCCGGTGAAATTGTGAGCCCTCGCCGATGGCGCCGTCGATCTTGTCAGCCAGTTCGGGGGCGTGGAGCGGATAGATGTCGGCTTCCATCGAAACCGTAAACACCTCTTCCGGGCTTGGCACGGGGCCGAGCATCGACTGGCTTCCGACGATGACGAACTCGTACTGATTCGTGATGTCGCCGCTGGCGCGGATGACATGTTCGAGCTCTTCTCGCGTCATGGCGTGATCCCCAGCTACTCCTCGCCCTCTGGAGTCATGTCAGTGCCGCCGATCACGATCCCCTTCTTGAGGTTACTCACTTGCTCCAATATGCGGCAGCGCGCCTCTTGCGGAAGAGCGGTGACGAGCGGTGAAGCCTGCCGTAGCTGCTGAGCATGTCGCGTGCGGCCGAGCACCTTGCGCCATTGGCCCGCTGCCAAGATTGTTTGCCATTCACGCCATAGGCTTGCGGAACGCGAGTCGCCGCGGGCGAGCCAGCGCCTGACGGTGTCTTGGGCGCGCAGTACCAGCGCCGGGTCGGACTTGGCCAGCCGCACCGCCTCCTCGTGTAGCGCCAGACTCTGCAAGTCCTGAAGACGGTGCTGCGAGTCGTCTGCGAAGACGCGCACCTGCACGACCGGCGGCGCGCGCCGGGATCGTGCCGCCGCGGAATCCGGCGGCGGAGGCCGCATGGTGTCGCCGGCAAGCAGCGCTAACTCGCCGCTGATGCCCAGAACGGACATTACCCTCAGATAGGTGCCGATCGAGGGAGCTGGATCGCCGGCTTCGACTGCCCTCAGAGTATTGCGGGTGATGCCGGTGCGCGCAGCCATCTCGACCGTGCCAACTCCCTGTGCCTTCCGCAGGCGTTTGAGCCGATCGCCCAGCTGCAGCAGCAACTGGCGCTCTAGGACAGGACCGATCTGGGAGGCGCTCATTTGGTCATTATATTAATCAAAATGCCATGAATGGTCAATATATTGACCAGATTGGCCGCAGGTCTGGAATGGCTGATCAGCCATTGTCCGCACGACGCTGCCCAGGCCAATGGACTAGAAGCGCGGTGCACCCCCACGGCCGTGGGGGTATGACTGGGGGTCCTTCCTCTCCGCGACCAGATAACCGGCGGCAACTTCAAGCGCTTATGCGGAGAATTCGACTCCGACCTCGGGCAGACCCGCCTCTTCAGGCACCGCCCTGGCGCCGGCGTTCGACAAACTCCCGCTCCGCCGCGAGCCATGCGAGGCACTGACCAGCCGAAGCTGATCGACAGCGGCAGTCAGGTCTCCGGTACTCACCCGCCAGCACGGGCCGTGCCGTAGCGTGACCGTGCCACGCACAGCCACCGGTCTTCCGTGCGTCCGCGGCAGCTTCCGCTCTTCCTTATGCGATTGTCGTCCCTTGTGGCCCTCCCCTGGTCCCCGCCCTCACCGTGCGGCAGCCGCCGGGGCGGCGGCGTGATGTTAACGGACCGCTTCAAGCGCCTTCGTCGATCCATTGCTGGACGGCGATATGCCATGGCTTCGAGCTGCAGGTTTCGCTTCTTTGCATCCTTGCCGCTTTCAATAGAGCCAAAGTCTGCGGTTACGGCAAGATCGAGAAAAGGATGAAGGAGCGGCACCACGCCCTTGAGATCGACCGCACCAGCTGCGGGTTCTGCTCACCGCCGCTGCCTACGAGCATGCCCTGACGAGCCTACGCGATAAACCGAGCCCGCGCTTCTCGGTCTACGAAGAGCGCATGCACTCATGGATCCTCATGCCCGACGGCCTCGAACATATGTTCTAGCGTCCACCTGAGTCCGTATGGCCGCGCACTCGAGTGGCTCGGCCGACCCCAGCTCAGGGATTGCTGAAAACCGCTCCATGCGGAATCGCGCTTCCGTGCCAGCCGTCTGGCCATGCGCGGGTGAAATCGATCTTCGCGCGCTCCAGTCTCAGCGTCCCGGTGCGGCGATCGATCGTGGCGAAGCGGACCCAGGTGGCCAGTGCGCCGTAACCGGTGATGACCAGGCGATCCCCTCGCGGCTCGAGCGCGATCCAATGCGGATATTCGTCCGACGGGAGGAAGATGCGGCTGACGATGTGGGGATGTTCCCGATCGCGCAGATCGACGCTGACGATGGAATGCCCGCTTTGCATCGTTTCGATCATGTAGTGGCCCGCCACCACCGGCACTTCGCACGTGCGGTAACCGAAATCGTAGATGTGCCGCAGCGTCGGATGATCGCTCGACAGATGACGTACCAGGAAGAGTCCACAGTTGAAGGTCGGTACGACGACAGTCTTGCCGTCCGCGAGCACGCGAGGTTCGGACGAGTCGGCCGCCGTGTCATCGAACCAGTGGGGCGCAGGCGGCAGGCGCATGGTCCTGATCAGCTTCAGATCCGAGAGCCGCCAGACTTGCGCGACATGACTTACCTGCGCTCCCATCATATCCGCGCTGCCGGTGACTACACGATTGAGTTCCTCGGCGACGGCCAGGCTGTACGGCCGGATATCGGGATGACCCGGCACGGCGGCCGAGGCGCTCATCACGACGCGACCCTTGGGATCGAACTCCACCAGGCCGCCCGCGGCGCGGTTGAACCCGCCGGAATACTGAAAGGTCGCCAGCGTGTTGCCATTGGATAGGTACACGAAGGAATGCGGATAGCGGTAAGCGCCGACGTTCCCGAACTTCCGCAGGAGCTTGGGATGGCGGGGACTGTGCAGGTCGAAGACGTACGTGCGGTCATCGATCCAGTCATTGGCATACAGGATATCGTTGGGAGGCTCGGCATAGTTCGTGTGATGAACCATCGCCGCCTTTCCGACGGGAAGCATCGCGACCAGCTTGCCGAACGAGCGGCCGTCGATATCGAACACCGCCAGGAAGTCCTTTCCCAATCCCAGCGTACGGCGCCTGACGGTCAGATCGGGCTTCATGAGCGCCGTGGTCGAGGCCGCCGGATGCCTGGCCTCCATCGCCCACACGAAAAGATAGTGGCTCCGGGCCGGCGCAGCGGCCGCCATCAGCGGAAATGTCAGGATCAGGAACAGCCAGCAGCTCGAAGCGCTTCTCATCACGGCCTGTCCTTGCCCCCATTTCAGGGTCGTTCTGATTCTCTTGCGCAGCGCATCCGGTCTGCACGGCCAGGATGTCCCCCTGGACGGGCTCCGTTGGACGGCCCGCCCATCGACTCGAGCGAGTGTATACACCCGCGACGACGGCCGCGTCAAAACTGGAACAGAGGGTGGATATTCGTATGCGTGGATCGGTGTCGACCTCGATCGTGGCGAAGTCGCCCTGCCGCAGATCATCCAGGTTCTGCTTCGCTGTTACCTGGTCCTGCTCTGACGCGAATCTCTCGGCCTGGCTCGGAACTCGCCCGATGGCGATCGACGCCCATAACGCAGGATTTGACGTCAGCTTCCTCTTCCTCGGACTGGGATCGGGCGCATTTTGCGCTGTCTGGCATCGATCGCGCTATATTCCACGTGCGTTGGCGGCGTGGGGCATTCCGGGATCGGTGCTGGCGGCGGCAAGTACCTTCGCATACACCCTATCCGACACCCTGAGCGGCATCCTGGAGCCCAGGTGTTTCGTGCCGATCGGGACGTTCGAACTGATCCTTGGATTCTGGCTTTTACTCAGGAGGTTGCCGCGTGCGCCCGATGCCGCCATGCAAAGAGCCGGCGCGCAGACGCTTTGATCGTTCAGCCTTACGGAAGTCCCTGTCGGCTCCATCGCCTCCAATCGGCCAAGCTACTCTGCCAGCCGGGCTTCCACCTGTCGAAGGCTCTCCTCCCTGCGTACCCTCAAGCGGCGCTTCTGTCGAGGCGATGTATGCTCGAAGCGATCCGCGACATTGCGCTCCTGGCAAGGGATCCTGCCCGGACGGCCGCGTTGTTTCATGACCTCTTCGATGCCCGTGCGGTAGCGCTTGAGGATGAAGAGGGACATGTCGAGACATTCGTCAGGCTGGCAGGCACCTGGATCGTGCTGGTTAGCGCGCCCGTTGAGCGTGTCCGGACCGGGGGCCACTTTGCCTTTCACGCCACACTGGAAACTCTCGAGGCTACCGCCACCAGACTCCATGCGATGGCGCGCGACTCCGTCAGGCAATTGCCAAGGAGCGCCGGCGTCGAGCGCCTCCAGCAACGTTGCGTGTGACATCAGCCTCGCGACGCGGCCGTTGCCGTCGAGGAACGGGTGAATCCACGCCAGGCGGTGGTGGGCCGCCGGCGCGGCGAGAATGGTTTCGCTCTTGCCGAGCCGGCTATAGACCCCTTCAAAGCGCCCGAGGAAGCGCGGCACCGCTGGCGCGCTAATGGCGATGTGATCGCCTACCGCGACGTCGCGGGTTCGCAGTTCGCCCGGGATGGGCCGTATGCGTTCGTGTCTCGCCGGATCCTCGACCCACAGCAGGTCTTCGGGTAGCGCCTCGCAAAACCGACGGTGAATCTCGCGGATGGAGTCCGCGGCAACTGCCCGTCCCCTGAGACCGCCTTCGTCAATCCGTTGCTGGACCGCGATATGCGCCATGGCTTCGAGCTGCAGATCGCGTTTCTTCGCATCCTTGCTGTAGTCGCCCTGCAGGGCGCGCTCGATATCAACGGGGTACGCGTCATGCCCTTCGATCAAATTGCTGTAGTAACAATTCATGGCGCGCACGAGCGTCGCGAGCGATGACAGCGGACTTGCCGGCAGTGAGCGGCGGAAGCCCGCGCTCCGCTGCACGAGCTCCAGCGCAAGATCGGTCAATATCCGGGCGGTGGCGAGAGCCTTCCCCCGGGACAAGCGGCTCCATCAGGCCGTGCTTGATGATGTCCACGCAGCCGAGCGCCGTCACCTAGTCCAACAGCCTTCCGAATTGACTCTCGGCGCATCTGGCGGTGATATGCGTTGCCATTTGTCCGTTTTAGTCAAAACGGGCGTCCCCGCCAAATACCGCCGGAAGGAGGTCCGCCGGGCGCTCAGAGCTCCTCGCCCGCCGCCTCCTGGGCGCCGATATCGGCGCCCGCAGCCGCGGTGGCCGATGCGGCCTTGGCCGCGAGCGCTTCCGCGATGAAGAACCTGTAGAGCATCACACCCAGCGGGGCGCCGATGAGGGGACCTAGGATCGGCACCCACCAATAGCCGTGCGGTCCGGGAAACGCGTTCGCGCCCCATCCCGTCAGCCAACAGAAGAGCCGCGGCCCGAAGTCGCGCGCCGGGTTGATCGCATAACCCGTGCCGGTTCCGAAGGACATGCCGATCGCGGCCACCGCCATGCCAACCATGAAGGGCGCGAGATTGCCCTTCACTCCCACGTTGGTGGAATCGATGATCGCCAGGACGCAAATCATCAGGAAGAAGGTCCCGATGACCTGGTCGAACAGCGGCCCGAGCAGGCTCAGGCCGTAATAGTGCGCCGGAAATGTGGCGAAGATGCTGAACGTCGTCATGCCACCGGGATCGGCCCGGGAGAGCACCTCGTGCGCGGCATTCCACATGTCGATCGCCGGGACATAGTCCGTGTAGACGAGCGCCGCGCCGGCGAAGGCCCCGGCAACCTGCGCGCCCCAATACGGCAGGACCTTGGTCCAGGGGAAATCGCCCTTGATGGCGAAAGCGAACGTGACTGCAGGATTGATGTGCGCTCCGGTGACGCCGCCGGCGACGTAGACCGCCATGACGACCGCCATGGCCCATCCCCAGGTGATCAGCAGCCACCCGCCCGCGCCCGCGAAAATCGTGGTCGTCCGGCCGGACTCGGTCAGCCCGACGACCGCGACCGCCACCACGCCGGCCCCGAAGGCGAGCAGAACGAAGGTGCCGAAAAACTCCGCCAGCAGCTCGCTCCATATGCTTCGAGCGCGCCAGCCCGTCTTGACGCCCATTTTCACAGCCATGCCTTATCCCCCGACGAATCAGTTCTTGTGTCGCGCTCCGACCTTCGGTCGGGCCGCAGTCGCAGCGGCAGCCGCGGTCACTCGACCCAACCGAGCGAGCGCTCGAGTGCCTTCTGCCAGGCGTGATACAGCTGAGCGCGCCGCTCGGCGCTCATGGCCGGCTGCCAGCGCCGGTCCACCTGCCAGTTCGCGACCAAGTCCTCGCAGCTGCGCCAGTAGCCCGTGGCGAGTCCCGCGGCGTACGCGGCGCCGAGCGCGGTGGTCTCGGTCACCCGGGGCCGCACCACGCCCACATCGAGAATGTCGGCCTGGAATTGCATCAGCAGCTCATTCACCACCATGCCACCGTCGACCCGCAATTCGGTGAGCGGCGCGCCCGAGTCCTTCGCCATCGCGCCGAGCACGTCGCGTGTCTGGTAGGCGGTCGCCTCCAACACGGCGCGCGCCAGATGCGCGCGGCCCGCGTATGCAGTCAACCCGGCGATGACTCCCCGGGCGCCCGCCTGCCAATGCGGCGCGAACAGGCCCGAGAAGGCCGGCACGAAATACACATCGCCGTTGTCCTTCACCTCGCGCGCCAGGGACTCGATCTCCGCGCTCGAGCGAATGAGGCCGAGCTGGTCCCGCAGCCACTGCACGAGCGCCCCGGCCACCGCGATCGAGCCCTCGAGCGCGTAGCAGGGCTTCTCCTGCCCGAGCCGGTACGCGACGGTCGTGATCAGGCCCGCCTTGGAGGGAACCGCCCGCTCGCCGGTGTTCATCAGCAGAAAGCACCCCGTGCCGTAGGTGTTTTTCGCATCGCCGCGGCTCAGGCACGCCTGGCCGACGAGCGCGGCCTGCTGGTCTCCCAGGTCACCGGCGATCGGCACACCGGCGAGCGCCGGCAGGCGCGACTCCGCGTACACCTCGCTCGAGGAGCGGATGCGCGGCAGACAGGCGCGCGGCACGGCAAACGCCGACAGCAACTGCTCGTCCCACTCCAGGGTGGCGAGATTCATGAGCTGGGTGCGGCTGGCGTTGGTCGCGTCCGTGACATGCAGTCCTCCCTCCGGGCCGCCGGTGAGATTCCACAGCAGCCAGGAGTCGACGGTGCCGAAGAGGGCGTCACCGGCCTCGGCCAGCGTACGGGCCTGCGGCACCTCATCGAGCAGCCAGGCGAGCTTGAGCGCGCTGAAGTAGGTCGCGAGCGGCAGGCCCGTCTTGTCGCGAAAGCGATCCTGGCCGCCCTGACGGGCAAAGGCGGCCACGCGAGGGGCGACCCGGGTGTCCTGCCAGACGATCGCGTTGTGCAGCGGGCGCCCGGTGCGCCTGTCCCACAGAACGGTCGTTTCGCGTTGATTCGTGATGCCCACCGCAGCCAGATCCCGCGCGCCGATGCCGCCGCGCGCCAGGGCCGTCTCGATGACCTGGCGCGTATTCGCCCAGATCTCGAGCGCGTCGTGCTCCACCCATCCCGGCTGCGGATAGATCTGACGGTGCTCGAGCTGCGCGCTGCAGAGTGTCTCTCCCTGGCGCCCGAACACCATGAATCGCGTGCTCGTGGTCCCTTGATCGATCGCGCCGACGTATCGGGCGCGGTGCTCGGGGGTCATGGTGATGTTCTCCGCTTAAGAGACGGGTTGGGCCCGTCCGAGGTGGCGATCGAGCCTGGCAACCTCCTGCGGCGTCATCCGCAGGCCGAGTTTCGAGCGGCGCCACAGGATGTCATCCGGGGTCACCGCCCACTCATGATCCCTGAGGTACGCGACCTCGGCGGCTGTGAGGTCCGCGCCGAGCGGCTCACCGAGATCCGCCGCCGTGCGTGCCCCGTGCAGTATGCGCTCCATTCGGGTTCCGTAGGCGCGCGCCATGCGCCGCAGGTGCTCCCGCCCGAGGAAGGGCCAGCGCCGCCCCGCCTCATCGATGAACTCCGTCAGGCTTCCCTGGGGCAGATCGCCGCCCGGCAGCGCCGCAGTGGCCGTCCAGCGGGCGACTGAGCCGCCGATCGCGGGCTGCAGCATCGCGAGCACGCTCTCGGAAAGACTGCGATAGGTGGTGATCTTGCCCCCCAGCACGGACAAGACCGGGGCGCCCTGCGGGGCATGCTCGAGCACCAACTCGTAGTCGCGGGTCACCGCGGACGCCTCCGTGGCGCCATCGTCGCGCAGCGATCGCACTCCCGAGTAGCTCCATACGACGTCTTCCGGCCGGATCCGCCGCGTGAAGTAGCGGTTGACGCTCTCGCACAGATAGGCGGTCTCCTCGTCCGTGATCGCGACGCTCTCGAGTCCGCTCGAGTGCGGCACGTCGGTGGTACCGATGAGCGTGAGCCGCTCCTCGTATGGAATGGCGAACACGATACGGTGATCCGGGTTCTGCAGGATGTAGGCCTGCTCGCCCTCGAACAGTCGCGGCACGACGATATGGCTGCCCCGCACCAGGCGGATCGGCTCGGGAGTGCGCAAACCCAACAGGCCGCGCACTTCATTCAGCCAGGCGCCGGCGGCGTTGACCACGGCCGCGGCCCGCAGGCGGATCGGGCTCCCCGCCTCGCTCTCGCCATCGACGTGCAAACCCTGCTCATCGGACCGCACCCGGGTCACCCGGGTGCGGGTGAGAATCAGTGCGCCGCGATCGGCCGCATCGCGCGCATTGGCCACGACCAGGCGGCTGTCATCGACCCGGCAGTCCGAGTAGGCGAAGCCGCGCCGGCAGGTGGATTGCAACGGCGCGCCCACGGCCTCCCGCCGCAGATCGACGGAACGTGATCCAGGCAGATGCCGCCGCCCGCCGAGGTGATCGTACAGAAACAGTCCCGCCCGGATCTGCCAGCGCGGCCGCAGCGTCGGCACGTGCGGCAGGATGAATCGCAGCGGGTGCACCAGGTGCGGCGCGATGCGCAGCAACCGCTCGCGCTCGGCGAGCGACTCGCGCACCAGGCGGAACTCCCGGTACTCGAGGTAGCGCAATCCCCCGTGGATGAGTTTGGTGCTCGCCGATGAAGTGAACGCCGCGAGGTCTGATCGCTCGATCAGGCACACGCGCAGCCCCCTGCCGGCCGCATCGCGTGCGATACCGGCGCCGTTGATGCCGCCGCCGATGACGAGCAGATCGAAGGAACCGGCGGCCGAGTCTTCGGTGTACATTCCGGCCGAGATTAATCGGCGCGGGCTCCGCGGTCCACGCACCGGCCTCAAATGTCGTGTCGGTACAAGCCGGACGTCGGAACACGGGATCCGGACGCGCAGCCCCGCGATCAGCCGGCCTTGAGTGCGCGCGGCTCGCCCGGCGGATCGAACAACACCACCTCGCCGGGCGCGTCGGTGGCGACCACCCGATCCCGGCCCGCCGCCTTGGCGTGATAGAGCGCCGCATCGGCCGCGTTGATCAAATCCTCCATCCGTTCGCCATCGACCGGATGGCAGGCGATCCCCAGGGAGGCCGTCACGCGCGGCAGCGCGTTGCCGCGACAGAACACCCGCAGCTGGGCGATCGCTTCGCGGATCGCCTCGGCTTTGGCGAAGGCGTCATCCACCACGCACCCGGGCAGCACGAGCAGGAACTCCTCGCCGCCCCATCGACAGGCGATGTCCTCGGCGCGCGTGTGGCGCTTGAGCACCTGCGCCACCTCGCGCAGCACCGCGTCACCGGCCTCATGGCCGTTGGCATCGTTGAAATCCTTGAAGTGATCGACGTCGAGCATGACGGCGCTGACGGCGTATCCGTGCCGTTGGGCGCGGGCGAGCTCCCGCTGCAGCGAGATCTCCAGGTGCCGCCGATTGTACAACTCCGTGAGCGGATCCCGCTCCGCGCCGGTGCGCAGCGACTCCTGCAGCTTCAGATTGCCGACGGCGAGGGCGAGCTGTTCTGTCAGGGTGGCGGCGAGACGTTGCACTCCTGAGAGGATACGCTCACCGCCCGCGGCGTTGAGGTGCAGCACCCCGAAGGCGTGACCGTCTGCCACCAGGGGCACGCACAGACAGGTCCGTCCGGAGGAACCAGCGTGGACGCACGCGATCCCGGGACGCTGCGGCTCGTAGAGGTGCGGGTGGCCGCGGCGCAGGGCCCAGCAGTCCTCGGGCGCGAAGCTCTGTGCCGGGGCGAGCTCACCCCAGCGCGCTTGCAGCTCGAGGGCATTTTCGGGACCCCGCGCCACGTAGAATGCGCCATCCACTCCCGTGAGCAGCTTCGGCAGGGCCCCGCAGATCACCTCGGCCATCTCCGCCAGGGAGTGGCACACCTGCAGCAGCTCCATCATGCGGCTGGTCGCGGAAACCTCCTCGAGCACGCGGCTCTGGCGCTCGATGATGCCTCGCAAGGCGCTCTCGGCCCTACGCCTGGCGCGCAGCTGCGCGATGCACACGGCGGCGAGTGCGATCGCGATCGCCGCAGTGCCCGCCAGGGGTGCCCCGAGGTTGACGGGGCCTGGCGTGCCGGCAACCCGACGCGCCCAAAACAGCGCCCCGCCGAGCCACACCGCGAACGGTGCGGCGATCGCAAGGGCAGGCGCCCACAACCGGCCCGGGGGCCGCTTCCGGGCACGGGTGTTCACGGTACCAACCGAGCGTCTCGGTGCCAACATGCTGCGCGCCACCCGCGGTTTGATTTTTGAGGAAGAATTGTATTGTTCCCGCTGTCTCGGCAGCCGCAACCCAGTCTTGAGCAAAGGCGACGGAAACGTGATTCGTCTCTCCCGATCCCCGAGGCGCACGTGCTCCAGTTCGAGTGCGGACCATGGCACTCGAGTCACGACCGCCATCGGCGAATCCCCACCCTGGCAGGCTCGCCCGGACCGGGCAGTGGGCCTCAAGTGTGATCCTGCGCACGAGTGCGTCCGATCCGCATACGCGGGGGGCGGTTCGTGCGATAAAGCGTGAAATCCAATCGCATGCGCGTCTTCCGGCCATCCTAATCTCACGCACGTCATGACCTGTCCTCCTTCCCTGCGGCTCAGCGCCGCCCGGTGCCGCGCTGCGCTGATCGTATTCGGGCTCTGCGCCTGCGCCGCCGCCCACGCGGCCTCGGCAGGCTGCTTCGCCGTCAAGGACCCGCAGTTCGTGCGGCTGCGCCCGCTCATCGACCAGAATGCCGGCCGGGCGCTCTCGGCGGTCAACGCCAACCTGGCCTTGCTCCCCTCCGATGCGGTCCAGACCGAGCCGCGGCGCCTGGCCGCGCTTTACGCCATCCAGGCAGGGGCATACGGGGGACTCACCCTCGTCCAGCCCATGCGCGCGGTGGCGCTGAAGGGCCTCGGGCTACTGCACGACCCTACCGATCCGCTCCGGCTCGAGCTGCTCACGACCTACGCCAACAGCTTCAGCGAGCCGGCCCGGGTCACTCGGGCGCTGACCTTGATCGCGCAGGCGCGCGCGGCGCTGCCGCGGGGCTCGCGCAGCGATCTGTGCCTGGAGGTCACCCAGGGCTCGATGAACGAGCTGCGAGGCCGCCCGGAGCTGGCCATCCGGGAACTGACCCACGCCTACCTCGAGAGCAGCTCCCCATCGCTCGTGGTACCGCACATGCAGGCCGCGGAGTACCTCGCCGTGGTCCTGCGCGGCATGGGGGATTTCAACGAGGCACTCGGGCTCATCGACCAGGCGATCCAGTGGGACGTATCGCTCGGCTCGGCGGTGAATCTCTCGAATGATGTCTATCTTCAGGGCGAGATCCTGAGGACGATGGGACATAGCCGCCGGGCGATCGGCTCGTTCGAGCGCGCGCGCGCCATCAGCGTCTCGCTCGCGGACCGGCAGGGGATCGCATATGCGGATCTGCGCATTTGCCAGTCCTACATCGCGCTACGGCACTTTGCCAGGGCCCGCTCCTATTGCGAGCGCGCGGCCCCGGTACTCACCGCTGGCAAGGCCACCGACATGGTGAAGTTGACCGATGCGCTCCTGGCTCGCATCGACCTCGGCGAGGGCCGAGCGGCCCGCGCGCTGGCCATACTCAATCGGGTGCTCGATCATGACGGACGGGACATGGTGAGCCAGGACGTCGCACCGGCCTATCTTGCGCGAGCCCGGACCAACGCCGCGCTCGGCAAATATCGCGGCGCATACCGGGATCTGCAGCAGTATTTGAAGCGCTATGCCGCCAAGAACCGCGCCGATCGCGTCCGGCTGCAGGAAGCGCTGGAAGTGCGCTTCCACTCCAAGCAGGAAATCCGGCGCAACGCGGTACTGCAACGCAAGCTGCAGGTGGCCGCCCGGCACGCCCAGCGTCAAAGCCAGCTGCTGCACTGGATCGGGATTGCGAGCATCGCGGGCACTCTGGCCATGGCGCTCCTCTCCTACATCCTGCTCGCCGGCAGGCGCCACCGCCGAGAGCTGCTGCGCCTGGCCAACGAAGACAACCTGACCGGGGTGCCGAACCGCGGCCACACCGCGCAGCTCGCAAAGAGCGCCCTCGAGAGCGCTCTCGCCCATCACCGCCCGCTCACCGTCGCGCTGATCGACTTCGATCACTTCAAGGACATCAACGACCGGTGCGGTCATGCCGCCGGCGACCACGTGCTCAAGGAGTTCGCGCGCCTCGCCCGCGGGGCGCTGCGCGCCACAGACGTCCTCGGACGCTGGGGTGGGGAGGAGTTCCTGCTCGTCCTGCCCGACACCACCCTCGATACCGCCCTCTCGAGCATCGAGCGGCTGCGCCTACTCGCCCTCGGCATCTGCATTCCCGCCAGTGACCGCCCGCACGCCATCTCCCGGGTCACCTTCAGCGCCGGACTCGCCACCACGGCCGAAGGCGCCGGATCCCTCGATGAGATCGTCGCCCGAGCCGATGCCGCCCTCTACGAGGCCAAGAATGCCGGCCGCAACCTGGTGCGCATCGA
>JAJYDK010000100.1 GCA_021777555.1 Pseudomonadota bacterium | reverse complement strand
GATGATCTGTCCGTGTCCGGCAGAATCGAGTGCATTGAGTCGCTGGGCGGAGTGTGGCAGATCGAGATCATTCACAAAGGCGCGCGCCTCATCGCCCGAGTTCCGCCGAATGCTGCGCTCCGGCAGGATGAGGAGATTCGCTTGTGGTTCGGTCGATCGGACCTTTATGCATTCAATCAAACAACCGGAGCACGCGTTAACGTGCAACGATGAACACGTGAGCATTGGCACTTATGGTATTGCTAAATAGATCAGCAAAGTTCTTGGTCCGACGTCGCGGAGGGATTTTCATGAAGCGCACGGTTCTATCGCTACTGGTTTTCATAGCGGCGTATTGGGGGTGTGCGAGCGCTCGGGTGCCGGCGCCGACTCGCCGACCAGATCCGTCCCGGGAGACATTGCGTATTGACGCGCGCGCGCACGGGCAGCGTTTTCCGCATTTCTGGGAGCATATGTTTGGCTCCGGCAGGGCGGCGCTCGTTTTGCGCGCGAATTATCAGCGCGATCTCGCCACGATGAAGGCCGCGACCGGCATTCGTTACGTGCGATTTCATGGTCTTCTGGACGATCATGTCGGGCTCGCGGATGGTCATCCGGCGGTGTTCTATGATCGTTATGCCCGAAACCCGAACGTTAAGCCGGCTACGGCGCCCTATAATTTCTCCTATGTCGATCAGATTGAAAATGCGCTTCTCGCGCACGGTGTTCGACCGTACGTAGAGCTGGATTTCATGCCGACGGCGTTGGCCAGCAATCCGAAGATGCGACAGGGCTTCTGGTATCACCCGAACGTTTCACCACCGCGCAGCTACGCGGCGTGGGACGATATGGTGAAAGCACTTGCACGTCACCTCATCAAACAGTATGGGATTAATGAAGTATCGAAGTGGTACTTTGAGGTCTGGAACGAGCCGAATCTGAGCTTCTGGGGTGGCGTGCCGAAGCAACGCACCTATTTCAAGCTCTACGATCAGACGGCGCGCGCGTTGAAGAGCGTTAACAGTCGATTGCGCGTGGGCGGTCCGGCGACGGCGCAGGCCGCGTGGATAACGGCGTTTTTACGCCATGTGGCGAAAGTGCACGCCCCGATCGACTTCGTCAGCACGCATGTCTACGGCAACGACACGGCGCGGAACGTTTTCGGGAAGCAGGAGTACGTGAGTCGACGCACGATGGTATGCCGTGCGGTGCGTAAGGTGCACGACGAAATCGTCCGTTCACCGTACCCCCATCTGCCGTTAATGTTGTCGGAGTTCAATGCGAGTTACAGCAATGAGCCAGATGTGACCGATACGCCATTTATGGGACCTTGGATGGCAAGTACGATTCGTCAGTGCGATGGATTGGTGCACTCGATGAGCTACTGGACATTCTCTGATGTATTCGAGGAAGGCGGGGTGGTGCGCAAACCGTTCTACGGTGGATTCGGTCTGATCGCCGAGGACGACATCCCGAAGGCATCGTTCAATGGATTCGTGCTGTTGCACAAACTCGGCCACGAGCGCCTGGAGCCGAATGTACGCTCCGCGCTGATTACGAAAAAGCGCAACGGCTCCCTGGCCCTTGCGTTGTGGGATTACTCACCGCCGGATGGCTCGGGTCCGCATTACACCCCGCCACCGTTGCACCGTACCCAAAGGGTGTTCGACATTGACGTTCGGGATTTTCCGCCCGGCGCTCGCGGTTACCTGTGGCGGGTTGATGATCGACACAGCAATGCGTTGCGTGCATTTGATGAGATGGGCAGGCCGCGGTGGCCTACTCGGGCGCAGATCGCGGCACTTCGTGCGGCCGGTCGGCTGGCGCCGCCTAAGCCGATTCAGCTGAAGGATGGCCACATTACGGTGAGGGTGCCGCAGCACGGCCTGGCGTTGCTGCTGCTCAATCGTGGCTGACACGAGGCGCGGAAGATGCCAGGTCAAGTTCGCGCAGGTCACGGCCACGGGTTTCGTGGCCGTAGCGGGCAATCAGTACCAACGCGAGGAACACCGGCACGGCGATGATGGCGGCGGAAACGCGTAATGTCGGTACCAGTGCCAGTGCGCCAAGACCCTGGCAGATAAGGCCGCCTGCCTTGCTGCAGCCAGCTACCCAGCCGGTGGCGCGGCCGCGGATGCGCAGCGGGTAGCTTTCGGCTGAGTACGGCAGCAGGATGGAAATGACGCCGGTAGACCCTACCAGCAGCAGCACCGGCGCAAGCAGCGGGCTTCTCGCGACCGAGAGCCCGCTGTGCTGAAGAACCAGCGCGAGGATCCCTGCTGCAGTGATCGCGGTCATTGTGAGCAGGGCCCCTTTGGTGCTCCAGCGCGCATAGAGCGCGGCGGCGAGCACTACGACCGGGGCGGCGAGCAGCGATGAACGGGTGATCAGAGTTGCGGCGAGTGCCATGTTTCGACCTGCGGCGATCAGCTCGCCCGGCAGCCACAGCAGCAGCCCGAAGTTGACGAACCCCCACGCTAGACCGGCAACGGTCAGCGCCACGGTGGTGCCGAGGAAACGTCGCTCGGCGGGGGGTAGGCTCGAATGATCGAGAGTGACGTCCTCGCCCGGCGTTTCGGTGTTCGCAATGAGGATCGAGCCGAAGCGTCGCAGGGTCGCCTGCGCCTCGTCGGGCCGCCCGAGGTGGACCAGGAAGCGCGGCGACTCCGGGATCAATGGGGAAAACGCCATCAGGATCAAGCCCGAGGGCAAGTTCAGAAACCACATGATTCGCCAGCCGAAGTGCGGCTGCAGCAGCGCGGAGAACCCCGAGGCGGCCAGATACCCGCCGAGCGCACCGACGCCCCCAACGAGCACCAGGCTCCAACCGCGATGGCGGGTCGGCATGATCTCCGCGAGCAACGCGTAAGCCACCGGCAGCAGACCGCCCGCCGAAGCTCCCATCAGGAAACACATGAACACATTCCAACCGAATGAGGGCATGGCTCCGCAAATCGAGGTGCCGATGAACATGACGGCGGCCAGCAGGAGAGTGGCACGCCGGCCGTAGCGATCCGCGAGCGTTCCCCAGAGAAATGATCCGAGAGTCGCCCCCGTCAGCGCCGACAGCGGCAGCAGGGAGACTGTCGCCGTGCTGAGTCCGTATTCGATGCGCATGCCCGGCATTACGAACCCGAGCGAGCTCACCTTCATGATGTCGACCACGAGCGCGATGGCGAGCGCCCCGCAGGCCGCCCAGTGCCATGGATTGAGAGGCGCATCCTCCGGGGCGACGATGCGTTCGCGAGTCGTGGCGAGCTGTAACGCAGGCCCTTTCGGCAGCAGTCCGTAAATGGCCGCAGCGATACCCGTCAGGATGCAGGCCATGCCCCACAGCATCGGGGCACCCATCGGCATGCCGGCCATTCGATAATGCATGGCACCCGCCATGATGAAGGCGGGCAGGTGCAGGAGCACGCCGACCACGACGGCGAGTGTTCCCAGCCAGAACGCCTTCGAACTGCGCCGGTCGGCGAACAGGAACCATTCGTTCAACGGTATCTCCCGGACACAGGGGCGCCTACGCGGATCGGGCTGGATCCCACGCCACCCATGATTGTCGTCGCACGACGGTTCGCTGCCGCGCCGATCATCCTTCAGCGCAACACGACGAGCAGATCCTTCGGATCGACCTGTTGGCCGGGTTTGACGAGAACCTCGGCGACCTCGCCGTCCATCTCGGCTCGGACCTGTGTTTCCATCTTCATCGCCTCGAGGCTCACCAGCACGTCGCCGCGGGTCACCTTGCGTCCCACGCTGGCCGCGATGGTCGCCACGGTGCCCGGCATCGGCGCACCCACCTGCTTCGCATCGCCTGGGACGGCCTTACGCTGCGGGGGCCGTTTGGCGACTTGGCTGCGGTCCGCGACGCGCAGCGTCCGAGGCTGTCCGTTCAACTCCATGAACACCGTGCGGGTGCCGTCCTCGTGGACTTCGCTGCAGGCCACATAGCGCACGAACAGTCGCTTGCCGCGCTCGAGGTCGATGCTGATTTCCTCGCCTGGCTCCATGCCGTAGAAAAACACCGAAGTCGGCAGGGCGCCGACGTCGCCGTAGCGAGAGCGTTCCGCGGCGTAATCGAGCCAAACCTTCGGGTACATCAAGTACGAGGCCAGATCCTCGTCGCTGACGGCGCGCGGCGTGGCCTTCTGGATCCTGACGCGTTCGGCCTCCAGATCGACTGCCGACATCGAGGCGCCCGGCCGCTGCGTGAGCGGCGCGGCGCCCTTGAGCACCTTGTGCTGCAGTTCAGCGGGAAAGCCCCCGTACGGTTGACCGAGGTCCCCGTGGAAGAAACTCACCACCGATTCCGGGAATGGCACATC
>JAJYDK010000099.1 GCA_021777555.1 Pseudomonadota bacterium | reverse complement strand
TCGAATCCGATATAGGTCATGAAGTAATGACCTTCGTTCTCGAATACGAACGGACAATCGACCAGAAGGCGGTCGAAACTCCCGGGCACGCCCGAGCCTGTGAGGATGCGCTGCTCGAGCTTGTATGGCGTACGAAACGGCGCAATGTTCGGCAGGCGTGCGGCCGGTTTCCCGACCGCACGCCGCACCGACAGGCCCGCGCCCGTCGCCAACATCCCTGTAAGCAGATTCCGTCTCTGGTGATCGACCATGGCGGGCGGGTCTCCTTAGAGCTTCAGGTTCACCCCGACCATCACCTCGCGATCATCGACCGTGGCGCCCTGCGGCAGCGTCGGCGTGCCGTAATAGGTCACGATCTTGGTGCGCAGCAGATTCGAGCCCTGCGCATAGACCGACAGATGGTGGTTGATCTGGTATTCGAGCGAGGCATCGAGCCAGCCGTAGCTCGCGGTGTAGATCGGGTTCGCCGCCAGCTGTGCGTTCGAGCCGTTGTACAGCGAAGTGTAGAAGTCGCTGCGCCAGTTGTACGCGACGCGGAACGACACCGGTCCTTTCTCGTAGATGCCGATCAGATTGTAGCTATTCTTCGACAGCCCGGGCAGTGTGGTCGACTGCCCTGCGACTGCGGTCGGCGCCGCCGCATCGATGTAGGTGTAGTTCGCCGCAATTCCGAGGCCACTCAGCCAGCCCGGCAGATCGCGGAAGAACTGCTGGTATCCGACCTCCAACCCCTTCAGCGAGGCGTTGCCGCCGTCGACTGCGCCGGTGAGGTTGTACGTGACGCCGTTGATGGCAAACGCGTCCTGCTGCGTCTCGGACAACCAAAAGTTCTGCAGACGCTTGTAGAACACATCGGCGGTGAGCGCCGAACCGTGCGCAAAGTAGTACTCGAGCGAGGTGTCGAACTGCGTGGCGGTGGTCGGCTTGAGGTTCGGATTACCACCGCTTGCCGCACCCTGCGCCGGCAGCAGGCTGATCGACGGACGGATCTGGCTGAAATCCGGGTAGGCGATCGCCTTGGACGCCGCGAAGCGCCACTGCAGGTCATGGGTCAGCTTGAACAGCAGGTTCAGGCTCGGCAGCGCGTCGGTCTCTCCGTGCGAGAAGTTCGCTGGCGTGTAGACGCCCGCGTTGCCGATCTCACCGCTCATGAAGTCCTCGTGCCGCACCAAACGTACCCCAACGTTACCGCTCATTGGGACACCGACGTGCGCATCGAAGTTCAACTGGACGAACCCGGCATAGGTGCGTTCGTCGACATGGTAGTCGGCGGTGCCATTGTCCGTGGGCATGGCCGCACCGAAGGCGCTGTACACACTCGGTGCTTGAAAGTGCAGCTTGCTCGGGTCAAATACCGTGTAGTCCGGAATGACCGGGGTGGAGGAGACCGCCGAGAGAAACGGACTGAGCGGCACATTGCCGAACCACTGCGAATTCGCCTGGATTTGCGCGCTGTTGATGGCCGTGAAGGTGGACCATTGATTGAACTGGTCCTTGCGGTCCGCCAGCTGCACGCCGGTTTCCACCGAGCTGAGAAAGCCGTGTGCGAAGGCGTAGGTCGCATTCAGCGTGCCGGCGGTCTCACTGCCACGGAAATGCTGCTCGGTGTCGTACAGATAGCTGTGATAGTTGCTCGACGTGCTGTCGTTGAAGTTGGCGAGATTGGTCAGATCGAAGCCCGGCACCATCGAGGTCGTGATCCCGGAGGTCGACACGCTCTGTGCGAGCGTCGGTACGGTCGTGCCGATGTCGACGGCGGGATTGTTCAGCCGCTCGGTCGCCTTCGAGTAACTGAGGTCGCCGACCACCGTCCACGGAATCGGCGTCCACTTCACGTGCAGATTGTACTGGCGGTTGACGTCCTCGACGGTACGCCACGCGCCCACGGTGCTGGCCAGTCCGTTGTTGAACGTGACGGCGCTGGCATCGCTGGTGCCCGGGAAGAGCGAGACGGATCCGGGCTGAACCGTGCCACCCCCCTGCTGGGAATAAAAGGTGTACTGATTCTGTGCCCAGGTGAAGTCTTCGCTCGTAGCCTCGAGGTAGGCTTGCAAATCGTGGGTCGGCTGCCATTGCAGCACGGCATCGACGCCGACGCGGTGCCGGTTGCCGACGAACATCGTGTTGTACACCCCGTTGGTGTACTCGACGGTCTGCCCCGGCACGGCGGTCTTGCTGATGGCGATCGAATTGTTCGTCGCGCCGTCCTCGCGGTAGGCACGGTCGTGGTAGGAGAAATCGAGCAGTGCGCCAATCTTGCCGATTCCGGTGCGCCAGATATCGCTCGCCAGCATGTTGAAGTTCGGCCGCGCCGTGCCGATCATGTCGCCGTAGGTCTCTCCGGCGCTGAAGTCGAGCTGGTGGCCCGCGAAATCGAACGGACGGTGCGTGCGCAGATCGACCGTGCCGGCAAGGCCGCCGGCGATCAGACTCGCCGTCGGGTCCTTATAGACGTCGATCCCGGCGAGCAGCGAGGAGGGAATATCCTCAAGGTTCAGGACGCGGCTGCCGGTGGCGCTGAACACCTCGCGGCCGTTCAGGGTGGTCTCAGCGTAGGGTAATCCGCGGATTTCATAGCCGCTGTTGACCACCGAACCGCCGATGTTGACCGTACCGCCACCTTCCCCGAGCTGGCGGCTGACCTGGATGCCCGGGATGCGCTGCAGTGCATCGATCGCGGTGACGTCGGGGAGCTTGCCGATCTGCGAGGCGACGATGGCGTCCTCGATGGTGTTCGAGAAGCGCTTGATGTTCAACGCGCTCTCCATGCTGGCACGAATGCCGGTCACGACGACTTCCTGCAGGACCGCCGGCGCCGCGGCTTTCTTGTGATCGTGGGCGTTGCCCGCGGTCGAGTCGGCGGCCGTTGCGGCCTGGGGGCCGGGTCCGGCCGATTTGGCCCAGGCGGGCACTGCGCCGGCCAATGCCAGCGCGACGGCTCCGGACACGAGCCTTGACGTGAGCTTCATGATCGATCCCCCTCGAGTCAGTTGATGCAATTTCGCAAACGCCTAAGACCGCGGTTTTCAGCGGCTCCGCCCGCAGCGTTGTTTACAGGCGGATGATATCTTCGTATATAAATATAAATACCATTGGCGCACCAGCGGGCGCAAGAGGAATCTCATAATATGAAACGCAAGATCATATTCTTGGACGGCGCCTGTTGGTCCCGCGCCACATGACCTCACGTCGCGCCGTGTTGCGCCTGCTGGCGCTCGGGACACCGGCCGGGCTGGCCCGCGTGCGCAGCGCTCAGGCCACCGAGGCGAGCGGACCGTGCGACGTCAGTCCGATGGACCTGCAGATCGAGTGGCGCGGCGAGGCACACGGCATCGATGCAGCCCGGCCCCGCTTCGGCTGGACGCTCGCGCCGCGCTCGGTGGAGCTGCGAGTGCTCGGCCAGAGTGCCTGGCAGGTGATCGTAGCCCGTTCTCCGGCTGCGATCCGAGCCGGGCGCGGGGAGATCTGGGACAGTGGCCGGCGCAGCTCGCCCGCCCTGCGGGTCACGCCGGAGCATGATCTACCCCTGGCATCCCAGAGCCGCTACTGGTGGGCCGTGCGCATCTGGGACCAGCGCGGCCGCCCCAGTCAGTTCAGCCCGCCGACCGTATTCAGCACCGGCATCGTGCAGGCCGCCGACTGGCGTGCGCAATGGATTTCGGACGGTGCGGACTGGCCGGCGAGCCCCCTGCCCCCGCCGGCGATCAATCGCAGCCCGCCGTCCACACCGCGTCCGATGCCGCTATTTCGCCGCGAGTTCCCGGTACGCAAACCACTGCGATGCGCGCTGCTGTCCGTGTGCGGGCTGGGTCAGTATGCGCTGCACGTCAATGGCGAGCCGGCGAGCGCGAGCGTGCTCAATCCCGGCTGGACCGACTACACCAAGACCGTCCTCTACGACACGTACGAGGTCACTTCGCGCTTGCGTCAGGGATCGAACGTGCTCGGCATCCTGCTCGGCAATGGGTTCTTCAATGTCGAGAAATATCCCGGGCGGTATACCAAGTTCGTGGGCACTTTCGGGCGCCCGAAGCTGATCGTGCAGCTGCGCCTGCTGTATGCCGATGGCAGCGAGGACTGGGTGGTGAGTGATGCGTCCTGGGACACCCACCCGGGTCCGATCGTGCTGTCCTCGGTTTACGGCGGAGAGGATTTCGATGCGCGGCGTGCCCTGCCCGGCTGGGATCAGCCGGGGTTTCGAGCGGCCGGCTGGCGGCCCGCCACGCCGGTGCGCCAGCCCGGCGGGCAGCTGCGCGCGCAGTCCGTTCCCGCGGTGAGATCGGCGCGCACCCTGAGGCCGATGGCCGTCAC
>JAJYDK010000001.1:194426-219835 GCA_021777555.1 Pseudomonadota bacterium | reverse complement strand
CTGGCGGAGAGGGTGGGATTCGAACCCACGGTCCCCGTGAAGGGACGCCGGTTTTCAAGACCGGTGCAATCAACCGCTCTGCCACCTCTCCGCATTGGGTGCGCCTGCGCGGTCGCAGATGCTATCAAATTGTGCCCGCACCCTGCGCCCAGGCATCCTGCCGAACGCCCGCGGCACGCATCGTGCCGCCCGAGCGCCGCTCCGCCGCCTACCCCGCGATCCGCCAGGCCCCCTCGCAGATCCACTCCTCCACCGGCTTGCGGTCCGAGGGTATCTCGCGCGCCTGCAGGGCCGCGGGCAGAGTCTCCTTCGGCGCCGGCCGCCCGACTGCGGCCATGGCCTCGATCTGGAAAGATTCGGGGATCTCGAGCTCGCCTCGGGCGCGCTCGTAATCGAACCCCGCCATGCCGTGCACCACCAGGCCCTTCAGGCTCCCCTGCAGGGCGAAGTAGGCCCAGGCCGCCCCGGTATCGTACGAGTGCGTGACCGAAGGGCGCCCGGTGCGCGCATTGATCGAGTGGGAGACAAACACCACGAGCGCCGCGGCATTGCGCGTCCACGCCTGATTGCCTTCGGCCAGCAGACCGAAGAAGGTCGGCCACTGCGGCGTACCGCGCCGCGCGAACAGCGCCCGCCAGGGCTGCAGGTTGCTCGAGGATGGTGCCCAGCGCGCCGCCTCGAACAGGCCGAGCAGCTCCTCGCTCGAGATCTCCTCGCCCGTCATGGCCCGCGGCGACCAGCGATCGAGAAACTGCGCCTCGATGGAATGGGCCGCGTGCCTCGCGGAACTGCCTTTGATCATGCGCCAACCCCGATCAGTCGCAACGGCAACTGGCTGGATTCTGACATCCCTGCGCCTCAGGACCCCTCTCCCCGATGAGAGAGGTCCCAGGGAAGTGCCGCTCAACCCGCAACCGGGATGGGGCGCAGCAGGCGCGCTGCGGCGGCGCCAGCGTTCAGCGTGCCGGGGCTATCCTCTCGAGACCGCCGAGATGGGCGCGCAATGCCTGCGGCACGCGCACCGAGCCGTCGGCTTCCTGGTAATTCTCCAGCACCGCCACCAGAGTGCGCCCCACCGCGAGTCCCGAGCCGTTCAGGGTGTGCACGGGCTCGGGCTTGCCGGTCTCGGGGTTGCGCCAGCGGGCCTGCATGCGCCGCGCCTGGAAGGCCTCGAAGTTGCTGCACGAGGAGATCTCGCGGTAGCGGCGCTGCGAGGGCAGCCACACCTCGATGTCGTAGGTCTTGGCGCTGTTGGCGCCGATGTCGCCCGCGCAGAGTGCCACGGTTCTGTACGGCAGCTCGAGGCGCTCGAGCACCTCCTCGGCGTGCCCCGTCAGCTCCTCGAGCGCCCGATAGGAGTCCCCGGGGCGCGCGATCTGCACCAGCTCCACCTTGTCGAACTGGTGGTTGCGGATCATGCCGCGCGTGTCCTTGCCCGCCGCGCCCGCTTCGGAGCGGAAGCAGGGGGTGTGGCACACGAGCTTCAGCGGCAGCGATTCGGCCGGCACGATCTGCTCGCGCACGAGGTTGGTCACCGGCACTTCGGCGGTGGGAATGAGATAGAAGCCCTGCTCGCCCCGTACCGCGAACAGATCCTGCTCGAACTTCGGCAGCTGTCCGGTGCCGAGCAGAGCGTGACTTTGCACGAGATAGGGGACGTACACCTCGGTGTAGCCGTGCTCCTGGGTGTGCAGATCGAGCATGAACTGCGCGAGCGCCCGATGCAGCCGCGCCACCTGCCCCCGCATGACCACGAAGCGCGCGCCCGAGAGGCGCGCCGCGGCCTCGAAATCGAGGCCCCCCAGCCCCTCGCCGACCGCGACATGGTCCTTGGGCTCGAAGGGCAGCTCGCGCGGCGCGCCCCAGCGCCGGACCTCGAGGTTCTCCTCCTCCCCCTTCCCATCGGGCACGGACTCGTGCAGCAGGTTCGGCAGTGAGAGCTGCCAGCGCTCGAGCTCCGCCTGGATCGTCGTCAGCTGCCCCTCCGAGGAGGCGAGCTCGGTGGTGAGCGCTTCGCCGCGCTTGAGGAGCTCCGTCGCGTCCTCGCCCTTGCCCTTGGCGAAACCGACCGCCTTGGCGTTGGCATTGCGCTCGGCGCGCACCCGGTCGGAGTCGATCTGCGCGGCCTTGCGCCGCTCCTCGAGCGCACGGAAAGCCTCGACCTCGAGCTTGTATCCCCGCCGGGCGAGATTGCGGGCAACGGCCTCGAGGTCGGAGCGCAGCAGCTTCGGGTCGATCATTTCGTTTTGTTCCTCAGTCTCGCCAGCGCTTCCCCGATCTTGATCTCGAGCCCGCGCGGCACGGGACGGTAGTATCGCCTATCCGGCATGTCATCCGGCAAATAGCGCTCGCCCGCGGCAAAGGCGTCAGGCTCGTCGTGCGCGTAGCGATACCCCTGCCCGTAGCCGAGGTCCTTCATCAACCGAGTGGGCGCATTGCGTATTTTCAGGGGCACATCCAGGGTGCCGAAACGCTCGACATCCGCCTGCGCCTCGCCCAGGGCGACATACACCGCGTTGCTCTTGGGCGCGCACGCGAGGTACACCACGGCGTTGGCGATCGCGAGGTCCCCCTCGGGGCTGCCCAGGCGATCGTAGGCCTCCCACGCATCGAGGGTCAGGGCGAACGCCCTGGGATCGGCAAGTCCGATGTCCTCCACCGCCATGCGGACCGCCCGGCGCGCGATATAAAGCGGATCGCAGCCGCCATCGAGCATGCGGCACAGCCAATAAAGCGCGGCATCCGGATCGGTGCCGCGCACGGCCTTGTGCAGCGCCGAGATCTGGTCGTAGAACTGATCCCCGCCCTTGTCGAAGCGGCGTCGGACGCCGCTCGCGACCTCCTGCGCCTGGCTCATCGTGATCGTTCGGTCGCCGGAGGCTGAGGCTTCAGCGAGGCTCGCCGCGAGCTCGAGCATGTTGAGCCCGCGCCGGGCATCTCCATCCGCGGCCTTTGCGATCAGCTCGATCGCTCCGGGCTCGGCCTCGAGCTCATCCCGGCCCAACCCCCGCTCCCGATCCGCAAGCGCGGTGTGCAGGAGCGAGCCGATCTCGAGTTCCCCCAGGGACTTCAGCACGTAGACCCGGGCCCGCGAGAGCAGCGCGCTGACGACCTCGAATGAGGGATTCTCGGTGGTCGCGCCCACGAAAGTCAGCGTACCGTCCTCCAGGTACGGCAGGAAGGTGTCCTGCTGCGTCTTGTTGAAACGGTGCACCTCATCGAGAAACAACAGCGTGGGCCGTCCACTCCGGGCGCGCTCCGCGCGCGCGGCCTCCACCGCCGCGCGGATGTCCTTGACGCCGGCCATGACGGCCGAGAGCGCTATGAACTGCGCGTTGGCGCGCCGCGCGATGAGGCGCGCCAGGGTCGTCTTGCCCGTACCCGGCGGTCCCCAGAGGATGAGCGAGTGCGGTCGTCCGGAATCGATCGCCTGACGCAGCGGCTTGCCGGGACCGAGCAGATGCACCTGCCCGACGACCTCATCGAGCGAGCGGGGTCGCATGCGGTCCGCGAGCGGCCGCAACGGGTCGTCCGCAACCGGTGTGTCCTGCCCGCTCACCGGGCGGGCGTTCCGATCACATCCACCCCGGGTGGCGGTGAGAAGGTCAGCAATTTCGCGGCCACCGGCACGTTGACCTCGACATGCTGAAAGACCACGGTCGCCACCTGGCCGAGGGTGTCCTCGAGAATCATCCGCTCGAGGGTTCCGTGCTCAAAGCCAAACAGGGCATCGCGGAAATCCGCCCCGGAAGGATCGCGGGGCTCGACGAAGACCCAGTCGAGTCCCTCGCGCCGGCCCGCCGGGCGCTCCTTGAAGTGCTGACGCACATCGACGGTGCCCGAGAGCAGCATGGCCGGAGTGGCCGACAACGCCGCGCTCACCGGGCGCACGGTCACCTGTTGGAGGTCGCGGTCGTAGAACCACACATTGCGTCCATCGCCGACCATGAGCTGCCCCGCACCGGCGGCACCACCCGCCTTACCGGCGAGCGGGTGGACGTCCCAGCGGAAGCGGCCGGGGCGCTCGACGATGAGCGTGCCGGAGGAACGCGAGATCTCAGCGCCATGGGCGTCCACCAGGGTCTGGCGGAAGCGCACGTCGAGGGTGCTCAGGTGCGCGAGAAACCGATCCAGCTCGGTCGGGGCCGCCTGCGCACGCGAGGGCGGTGCGGGCTCGCGGGCAGCGATGGCCGGCGTTGCAAGGCCGAGCGCAGCGGCCGCGAGCAGCGCGGCCAGGCAGGATGAATTCGACATGGGGATCATTCCTCCGCGCGGGCGGGAACCAGCACTTCGCGCGAGCCGTTTGACTGCAGCGGCCCGACCAGGCCCGCGAGCTCCATCGCCTCGAGCAGTCGGGCGGCGCGGTTATACCCGATCTTCAGCCGCCGCTGCACATAGGAAATCGAAGGTTTGCGCTCGGTGGTGACGATGCGCACCGCCTCGTCGTAGAGCGAGTCCTGCTCGGGGTCGTCGGCGGCCGCCTCGCCCTCCTCGCCCGCCAGTCCCGGAATGGGCGCCTGCGGACCCGAGAGAACCTCTTCGAGGTAATTCGGGGGCGTTGCGGTCTTGAGCGACTCGACCACCCGGTGCACCTCCTGGTCGGACACGAAAGCGCCGTGCACGCGCGTCGGCACGGCGGTGCCGGAGGGCAGGTACAGCATGTCGCCGTGGCCGAGCAGGGTCTCGGCCCCCATCTGATCGAGGATGGTGCGCGAGTCGACCTTGGCGGACACCTGGAAGGCGATGCGGCACGGGATGTTGGCCTTGATGAGGCCCGTGATGACATCGACGGAGGGCCGCTGAGTGGCGAGTATCAGGTGAATGCCCGAGGCCCGCGCCTTCTGGGCGAGGCGCGCGATCAGCTCCTCGACTTTCTTGCCGACCATCATCATGAGATCGGCGAGCTCATCGATCACCACCACCACATACGGCAGCGGCGCGAGATTGGGGATCTGCCGCTGATCGATCGAGGGGTCGTTCGCGGCGCGCTGCATCATCACCGGGTCGAGGATCGGCTTGCCCGCATCGAGCGCATCCTTCACGCGCCGGTTGAAGCCGGTGATGTTGCGCACGCCCAGCGCGGCCATGAGCTGATAGCGCCGCTCCATCTCCGCCACGCACCAGCGCAGCGCATTCGCCGCCTGCTTCATGTCGGTGACCACCGGAGCGAGCAGGTGCGGGATACCCTCGTACACCGACAGCTCGAGCATCTTCGGGTCGATCATGATGAGTCGCACGTGCTCGGCCGTCGACTTGTAGAGGAGCGAGAGCACCATGGCGTTGATGCCCACCGACTTGCCCGAGCCCGTGGTTCCGGCAATCAGCAGGTGCGGCATGCGCGCGAGGTCGGCCACCATCGGAGCCCCGCCGATGTCCTTGCCGAGCGCGAGCGCGAGCGGCGAATGCGTCTCGTCATAGGCTTTCGAGCGGATGATCTCCCCGAGCGTGACCATCTCGCGCTTCTCGTTGGCGATCTCGAGCCCCATCACGTTCTTGCCCGGGATCACCTCCACCACGCGCACGCTGAGCACCGACAGCGCACGCGCGAGGTCCTTCGCAAGGCCGGTGATCTGACTCGCCTTCACCCCCGGGGCGGGCCTGAGCTCGAAGCGGGTGACCACGGGGCCCGGCTGCACCGCCACCACCTCGGCCTCGATGCCGAAGTCCTTCAGTTTCATCTCGAGCAGGCGCGAGAGCGCCTCCAGCGCCTCGGCCGAATAGAGCGGCTCGTGCGGCGGCGGATCATCGAGCAGCGACAGCGGTGGCAGCTCACCCGCCTTGGGCGGATCGAACAGCTGCACCTGGCGCTCCTTCTCCACCCGCTCGCTTTTCTCGATGGCGGGCTTGGGCACCTCGATCTTCGGGGGCGGCCGCGCGGCGCTCCTCTTCTGCTCATCCGCCACGGCCTCCTTGCGGGCCTGCCGGCGCTCGCGTCCGACGGCGCGGTCCTTCGCCGTGGCGCGCCGCTCTCTCACCCATGCGAGGGCCGACCACGCCCACGCGCCCACCCGATCCATGATGGTGAACCAGGACACCCCGAAGCCGACCGACACACCCGCCATCCACGCGACCAGCATGAGCAGTGTCGCCCCGAGATAGCCGAGCGCCCGGGCGATGCCGGCGCCGGCGAGCGTGCCGACGACACCGCCCGCCCCCTCGTGCAGCGTCCCGGAGCGCCAGTTGAGGGCCGCCAGGGCGCAGCTCGCAACGAGCAACAGCGCGAGCCCCGCGGCGCGCACCGCCGTATTGGCCCGTGACATCGGCTCCGAGGCCCCGCCGCGATGCAGCCGCCAGGCGCCGGCCGCGAGCATCAGTGGCAGCAGATAGGCGGGCCGGCCGAACAAGCCGAACAGCGCATCGGCGAGCCAGGCGCCCACCGGTCCGATGCGGTCGTGCACCGCATGCGAGGCGCTGCTGAAGAAGAAGCCGCCGTCCGCGGCGCTGTAGGAGAGGAGCGCGATGAGCAACACGATCGCGCTCGCCCCGATGGCGATGACGGCGCTTTCACGCAGGCCGCGCGTCACGGCAGCCGAGAAACGGTCGGTACGGCGCGATAGCGCCTCGGATTGGGTCAAAGCCTGCGGCTCCACTTCAAGTGAGGGGGCGACGCCCCAATTTTAGCGCACTACCGCTTCCCGGCATGGCTTCCGGCTTCGTGCCTGCGCGGACCGCGCCCCGCGCTTCCCGCGCGGCCCACCCTTGGTACTATGGGCACGGGCGCGCCCCGAGTGCGCCCCCGGAACCACGCGAACGATCCGATTCGCACCTCGACGCAGGAACCGCCATCCATGACCGACTCCCGGCACAGCCGACTCATCATCCTGGGCTCCGGCCCCGCGGGCTACAGCGCGGCCGTCTACGCCGCCCGCGCCAATCGCGCACCGCTGCTCATCACCGGGCTCGAAGCGGGCGGGCAGCTCATGACCACCACCGACGTCGACAACTGGCCGGGAGACGTCGAGGGTCTGCAGGGACCCCAGCTGATGGAGCGGCTGCGCCGCCATGCCGAGCGCTTCCATACCGAGATCGTGAGCGACCACATACACACCGCCGACCTGCGCTCGCGTCCGTTGCGGCTCGTGGGCGACAGCGGCGCCTATACCTGCGATGCCCTCATCATCGCCACGGGCGCCACCGCCAAGTACCTGGGCCTGCCCTCCGAGGAGCAATTCCGCGGCCGGGGCGTGTCGGCCTGCGCCACCTGCGACGGGTTCTTCTTCCGCGGGCAGCGCGTTGCGGTCATCGGCGGCGGCAACACCGCGGTCGAGGAGGCACTGTACCTCTCGCACATCGCCGCGCACGTGACGCTGGTGCATCGCCGCGAGCGGCTGCGCGCGGAGAAGATCCTGCAGGATCGGCTGTTCCGCGAGGTCGAGGCCGGCAAGATCACCGTGGTGTGGGATCACACCGTCGAGGAAGTGCTGGGCGATGCGCAGGGCGTGACGGGCATGCGCCTCGCCTCGAGGCTCGGCGGGCAGAAGCAGGAGCTGGCGGTGACCGGCGTGTTCGTGGCCATCGGGCACGCGCCGAACACGGGACTGTTCGCCGGGCAACTCGAGATGCGCAATGACTACATCCTGGTGAGAAGCGGCGCGGAAGGCGGCGCGACCGCCACCAGCATTCCGGGAGTGTTCGCCGCCGGCGACGTGGCCGATCCGATCTACCGGCAGGCGATCACGTCCGCGGGCTCCGGCTGCATGGCCGCGCTCGATGCCGACCGCTACCTGGAAACCCTGGAGCGTTGAGCCGGGGGGCAGACCGAGAGGCCTCAGTGCGCGCCGCCACTCACTCGAGCATCGACGACATCGATCCACGGCAGTGGAACGCCCTCACCGCCTCCGCTCCGCCCTTTCTGCGGCACGAGTTCCTCGCCGCGCTCGAGCATGGCGGCTGCGTGGGAGCGGGCACGGGCTGGCAGCCGAGCCTGCTCACCCTGAGTGACGCGCAGGGTCTTGCTGCCGCCGCCCCCGCGTATCTGAAAACCGACTCCTACGGGGAGTTCGTGTTCGATTTCGTGTGGGCCGAGGCCTATCGTCGCTACGGGCTCGAGTACTATCCCAAGCTCACCGTGGCGGTACCGTTCACTCCCGCCGGCGGACCGCGCCTGATGGTGCGCCCGGACCGCGATGAGAGCACCGCCCGAGAGCTGCTCGGGGCGTTGGAGAGCCTCGCGGCACGACAGGGCCTCTCTTCGGTGCACGCATTGTTCCTCGATGAGCCGGGACGGGCCGCATGCGAGCGCGGCGGGTGGCTGCTGCGACGCGACTGCCAGTTCCATTGGACCAACCGCGCCTACACGAGCTTCGAGCACTACCTCGAGTCCTTTACGGCCGAGAAGCGCAAGAAGGCCCGCCGCGAGCGCCGCCGGGTTCAGGAGGCGGGCATACGCTTCGAGACACGTTTCGGCGCCGAGCTCGACCCGCCTTTGCTCGATTGCATTTACGCCTTCCACCGGGAGACTTTTCTGCGCCACGGACACGAACCGTATCTCACGCGGGAATTCTTCGCGGAGATCTCCCGCACCCTGGGGGAGTCGATGATGGTGAAGATCGCCTATGACCGGCGCACGCCCGTGGCCGCGGCGATCTTTTTCTGGTGCCCGCGCACACTCTACGGCCGCTACTGGGGTGCGAGCGGTGAGTACCACAGCCTGCATTTCGAGGCCTGTTATCACCAGGGGATCGAATTCTGCATCGAGCGAGGCATCGAGCGCTTCGAGCCCGGCACCCAGGGCGAGCACAAAGTGAGCCGCGGATTCGAGCCGAGTCTCACCTGGTCGGCGCACTACATCGCGGACCCGCGCTTTCGCGAGGCGATCCACCGCTTCCTCGAGCAGGAGGGCGGGCTCATCGAGGAGTACGCAGACCAGGTTCGCGACCACGTGCCCTATCGCAGGGCGCAGCCATGAAGAGCGTCACGTGGCTCTCGCCGCAGGATTCCCCCGAGTGGTTCCCCCCCCTCGAGCACGCGCTCGATGAGCCCTCGGGGCTGCTGGCCGCCGGGGGCGACCTCTCGCCCGAGCGGCTGCTCGCGGCCTATCGGCGTGGCATTTTTCCCTGGTACTCCCCCGGACAGCCGGTGCTCTGGTGGTCTCCCGACCCGCGGACGGTGCTCTTCCCGGAGGAATTCCATCTGAGTCGAAGCCTTGAAAAAGCCATTCGAAACAAAGGGTTCAGAGTCACTATCGATGCGGATTTTGAAGAGGTGATCGACGCCTGCGCCGCCCCTCGCGCGCACAGCCCCGGCACTTGGATCACCCCCGAGATGCGCCAGGCCTACCTGCGGCTGCACCGGCTGGGCTTTGCCCACAGCATCGAAGTCCGCCACGATGCCGTGCTCGCCGGCGGCCTCTACGGCGTGCGCCTCGGTGGGGTGTTCTTCGGGGAGTCCATGTTCAGTCTCAGGCGGGATGGCTCGAAGATCGCGCTTGCGCACCTGGTCATGATGTGCGCTCACAACAGCATCGAGGTCATCGACTGCCAGCTCGCCTCCCGGCACCTCGCGAGCCTCGGCGCCCGCTCCATCCCGCGCACGCGCTTCCAGGCGCTGCTCTCGCGCTGGGCATCCGCCCGGGATCCGGCCGGCCTCAACCAGGCCCCTTAAGCCCAAATTGCAGACCCGCGGCCTTTGTGCTGCAATTCGCGCCCCCCGGGAGGCAAAGGGCCATATGTCCAAAGAAGATGCAATCCAGATGGAAGGCGAGGTGGTGGAAACACTGCCCAACACCACTTTTCGCGTGAAGCTCAAGAACGGCCACGTGGTCACGGCGCACATCTCCGGAAAGATGCGCAAAAACTACATCCGTATCCTCACCGGCGATCAGGTCACCGTCGAAATGACTCCCTACGACCTGAGCAAGGGCCGGATCGTCTATCGCGGCAGATAATCGGAGTTCCCGGTCGCAACGCGACCGCAGAGCGGATTTTCACGGGAGCTCAAAGCGCTCAAAGACAGGAAGTCTTTGCGCCCTCTGAGCGGCCCGTGAACATTCCCTCGAGGGATGAATCCCATCCGCCGCCCGCCCGAGCGCGCTACGCCGTCAGTTCCGGTTGCTTGGCCGGCGTGCACTCGAGCTCGAGATTCTCTCCATCGGCGGCCACCGACACCCGCACCTGACCGCCGCCCACGAGGCGCCCGAAGAGCAGTTCCTCCGCGAGCGGGCGTTTGATGTGCTCCTGAATGGTGCGCGCCATCGGCCGCGCCCCCATCTTGGGGTCATAGCCTTTCTCGGCGATCCAGCGCCGGGCCGCATCGTCGAGCGAGATCGTGACGCCCTTCTGCTCGAGCTGCATCTCCACTTCGAGGATGAGCTTGTCGACCACGCGCTCGATGGTGAGCGGATCGAGGCTTGCGAACTGGATGACCGCATCCAGGCGGTTGCGGAACTCCGGCGTGAACAGGCGCCGGATCGCCTCCATGCCATCGCTCGCGTTGTCCTGATGGGTGAAGCCGATCGAGGGACGGGCCATCTCCTGGGCGCCGGCATTGGTTGTCATGACGATGATGACGTGGCGGAAATCCGCCTTGCGGCCGTTGTTGTCCGTGAGCGTGCCGTGATCCATCACCTGCAGCAGCAGGTTGAACACGTCCGGGTGCGCCTTCTCGATCTCATCGAACAGCAGCACGCAGTGCGGGTGTTTGGTCACGGCCTCCGTGAGCAGCCCCCCCTGGTCGAAGCCGACATAGCCCGGAGGCGCGCCGATCAGCCTCGAGACCGTGTGCCGCTCCATGTATTCCGACATGTCAAAGCGCAGGAACTCCACCCCGAGCACGATGGCGAGCTGCCGGGTGACCTCGGTCTTGCCGACGCCGGTCGGCCCCGCGAAGAGGAAGCTGCCGACGGGCTTGCGCTGATCGCCGAGACCCGAGCGGGCCATCTTGATGGCCGCGGCGAGCGCGTCGATGGCCCGGTCCTGGCCGAATATCACGAGCTTCAAGTTGCGCTCGAGGCTCTTCAGGATCTCCCGGTCCGAGGTCGAAACGCTCTTCGGCGGGATGCGCGCCATGCGCGCCACCACATCCTCGATGTGCCCGACATCGATCGCCGGCGCCCGCTCGGGCAGCGGCTTCAGGCGCTGCCGCGCGCCGGCCTCGTCCACCACGTCGATGGCCTTGTCGGGCAGGTGCCGCTCGTTGATGTGCCGGGCGGCGAGCTCGGCTGCCGCCTTGAGCGCATCGACCGTGTAGGTGACGCCATGGTGCTCCTCGAAGCGGGCCTTCAGGCCGATGAGGATCTCCACGGTCTCGGCCACGGAGGGCTCGGTCACGTCGATTTTCTGGAAGCGCCGCGCGAGGGCGTGATCCTTCTCGAAAATGCCGCGGTATTCCTGGTAGGTGGTCGAGCCGATGCAGCGCATCTCGCCGTTGGTGAGCACGGGCTTGATCAGGTTGGAGGCGTCCATCACCCCGCCCGAGGCCGCTCCCGCCCCGATCACGGTGTGGATCTCATCGATGAACAGGATCGCCCCGGGGAGCTTCTTCAGCTCCCCGATGACCCCTTTCAGACGCTTCTCGAAATCGCCCCGGTACTTCGTGCCGGCGATGAGCGCGCCCATGTCGAGCGCGTAGATCGTGCAGTCGGTGAGGACCTCGGGCACCTGGCCCTCGACGATGAGCCTTGCCAGGCCCTCGGCGATCGCGGTCTTGCCCACCCCGGCTTCCCCGACATACAGGGGATTGTTCTTGCGGCGGCGGCAGAGGATCTCGATCGTGCGCTCGACCTCGAGCTTGCGCCCGATGAGCGGGTCGATCCGCCCCTCCTGCGCCAGGCGGTTGAGATTGGTGGTGTACTTCTCGAGCGCACCGCCCCCCGCCTCGCTCTCGCGCTCCTCGCCCGGCCCCTCATCGGTCGCCTTCTCCTCGGCAAGCTTGGAGAGGCCGTGGGAGATGTAGTTGACCACATCGAGACGCGTCACATGCTGGCGATTCAGCAGGAACACCGCATGGCTCTGCTTCTCGCTGAAGATGGCCACCAGCACATTCGCCACGCCGACTTCCTTGCGGCCGCTCGATTGCACGTGGAACACCGCGCGCTGCAGCACTCGCTGGAAACCCAGGGTGGGCTGCACTTCCCGCTCGGTGCCATCGGCGACCCGGGGAGTCGACTGCTCGATGTGATCCTTCAGCTCCTGGCGCATCCGCCCGAGATCGGCTCCGCAGGCGCGCAGGATCTCCCGCACCTTGGGCGTATCGAGTATCGCGAGCAACAGGTGCTCGACCGTGAGGTACTCGTGACGGGCCTCGCGCGCCTGGTGGAAGGCATCGTTGAGACAGTATTCAAGCTCATTGGACAGCACGGTGGCGCCTCCTGCCGGTCATGCCTCTTCCAGGGTGCACATGAGCGGGTGCTGGTTGTCCCGCGCATAGGTGGTCACCTGGGCGACTTTGGTTTCCGCGATCTCGAACGTGAAGACCCCGCAGACCCCCTTACCCTGGGTATGCACTTCGAGCATGATACGCGTGGCGGTCGGGCGGTCGAGGCTGAAGAACTTCTCGAGCACATCGACGACGAATTCCATCGGGGTATAGTCGTCGTTGAGAAGCACCACCTGGTACAGCGGCGGCGATTTGACCTCGGGCCGCGCTTCCTCGACGAGAACCCCGGTATCGGGACGGGTGGGATGCGGGTCGGACATAGGCTCTTTATAGGGAGCCACAATCCGCAACACAAGTCTATACGCCAACCGGGTAGGATGGAGCGCCCGGGAGCCCAACCACTCCCCTTTGTGAAACAGTCGCTTGAGCGCACAATCACCCGTCACGTATCATTATTCGACAGCGCCGCCGCACGGCGGGGGCTTTGTGCGGTCTATTCGATGATCAGCCCAAATTCAAGACCTGAGCGCCGATGAGCAGCGCGTCCTGGCTCGAGGCAATCCAGGGTGGCGAGCACTGGCGCGCCCTGCTCTCCCACCGCGGCCCGCATCTGGCCGCCGGCGCCCTCGCGCTGGTTCTCGCCGCACAGGCTGCGCTGCTCGTGACGAACCTGGCCGGCGTCGGCGCGCCCGCATCCGGCATGGGCGTGGCGCTGCGCCCGCGCGAGCAGACCCTCGATGTGGCGGCCATCGTCGACAGTCACTTCTTCGGCCTCGCCCCGGCGAGCTCGATTGCCTTGGGCACCCACGCCCCGCACACGGATCTGCCCCTGGTGCTGACCGGTGTCATCGCGGACCGCAATCCCCGTGCGGGCATGGCGATCCTCGGACCCAGCGCCGGGGCGGCCAAAGTCTACGAGGTCGGAGACCGCATCCCTGGAGGGGCCCGCCTCAGGGCCGTTCTGCCGCGCAAGGTGCTGCTCGAGCGCGATGGTCGCCTCGAATCGCTGGCTCTGCCGAAGCAGGAGGCGCTCCCGGGCCCCACGACCTCGAGTGTGCCGGGGAGCTCACCGGCGTTCGTGCAGCGCATGCGCGAGCTCGTGACGCGTCGGCCCGATCTGGTGGCGGACCTGATGCGGCCCGAGCCCGTGTTCGCCGGCGGGCGGCAGCTCGGCTACCGGGTCTATCCGGGCAACGACCCGCAGGCCTTCACACAGCTCGGCTTCAAGCCCGGGGATCTGGTGACGGCCATTGACGGCACCCCACTCAACGATCCGACACAGGACCAGCAGATCCTGAACACGCTCGGCTCATCGGCCCAGGCGAGCGTCACCGTGCTGCGCAACGGCAGCCAGCGCGTGCTCACGCTCAATCTCGCCGAGGTGGAGCAGACCGCGCGGCAGCTGTCTTCCTCCTCGCCCGCGGCACCGCCCGCGCGACCGTTCTGGGCTCCACAAAGCAACAATCCCTCAAAATGAGGAACCGTTTCGTGAAAGGTTTTCGTCCCATCGCGTCCTGGGCGCTCGCGTTCGCGCTCGTGCTCGCCACGCTGGCAGCCGCGCCCGCCTTCCCGCAGACGGACCCGCAGGCCCCCGGCGGCTCCGGGGTCAGCATCACCCCGAACTTCCGCAACACCCCGATCCACACGATCGCCCACGCCGTGAGCACCGTGACCGGCAAGGACTTCATCATCGACCCGCGTGTCAACGCCCAGGTCACGATGTACTCCTCGACGCCGCTGTCTCCCGCGGCGTTCTACCAGGCGTTCCTCTCGATCCTGCAGGTCTACGGCTTCATCGCGGTGCCGGCGGGACGGGACATCGTGAAGATCCTCCCCAACACCAACGCCCGCCAGATGCCCTCCGTCGATCTGCCGCGGCACGTGAGTCCGACCTCCGATGAGATCGTCACCCAGGTGATCGCGGTGAAGAACGTGAGCGCCGCGGAACTCGTGCCGATCCTGCGCCCGATGATCCCGGAATACGGGCATCTCGCCGCCTACCCCCCGTCCAACATCCTGATCATCTCCGACCGGGCGAGCAACGTCTACCGGATGATGCAGATCATCAAGCGCATCGATCAGGTCGGCAACCAGGACGTCGACGTCATGCCGCTGCAGAACGCCTCCGCCGCGCAGGTGGTGGAGGTGATCAACCAGCTCTACCAGGGGCAGGCGGCGGCGGAGATGGGCCGCGCCTTCAAGATCGTGGCCGATGAGCGGACCAACAGCGTGCTGATCAGCGGTGACCCGGCGGAGCGGCTGCGCATCCGGGCGCTCGTGGCCGAGCTCGACACCCGCACCGAGTCCGGCGGCGACACCCGGGTCATCTATCTGCACTACGCCAACGCCAAGAAACTCGCGCCGCTGCTCAAGCAGCAGATGGCCGAGCTCGCGCAGATCGCCACCGCCTCGGTCGTGGGCGCAAGGGGCGCAACCCCGCAGTCGGCGGCGGAGAAAAACGCGCTGGTGTGGGCGGATCCCCAGAATAACGCACTGGTCATCACCGCCCCGCCGAAGCTGATGCGCACCGTGCTCGGCATCATCACCAAGCTCGACATCCGCCGGCCCCAGGTGCTGGTGCAGGCCATCATCGCCGAGGTGAATATCGACAAGACCGACGATCTCGGGGTCAACTGGGCGGCCTACTCCCAGACCGACAAGCTCCCCCTCGGCAGCTTCGTCGAGCCGGTCGGCGGCACCAGCATCGTCGACCTGATCGCGGCGGCCAAAGCGGGCGCGACCTCCTTGAGCGACACCCTCCTCGAGGGCACGACCCTCGGGGTGGGCACGATCAGCGCCGGCGGGATATCGTTTGCGGCGATGCTGCGCGCGCTTCGCGGCAACAGCAACGCCACCATCCTCGACACCCCCTCGGCGACCACCATGGACAACGAGCAGGCCGAGCTCAAGGTGGTTCAAAAAGTGCCCTTCGTCAGCGGCGCGTACACCAACGCCTCCACCGTGACCAGCGGCACCGTGACGCCCTTTCAGACCGTGCAGACCGAGGAAGTCGGCACCATCCTCAAGGTGACCCCGACCATCTCGGCGGACAACGATGCGGTGATGTTGAAGATCTCGGTCGAGAGCTCGAGCGTGCAGCCGGCCACGACCGCCTTCTCCGTGACCGATCCGACCACCAACGAGCGCAGCATCACCACCAATGTGCTGATCCAGAACGGCGGCATCGTGGTGCTCGGCGGGCTGATCGACCGCTCCCAGGACCGCACTCACAACAGCGTGCCGTACGTGGGCGATATCCCGATCCTCGGGTGGCTCTTCAAGTCGCGCAACGACAGCTCGACGCGCAACAACCTGATGATCTTCATCAAGCCGACCATCCTGCGCAATCAGGATGAGGCGGCGTACGCGAGCGGGCGCAACTACGAGTTCATGCGCCAGCAGGAGAACTCGATTCCCGCGGAGAGCTTCCCGCCGCTGCTCTACGGCGAGCCGCGCCCCGAACTGCCGGCGCTGCCGGCGCCAACCCGCAGGAGCGCCTCCCGGGCGGCAAAATCCAAGGCGCAGACGCCATCGGTCACCCCACCCAAGCCGCAGCCGCAGCCGCAACCCCCGCCGTGAGCGACCCCAGCCCCCTCGAGCAAGGCCCCCCGCCGCCGCGTTTGCCATTCGCCTTCGCCAAGCGCCACGGCGTGCTGGTGAGACACCTCTCAGAGAGCCTCGCCGAGTGCGTGTACCGCGAGCACGCCTCCCCGCTCGCCCTCGCCGAGGCGCGCCGGTTCCTCGGCCGCCCGGTGCGCCTCGCCCGCGTGTCCGAGGCGGAGTTCGACCGGCTGCTGCGCCAGGTGTACGAGGCAGGCTCCGATACCATGCAGGCGGTCGAGGGGCTCAATGAGACCGAGGACCTCGCGCACCTCGCGCAGGAGCTGCCCGAGCAGGCGGACCTCCTCGACAGCGATGACGATGCGCCCATCATCCGCCTCATCAACGCGGTGCTCACCCAGGCGGTGAAGGAGAACGCCTCGGACATCCACATCGAGCCCTTCGAGAACCGCCTGGTGGTGCGCTTTCGCGTCGATGGAGTGCTGCGCGAGGTCCTGCAGTCCAAACGCGCCGTCGCCCCGCTCGTGGTCTCACGTGTCAAGGTCATGTCCAAGCTCGACATCGCCGAGAAACGCCTGCCGCAGGATGGGCGCATCGGTCTGAGGATCGCCGGACGCGCGGTCGATGTTCGCGTGTCGACCATTCCCGCCGGACACGGCGAGCGTGTGGTGCTTCGCATCCTCGACAAGCAGGCCGGACGATTGGACCTCACCTCCCTCGGCATGGACCCCAAGACCGAGTCGCTGGTCGATGCACTCATCCACAAGCCGCACGGGATCCTGCTCGTCACCGGTCCCACCGGCTCGGGCAAGACGACCACGCTCTACGCCGCGCTCGAGCGCCTGAACGACAACACGCGCAACATCATGACCGTGGAGGATCCGATCGAGTACTACATCGACGGCATCGGCCAGACGCAGGTCAACACCAAGGTGGAGATGACCTTCGCGCGCGGCCTGCGGGCGATTCTGCGCCAGGATCCGGATGTGGTCATGATCGGGGAGATCCGCGACCTCGAAACCGCGCAGATCGCGGTTCAGGCGAGCCTCACCGGACACCTGGTCCTCTCGACGCTGCACACCAATACCGCGGCCGGGGCGGTCACGCGCCTGCGCGACATGGGCATCGAGCCGTTCCTGCTCTCCTCGAGCCTGATCGGGGTGCTCGCACAGCGCCTGGTGCGGGTGCTCAATCCCGAGACCAAGCAGTCCTTCCGCGCCACCGAGTACGAGCGGCGGCTCCTCAATCTGCCCCCCGAGGCCCCCTCACCGATCCTCTACCGTCCGGGCCCGGACGCCGCGGGCTACCGCGGCCGCTCGGGAATCTACGAGCTCATCGTGGTCGATGAGGCGCTGCGCACGATGATCCACGATGGCGCGAGCGAACAGGAGATCGAGCGCCACGCGCGCCTTGCGACCCCCTCGATCCGCGATGACGGGCGCGCCAGGATCCTGCGCGGGGAGACCACCATCGAGGAAGTGCTGCGGGTGACGCGGGAAGATTGAAATGATCCGGCGGTCGATCTAGCCCATGGGCGCTTTTGAATACACCGCGCTCGATGCGAGCGGCAAGGAGCTCAAGGGCATCCTGGAAGGCGATACCCCGCGGCACATCCGCCAGCAGCTGCGCGAGCGCGCGCTCCTGCCGGTCGCCGTGAGCGAGGTGGCGCAGAAGGAAGCGAGCCGCCAGAGATCGTTCGACTTCGCACGCCGGGTCTCGGCGGGCGATGTGTGCCTGTTCACCCGCCAGCTCGCCACGCTGGTGCGGGCCGGACTGCCGCTCGAGGAGTCGCTCCTCGCGGTCTCCCAGCAGACCGAGAAGCCACGCCTGCAGAGCATCATTCTCGGGGTGCGCTCGAAGGTCATGGAAGGCCATACGCTCGCCGACGGCCTCGCCGAGTTCCCGCGGGTGTTCCCGGAGATCTATCGCGCCACGGTCTCCGCCGGGGAGCAGGCCGGGCACCTGGACGGGGTGCTCGAGCGGCTCGCCGACTACACCGAGAGCCGCGAGGAGATCCGCCAGAAGATCCTGGCGGCGATGCTCTACCCGATCTTGCTCACGGTCATGTGCTTCATCATCGTCGCGGCACTGCTCACGTTCGTGGTACCCAAGGTCGTCTCGGTGTTCGAGGCGAGCAAGGCGCAGCTGCCGCTCATGACGCGCATGCTGATCGGCACCAGCCACTTCCTGCGCCTGTACGGCGTGTGGCTCGTGATCGCCGCGGTGATCGCGTTGATCCTCTTCAGGCGCCGGCTGCGCGACCCGCGCGCCCGCCGCCGCTTCCACGGACTGCTGCTTCGCCTGCCGCTCATGGGCAAACTGGTGCGCGGCTTCAATACTGCGCGCTTCACGCGGACCTTCAGCATTCTCTCGGCGAGCGCCGTCCCGGTGCTCGAGGCGCTGCGCATCTCGGGGGAGGTGGTCACGAGCCTGCCGATGCGCGATGCGGTGATCGATGCGGCCGCCCGGGTGCGCGAGGGGGCGCCCATCGGGCGCTCCCTCGGTGCCAGCCGGCTCTTCCCCCCCATGACCATCCATCTCATCTCGAGCGGGGAGTCGAGCGGGGAGCTCGAGGCCATGCTCGCCCAGGCCGCCGACAGCCAGGACCGCGAGCTCGATGCCATCATGGCCGCCATGGTGGGACTGCTCGGGCCGCTGCTCATCGTGGTGATGGGACTGTTCGTGATGGGCATTGTTTTTGCAATGCTGCTGCCGATCTTTCAGATGAATGACCTGATTCACTGATCCCGCCATTGCGCTCGATCCGGCTTGTGATTTAATTTTTCGCACCCTGCGGGGGCAGGACCCGGTGTGCCGCATGAGCGAGAAATCCGAATCGGACGACTTTGAAGACGAAGACGAGCCGGCCGTCGAAGAAGGCGATGAGGACCTGGATCAGGCCATCAAGGACCTCGACCTGGCGAAGCAGCACCGCCACAAGGCGGGCGATCCGGCCTGGCGCAGGCTCGAGCGGCTGCTCGAGGAGAAGCACACCGCCGAGCTCACCAGCGACTTCCAGGACTACGACATCGGCGAGCAATCCGCCAAGAAGCCGCATCGCAAAAAGGATTAGTGGAAATCCCGCGACCGCGTGAGCAGCGCCCCGAGGAGCGCCGAGCGGTCGATGAGCCGCCGGGCCACGAGGTGCGTGACGCCCTCCTCACGCTGCAGCCGGCCGTGCACTTCGAGCAGCCGTGAGCCCACCAGCGCGTGGCGATACTCCTCGCCGACCCGCTCCCACACGATCACATTCAATGGGCCGGTCTCATCCTCCAGGGTGAGAAACGTCACCCCCTTGGCCGCCGAGGGCCGCTGACGCGAGAGCACGATGCCGGCGGTGCGCACCCAGCCGCCCGGCTCGAGGCGGGCCAGATCACCTGCATCGCACAGACCGGCGCTGCGCAAAGAGTCTCGCAGCAGCGCCAGGGGATGACGGCCGAGCGTGAGTCCCAGGGAAGCGTAGTCCGCCACGATGTCTTCCCCCTCGGTCGGGGCGCTCAGCAGGGGGATGGGATCGGTGCCGCGCGCAGCAAGGCCCCCGGCGGGCTCGATCGGCAAGGGCCGCTCGGTTCCCGCCGCGTCCCAGAACGCCAGATGCCGGTTGCCGCTCAGGGAAGCGAGCGCCCCGGCGCCGGCGAGCGCCTCGAGATCCCTGCGATCGAGCCGGGCGCGCCGGGCGAGGTCCTGCACACTGGCGAAGGCGCCCTGCCGCCGCGCCTCGATGAGGCGATCCGCCCCGCCGCCGGACAGCCCCTTCACCAGGCGCAGTCCCAGGCGCAGCGCCGGCTCGCCATCCTCTCCCCGCTCGAGCACGCAGTCCCAGCCGCTCTCGCACGCGTCCACGGGACGCACCCGTACCCCGTGCTCCCGGGCATCCCGCACGAGCTGCGCCGGAGCGTAGAAGCCCATCGGCTGGCTGTTGAGGAGCGCGGCGGTGAACGCCGCCGGCTCGTAACACTTGAGCCAGGCGGAGTCATACGCCAACAGGGCGAAGCTCGCGGCATGCGCCTCCGGGAACCCGTAGTCCGCAAATCCCATCATCTGCCGGTAGATCCGCTCGGCGAACTCCACCGCATAGCCGCGCGATGTCATGCCACACAGGAGCTTGTCGCGAAAATGCCCTATCCCACCGGTGCGCTTCCAGGCGCCCATCGCCCGGCGCAGCTGATCGGCCTCCCCGGGCGTGAAGCCCGCCGCGACCATGGCGAGACGCATCACCTGCTCCTGGAAGATCGGCACCCCGAGGGTGCGGCTCAGGACATCCCTGACGGCATCGCTCGGATAACTCACCGGCTCGCGTCCCTGACGGCGCTTGAGATAGGGATGCACCATGTCGCCCTGGATGGGACCGGGGCGCACGATGGCCACCTCGATCACGAGGTCGTAGTAACACCTGGGCTTCAGCCGCGGCAGCATCGCCATCTGCGCGCGCGATTCGATCTGGAACACCCCGATCGTGTCGGCTCGGGAGATCATCTCGTAGACCTGAGGGTCCTCGGCCGGCAGCCCCCCGAGCTCATGGCGCGTGCCGCGAAAGCGATTGACGAGATCGAGCCCCTTGCGCAGGGCCGTCAGCATGCCGAGCGCCAGCAGGTCCACCTTGAGCAGGCCGAGCGCATCGAGATCATCCTTGTCCCATTGCACCACCGTACGTCCCTCCATCGCCGCATTCTCGATGGGCACCAGCTCATCGAGCCGTCCCGCGGAGATCACGAAGCCGCCGACGTGCTGGGACAGGTGCCGGGGAAAGCCCGGAAAGGCGATGAGCTCCCGCGCCAGAGGCAGGAGGCGCGCGAGCACCGGACTGTCAGGATCGAAGCCCGCCTCGCGCAGCCGCTGCGTGAGCACCTCGCCCCCGTCCCACCATTGCATGACTCCCGCAAGCTGCGCGCACTGCTCGGGAGCGAGCCCGAAGGCCTTGCCGAGGTCGCGCAGTGCGCTGCGGGGCCGGTACATGATCACCGTCGCGGCGATGGCCGTGCGCTCACGGCCATATCGATCGTAGACATACTGGATGACTTCCTCGCGCCGCTCGTGCTCGAAGTCGATGTCGATGTCGGGCGGCTCGTTGCGCTCCTTGGAGATGAAACGCTCGAACACCAATTGAGCCCCGCGTTGCGGATCGACCGCGGTCACCCCCAGGCAATAGCACACGCGCGAGTTGGCGGCCGAGCCCCTGCCCTGGCAGAGGATGCCGCGGCTGCGCGCGAAGGCGACGATGTCGTGGACGGTCAGAAAATACGGCTCGTAGCGCAGCTCCGCGATCAGGGCGAGCTCGTGCTCGAGGGCGGCGCGCTCGTCCTCGGGTATGCCCTGTGGCCAGCGGCGGCGGACGCCCTCCTCCGTGAGCTTGCGCAGGTGGCTGGCCGGGGTCTGCCCCGGCGGCACCAGCTCGCGCGGATACTCGTACCGCAGCTCATCCAGCGAGAAAGCGCACCGCTGCGCGATGCGCACCGTCTCCTCCAACAGCTCACGCGGATAGAGCCTGTCGAGCCGTTCGCGCTCGCGCAGATGACGCTCGCCGTTTGGATGAAGGTTTTCACCCGCCTCTGCAACAGGTACGTTGAGCCGGATGGCGGTAAGCGCATCCTGCACCGTGCGGCGCGAGCGCACGTGCATGTGAACATCTCCGCTTGCGACCAGCCGCAAGCCCGTCTCGCGCCCGATACGCCGCAAGGCCTGCAGATGCTCGCGATCGGCCCCGCCGCGCAACAGCTCCACGGCGATCCAGACTCCACCCGGGAAGCGCTCCGCGAGCCAGCGTGCCTCCGAGTCGCACGGCCGCTCTCCAGGCAGCCACAGGATGAGACAGTGCTCGAGGATCGCCAGATCGGCCCGTGTCAGACGGTAGCCGCCTTTGACCGCGGCGCGGCGTCCTTGGGTGATGAGCCGGCAGAGCCGGCCGTAGCCGTGGCGGTCGATGGCGAGGGCCACCAGCGCGAGACCGCAGGCAAGACGCAGCTCCGAGCCGATGATGAGCTTCAGCCCCCGCTCCTTCGCCGCGACATGGGCGCGTACGACACCGCTCAAGGAACACTCGTCGGTGAGCGCGAGCGCCGTGTAGCCGAGGTCCGCGGCCTGCTCGATGAGCTCCTTCGGATGAGAGGCGCCGCGCAGGAAGGTGAAGTTGCTGAGGCAATGCAGCTCGGCGTATTCCATCGTTACCCAAACACACCGTGCAGGAACCATCGGTGAGGCGGATGGCGCTCGCGGAAGAGCCACAGCCTGCGGCCGTGAATGTCGAGGGCGATGTAATAATCGCGCGCGACCTCCGCCCCATCCCACCACCCCGTCTCGATCCGCTCCGGCTCGCTCAGCAGACGCAGCCCGCCGCGGTATCTCGGCAGGCCGTCGCGCTCGGTGAGCCGCCGCGGCAAGGGCAGCAGCCAGAGGGGGCGGGTCGCATCGCGAGGAGCGCCCGGGCGGGACGCGGGGGGCGCAAGCTCCCCTTCCAGGGGCCGACAGTGCGACACCTCTGAGCACGCCTCGGGCTCCCTGACACACCAGGCGGCTTCCGGCCGATGATCCTTAAGGACCGCCAGGCCCTTGACCGCCTCCGATCCCAGGCGGGCGCGCAGCCGCTCGATGAGGTGCGGGGAGTGCGCCTCGGACAGGCCCCCGTGCTCACCCGGTTGCCAGAGCCCTGCGGATGACAGCACCCGCGGCACCGGGAGCCCCGAGCGCAGCTCGCAGGCGCGCACCGGCTCGGGCAGGGCGAGCGTGCCCAACCGCTCGCCGAGCAGCCCCGCGAGCCGCCGCGCATCGGCAAGCGGCGCGGCGAGCCGCAGCGCACAGCGGCTCGGCGGGCGGCCGCGATGCCACAGGCGGCACTCCAACTCCAACACTCCGCACTGACGGGACTCGAGGAACTGCTCGAGCGCCGTAAGAAGCGGGCCGAGTGCCTCGAGCAGCGCCCCATGGTTGTCCAGCTCGCAGGACAACTCGCGGCGACGGCGGAAGCGCGTACGAACCTCGAACCGCTCCCGCGGATCGCTCACACGCCCCGTCAGGCGATCGAGCTCACCGAGCTGCGCGGCTCCAAATCGCTGCGCAAAGCCCGCGCGGGGCAGACGCAGCGCCTGGCCAATGGTGCGCACGCCGATGAATGCCAGACGCTCGAGGAGCTTTTGCGGCCAACGCAGCGCCGCGAGCGGCAGGGGCGAGAGCTGTCCGATGAGCTGCGCCGGATCCAACACGAGGAGGGACCTGCCGGCGCGCGCGGCGGTCAATGCGGCGAGCGGCGTCGGCGCGAGCGCCAGAGTGCCCCGCAGGCCGCAGCGCGCGCACTCGAGAGCCATCTCGCGCCTGATGCCATCCACTCCCCCGAACAGATGCAGGCTCCCCTTGACCTCGAGCAGCAGACCATCGGGTGGCGCCAGGCTGAGGCGCGGCGTGAGCCGCTGCGCGAGCGTGGCGAGGCGTCCGAGCTCTGGTGGAGAATCGGGCCCGGCCTGCTTCGCGCCGATCATCACCTGCACGCCAAGCCACAGCTCGGCGGGCGCCGCAGCCGGTGAAACGGGCTGCGGCGGCGCAAGGGTCTTGAGCGGGGCTGCCGGCGGGGTGCGCTTGGGCAGCGGTGGTGCGAATAGATCCGCGCTTCGGCGGGCTCTCATGGGCGCCCCGCGAGAGAGGCCTGCGAGGCCCACTCGAGGTCGATCGCCCCTCGTGCGCCCCCCTGGCTCTTCAGAAGCCTGACCCGCGCCCCACCGGGGAGCGGCTCGACGCCAACCCGCAGGACCGCGGGGGAGGCTTCCCGAGCCGCCCGAGAGGGCCGGAACAACACCCCGAGCGTGCCGCCGCGCTGCGCGGCCAGATGCAGACGGCGGAGCTGCCGGGGCGGAGGCTGCCGTGCCCAGGCGAAAGCGATGTCGCACGCACCGGAGCCCAGGGCCTGCTCGAAGGTCCACGATTCCTTGCGGTTCGAGCGCCTCGCATGCGGCGCACCCCGCACGATGAGCATCCGTTCGAGAGCGATACCGCACGCCTCGAGCGCCGGCGCGAAAGGTTGCAGAGGTGGCGCAATCCACGCGCACCAGCGCGCACCCGCACGACACGTCACGGCCGCTAGCGCCGGCATGAGGAGCGCGAGCTCCCCCATTCCGAAACGGGAGGAAAGGATTTCGATCAGCCCGCTCCGCGGCCAGCCTCCGCCGGGCAGTCCCTCATCGAGGGCCGGAAAACCCGTCGGCCACGCCTGCGTGCGGGCTGCGCGGCCTGCGCGCCAGATGGCCGGATGAGCCAGAAGCCGGGCAAGCTCCTGGGGCCTGTCCTCCCGCGGGGGAAGCGTTTCGCCACACTCGGAGAAATCGGAGGACATGGGAAAACTCGGACAAAAAACCTCCGCACCCCGCTCCCTGCGGGGACACCCGGCCAAGGCCAGCGGGGGCTAGATCAACCCGTGCGTTTTTCCCCGGCGCAACACTCCGACCACGATGCCCTCGATGAGCAGATCCTTCTCCTTCAGGTCGACCCGGATGGGCTCGAAATCGCTGTTCTCCGGCAGCAGCCAGACAACCGAGCCCTCCTGGCGATAGCGCTTCACGGTGACCTCGTTCTCCAATCGCGCCACGACGATCTGGCGGCTGCGCACATCGGGGGTACGGTGGACCGCCACGAGGTCCCCATCGAGGATGCCGGCGTCCTTCATGCTCATGCCGGTGACCTTGAGCAGGTAGTGGGGGCGTGGCTGGAACAGGCCGGGATCGATCTGCAGCCGGGCTTCGAAGTTCTCTTCCGAGAAAATCGGTTTGCCGGCGGCAACGCGTCCGATCAGCGGCAGCCCCATCTGCTCGCGGATGGTGTCCTTGAGCTGGATGCCGCGCGAGGCCCCCGGCACCAGGGCGATGACCCCCTTGCGGGCCAGGGCGCGCAGGTGATCCTCGGCCGCATTGGGCGAGCGGAAGCCGAGCTCGCGGGCGATCTCGGCCCGGGTGGGCGGCATGCCGGAATGGATGATGAAACGCTGGATGAGACGTAGAACCTGCGTTTGGCGAGTAGTCAGGTCAGACATCGCGATCACCTGTGCGCTTATCCAATGCTGTGATTATATCCATATTTGGACGTGGTGCAAGCCCCTGCCCTTACGCCTTCTTCCCACCACGAGCCGGCTGACGGGGCTTAACACGTCATCGAAGTCAAACGTCACCCTGAGAATGTGCGGCCAAGCGACAAATACGTCCGACTGCGACATGCCAACTTCTGTCGCCAGGAGCAGACTGCAGCGTCCGAACTGGCCCGAACCTCAATTCCGCCACTTCGCTCGCCCTGCCTCCCCGCTCCGCGGCCCACCGGAACTCCGTCCCGCTCACCCGCACGGCATATGCAGCAAATTCCCCTCCGGGGCCGGCGCTTCGCGCCGTCATAAATCGCTCCAGGCGATGTATTGCTCGGCCCTTCCTGGGCCTCGCCCCTCCGGGGCCGGCGCTTCGCGCCGTCATAAATCGCTCCAGGCGATGTATTGCTCGGCCCTTCCTGGGCCTCGCCCCTCCGGGGCCGGCGCTTCGCGCCGTCATAAATCGCTCCAGGCGATGTAT